>JBFLKP010000124.1:0-9586 GCA_040883225.1 Candidatus Limnocylindrales bacterium | reverse complement strand
GCTGACATCCCCGACTGGACCTGCGATCCGACCACCCCGGTCGCCTCGCTGGCCGCCGGCGGCACCATCGAGTGCACCGGGACCTACACCATCGACCGCGACGACATCTTCGCGGGCTCCGTGATCAACGCCGCCTGCGTCGACAGCGCCGAGACCGACGAGGTCTGCGACGACGTCGAGACACCGGTCGTCGAGGTCGAGACCACCCCGTTCCCGAGCACGAGCCCGAGCCCGAGCCCGACGCTCAAGCCGACGGACATGCTGCCCGCCACCGATGCCTTCGGCTCAGGTGACGACGGCGACCCGATGGGTGGTCTCCTGAACTGGGCCATCTGGCTCATGCTCAGCGCCCTGCTCATCGTGGGCACGGGTCTGATCATCCGCCGGGAGAAGCTCGCGGAGGTCAGGAACCGCTAGCGAGCGACCATCGATCCAGCACACACCTACGGCGACGGCCGGGCTCGGAGAGGGGCCCGGCCGTTGCCGCTGTTCGTCCGGCCGAGGCGAGTGGGGTCGTACGCCCTGGGCCGGCGGTCTTGCTCGCCGCGGTCGGCCTCGAAGCTAGGGACGGCGCACGATGTAGACCGCCACGATGATGGCGCCGAGCAGGATCGCGCTGCTGCCGAGGATGAGCGTCATCGCGTCGGCCGGGTCATCCGCCTCGATGACCGGCGTGGGCGTCGGCTGCGGCGTCCGGTTCGTGTTCCCGCCAACGCCACCGCTCCTGGGCGTCGGCTCGGGCGCCTGCCAGCAGGCCCGCGGGCGGGGCTCGGGGCGCGGCTCGTCGGTCCACTCCGCGTCGATGAGACGGCCGGCGACCATCAGCCGCGGGGACGCACCCGTGGTGCCCGTGCTCGTCTGCAGCACCAGCCGCTGCTGGCGCTCGTTGGGCCGCTCGGCGATGCCGTAGTCGAAGGCGACGTCGACCTCGGTGATGCGATACGTCAGCAGTCGGCCGTCGCGTAGCTGGAGCTTGATGAGCCGGCCCACCAGCTCTCGCTGGCCGTTCCGGAAGTAGCTCTCGGTGAGCGGCAGGAACATGCCCGGCTGCGCATGGCCGTAGAGCCAGCTCGTACCGGGGACGCCGGGCAGCCGCAGATCGAGGCCTTCGTCCACGAGGTACTGGGCCACGTCGCAAAGCGGGTAGCCAGGCGGGTTGCCGGCCACCTTGCGGCCGCTCCAGACCACGGGCAGGTCGATGTCGAAGTACGGCACGCGCACGCGGACCGGCCGCGAGCCCTCGTCGAGGGGCACCGGCCGTTCCGTCGGTACAGCCGAGGGGGACGGCGATGCCTCGCCCTGCGCCACGGCCAGCGTCGCCGGCAGCGCCAGCGCCATCGCCGCGGCGAGCGCGAGGGACGAGCCGGTCGTGGCGATCCTGCGGGCGTGTCGCCGCGACCACGAGAGACCGGGGGAGAGGACCATGCCAAGACGCTAGCACCCGGCGCCGGGTTCCTCAGGAGCCTGGTCGTACTGGTTCGGCTGCGTGCGTTCGAGGGTGGTGTCCGGCGCCCGGGCGTCCCGGCGTGGTGACAACGGTCAACGCTCGCTATACTTCCCGGCGGACCCGCGTCAAGTCGTCGTGGCGCAGTGGAGGGAGATCGCTTGCAGGACCCTGCCCAGCGGGTGGACACCCGTCCCCGCGTGGCAGTCATCGAGGATGATGCCGCGGTCAGGCGTGTCCTGAGCCGGATCCTCGACGACGCTGGCTACGCCGTCATGGCCATGCCCGACGGTGACAGCGGACTGCGTGCCGTCACCGAGCACCAGCCGGACATGCTCATCCTTGACCTCACCTTGCCGCGGATGGACGGCCTCGAGATCTGCCGGCGTCTGCGCGCGGACGCGCGCACGGTCACGCTTCCCATCATCGTCCTGACCGCGCACACCTCCACGAGCGACATGGTGGCGGCGCTGGACGCCGGCGCCGACGACTTCGTGACCAAGCCTTTCCAGCAGGTCGAGCTCTTGGCCCGCCTGCGCAGCTCGTTCCGCACGCGCGAGGTCATCCGCCGCATGGAGCAGGCCCACGACATCGTCGTCGCCCTGGCCAACGCGGTCGAGGCCAAGGACCTGGGCCTCAAGGACCACTGCCGCTACCTTGCGTATCGATCCACGCGCCTCGCTGCATACGTCGGTCTCCGTGACGGTGAGCTCGAGGGCGTGGCCTACGGCGCGCTGCTCCACGACATCGGCAAGATCGGCATCAGCGAGCACGTGCTGCACAAGCCCGGACCGCTGACGGACGACGAGTTCCGGGTCATGCGCGAGCACCCCGAGATCGGCGAGCGCATCTGCGACCCGTTGCGCATGTCGCGCGACTTCACGCCCATCATCCGCCACCACCACGAGCGCTGGGATGGCACGGGCTACCCCGATGGATTGAAAGGGGAGGCCATCCCGCTCGGCGCCCGCATCGTGGCCCTCGCCGACGCGTTCGACGCCATCGTGCGCGGCCGCCCCTACCGTGCCGCGCGCAGCATCGAGGAGGCCTACGACGAGCTTCGCCGGCACTCGGGCACGCAGTTCGACCCGGGCCTCGTGCCGCTCTTCATCGAGGAGACCGACCGCGATGGCGCGGGCATCGCTCCCAGCGTGGAGCTGCCGCGTGTCGCGCTCCTCGGGCAGGAGGCGCCCATCGTGACGGGCGCGCCCAGCGGAGCGGCCACCGCCCGCGTCGCCTGACGGGCGGATCCGGTCGGAGCCTCGTGATCTCCGCCCCACCCGCGCCGGGACGCATCCGCTACCACGCCGTGCGGCTGTTCCTCAAGGCACTCTGCAGCGCCTACGTCCGCACGCGCGTGCTCGGCGCCGAGCGCATCCCTCGTCGTGGCGCGTACATCATCTGCTTCAACCACCCGTCGTGGCTGGATCCGGTCTTCTTCGCCGCCTTCTGGCCCGACCGCGAGCGTGACCTCTACATCTTCGGCCCCCGTGAAGCGGATATGGGCTCCGGGGTGCGCAACGCCATCATCACGTGGACCCGTCGGGGCGTGCCCTTCCAGCCCCACGCGGCGGACGTCATCGACACGACCCGCCGGGCCGTGAGCGTGCTCGCGACCGGAGCCTGCCTGGCCATCGCGGGCGAGGGCCGGCTCAGCGACCACGAAGGCCGGATCCTGCCGCTCGAGACGGGACTGGCGCACTTCGCCAGGCTGTCGAAGGCGCCGATCCTGCCGGTCGCCGTCATCGGCACGCGCTGGATCTCCTTTGGCAGCCGGGTCACGCTTCGCGTCGGGGACGCGGTCGACCCGGCGGACTATCGGGCTGGCAAGGCCGGTGCCGCCGAGATGACCGAGGAGGTCGAGAGGCGGCTTCAGGGGTTGCTCGAGGGGGTCGCGAATCGCCAGCCACCGGGCTGGCTCGGCCGCACGATCTCGGAGGCCTTCAACGACCGGCCGTGGCTCGACGAGCCCGAGCGCACGGGGTCGAAGGCCGGCTGAGCGGTGGCGCTACTTGCGCCGGTCGAGCACGACCACGGCATCGAGCCAGATGGTCGTGCCCCTTGAAGCGGGCCGCTTGGTGCCGGTCGCCCTGAGCTTGACCTCGTGCTTGCCCTTGGGTACGTCACCGACGTAGACGATGCGCCGCGGATCCCCGCTCCTGGCGTAGAGATCGACGGTCGCCACCGGCTTCTCGTCGACGATGATCCTCAGCTTCCCGCCGGCAGGACCGCGTCGGGCGACGACGGCGAACTGCATGCCCTCGAAGCGGATCCTGGCCGTCGCGTTCCTGGCCGAGGCCCGCGCGAGCGATCGGCCCAGGGCCTCCTGGGCCTTGAGCATCTTCCAGCCGCCCACGAACGTAGCCTTGGGGTTGGCCCGCTTCAGGTCGGCGATGGCGAAGTCGGGCGAGAGCTTCCGGATGCGTTGGTTGCCGACCTCGTCCTGGGCCAGGCTCACGACGGTGCAGGCGCTCTTGTCGAGCTGGACGTTGAGGCCGTTGGCGGCCGTTGGCCTGGTCTGCCGAGCCCACACGGCCCCGCGGCAGTCCGCGCGCACGGTCGTGGACTTGAGCCCCGAACCGTTGTCCTTGGAGCCCATGTCCACGAAGGTCGGCACGCGCGCCCCCGACTTCTGGATGCGGACGCCTTGGCGCACGTGCACGCGCGGTCCCCAGATGGTGGGCGCGACGTCGTCGAGCTTGATGCTGTCGCGCACGACCGGAGACTCGACTCCGCGGTGGCTGCGCAGCTGCAGCCGTACGTCCTGCTTGCCCTGCTTTGGCGCCAGGCGCAGGTCGAACCGGTTCTTGTAGGGCTTCCACGCGCTCCAGGCGCCGCTGCCGATGCCGTAGCGGACGCTCGAACCCTGGAAGCCGCGCAGGTCGGCCTCGACCGTACGCGTCGGGCTCCACTCTGCTCCCCGCGCGAGCCGCATGGGCCGCTGCTTCTGCTGCTGGAGGCCGTTGTAGGTCGAGCGCCAGAGGTTGCCGTCGAGCTTCGCGCCGAAGGGGAACTTGAACTGGCCGACCTGCCAGAACTGCCACGTGTTCCAGCCTGTGGGCAGGTGGATGGTGTCGCACTTCCAGCACGCGACCCACAGCTTGTAGTTCCCGAAGGACGTGGGTGAGCCCACGACCTTCTCCCACATGAACCTGCTCGTGTAGATCATGGGGTAGCGCCCGGTTTGGGCGTAGAGCTCGTCGATGAGCCCGTGGAGCCGCTGCCTCGCGAGGGCCTTGTTGGGCGTGCCCAGGGAGCCCAGCGTCTCGACGTCGACGACCAGCGGCAGGAGCGCGCTCAGGCCCGACGTGTTGCGAACGGTCTTGAGGAAGTGCTGCGCCTGGGCCTTGCCGCCCTTGGTGTAGTCGAAGAAGTGGTACGCCCCCGCGAGCATGCCGGCGCTCCGGGCCGCGCTCGTGTTGCGCTTGAAGGTGCTGTCGACGAACGACGTGCCCTGGGAGGCCTTGGAGAACACGAAGCGCATGCCGGCGTTCCGCAGCTTGCTGAAGTTCGGCGTGCCGTTCCAGTGGCTGACGTCGAGGCCCTTGACACCCTCGGGCGTGGGCCAGGGCGTGGGCTTGGGCGTGGGGGTCGGCGTGGGCGTGGGGGCCGGGGTCGGCGTGGGTTCGGCCGTGGGCGTGGGGGTCTCCTCGCCTTGCGCCACGGTCTGGCCGCCGCCCCCGATACCACCGAGAACGAGGGGGATGGCCAGCAGCGTCGCCAAGACGGCCCGCAACGGCGGTCGCGGGAGGCCCCGGGTCGTTCGCTGCCGGGCGCGGGCGTCCGGCGCCACCACGCCTTCGTGCCCGAGCTCGCGCCGCCGCGCGAGCGCGATGTCCGAAGCGCGCGGGACCGCGTCACTGGTGTGGGGTGGCGTCGATCGTGGGGCGCGCGTGGGCACAGGCATGCCCTCCCTTCGGTCTGCCTTCGGGGTTCACGGCTGGGCAGTGCCCGAGAGTGTAAAGTGCCGGGCCGATCCGCACACCGGCCCGATGTGGCCAGCCTGCCCGGGACCGTTGACTCGGCGTCAGAGGATCACCCGACCGCTCTCCGGCGGCAGTCGGCCAGCCGCAAGCTCGGCCATGATCTCCCGCGTGGTCAGCGGGTAGCGTTCGCTGATGAGCGGGTGGAACTCGCGCAGCACCCGGCGATTGCGGCGTGTGTCGGCGAGCAGGAGCACGACGCGGCCGACCTCGTCGGTCGACATCTTGCGGGCGATCCGCCGATCCTGTGCCTGCACGTCGTAGAGCACTGTCTCTGCCTCGAGCTTGCAGGTATCGCGGCCGGCGATCAACTCACCGTCCCATGCCCGCCGCTCGCGGTCTCCCCGCAGTGGTACCTCGGTCCGAAGCTTGATGTTCGGCGCAAGCCGCGCCCGGAAGCGCGAGAGGAGGCGAGCGTGCGCGGCATCTCGGATCGGCGGGCCCTGTGGGAACGGGCGAGAGCTCAACTCCATCCCGAGCGTCGCGAAGACGACCTCCAGAGAACGCAACGACACGCCGCTCGCCGTTCCCCGCTCGATCCGGTTCAGGTGCGTTCGCGAGTAGCCGGACCGACGAGCCAGTTCGCGCAGGCTCCACCCCGCCGTGAGGCGAGCGATCCGGACTTCCTCGCCCAGGCGTCGGAGTGTCCGGTCGGCGTGCTGGTGGCCCTCGTCGATGCGTCGATAGCGGCTCGGCATCGGCACATCCTCGCTCCGCGCGCTTACCCCGCACTTGGCTGTGGCGCGCCCGTCCCTCGCCGTGTGCCAATCGACCGAGCAACCCGCACTCGGCGGACTCTCAGCCGCTGAGCGGTCCACCTCAGGGGACAAGCAACCAAGTAGCCGCGCCTCGCCGGTCGATTGGCCCGCGCCCTGTGACACGAGACCGAGCCGGCGACGATGGATGCCGCACGAGCCCGCCCTCGCCGGTCGATTGGCCCACGCCCTGTGACACGGGACCCAGCCGCAGAGAGCCGACTGCTCGGCTTCGGACGGCAGCCCAGCGGCGGCCCGGACGGGACCTGCACGGGCCGGCTACCATGGCCTCCCGTGCCCATCGCTCCCAACGATTTCGTCCACCTGCACGTCCACTCGGAGTTCAGCCTCCTCGACGGACTCGGCCGTATCAACGACCTCGTCAGCGAGGCTTCGGCCCACGGTTTCGATGCGCTCGCGCTGACCGACCACGGTTCGCTCTATGGCGCCATCGCCTTCTACCGGGCCTGCAGGAAGAAGCAGATCAAGCCCATCATCGGCGTCGAGGCCTACGTCGCGCGCAAGTCGATGTACGACCGTGAGGGCCGGGCCGAGCAGAACTACAAGCACATCACGCTGTGGGCCCGCGACTGGGAGGGCTACCAGAACCTCTGCCGCATCATCACCGAGGCCCACCTCGACGGCTACTACTACAAGCCCCGCCTCGACCGCCAGCTCCTGGCCAAGTACAGCACCGGCATCATCGCCGGCTCGGCCTGCCTCGGCGGCGAGGTCGCCAAGCTGCTGGAGGTCGACGACTTCGAGGCCGCCCGCAAGCTCGTCGGCGAGTATCGCGACATCCTCGGCCCGGAAGGCTTCTGGCTGGAGATGATGGATGACGGCCTGCCCGAGCAGCAGGCCCTCAACCCCAAGCTCCTGCGCCTGAGCAGGGAGACCGGAGCGGGCGTGGTCGCCACCCACGATCTGCACTACGTGCGCCAGGATCAGCACGAGGCCCACGACGTGCTGCTCTGTATCGGCACGGGCAACAACCTCGACACTCCCAACCGCCTGCGGTTCGAGTCCGACCAGTTCTACCTCAAGACCGCGGCCGAGATGGCCGAGCTCTTCAAGGATGTGCCCGAGGCCATCGCCAACAGCCGGCGCATCGCGGAGATGACCGACCTGCAGATCACCTTCGGTGAGCTGCGCCTGCCGCACTTCCCCGTGCCGGAGGGCCACACCGTGGAGTCGTGGCTCCGCGAGGAGTGCGAGCGCGGCCTGCGCGAGCGCTACGGCGAGATCACCGACGTGTTACAGGAGCGCCTGGACTACGAGCTCGGGATCATCATCACGATGGGCTACGCAGCCTACTTCCTCATCGTGGCCGACTTCGTGCGCTATGCCAAGGAGCAGGGCATCGCCACCACCTGCCGTGGCTCGGCGCCGGGCTCGATCGTGACCTACACCCTCGGTATCACGCCGGTGGATCCCATCCACTACGGCCTGCCCTTCGAGCGCTTCCTCAACCCCGACCGCGTGACCATGCCGGACATCGACGTGGACTTCGAGGATGCCCGCCGCGACGAGGTCATCAACTACGTCACACGCAAGTACGGCCAGGACCACGTGGCCCAGATCATCACCTTCGGCACGATGCTGGCTAAGGCCGCCATCCGGGATGTGGGCCGCGTCATGGGCTACGGCTACGGTGAGGTCGACCGCATCGCCAAGGCTGTGCCCGACCAGCTCGGCATCACGCTCGACGAGGCCCTGCAGCAGGCGCCGCCGCTGCGCGAGATGTACGAGGGCGACCAGGGCATCGGCAAGATGATCGACATCGCCAAGCAGCTCGAGGGCGTCGCGCGTAACGCCTCGACCCATGCGGCTGGCATCGTCATCAGCCGTGAGCCCCTGACCGAACTCATGCCGCTCCAGAAGGCCACCAACTCGGACGCCCTCATGACGCAGTACGAGATGCACGGCGTCGAGGCATTGGGCCTGCTGAAGTTCGACTTCCTCGGCCTCTCCAACCTCACCATCCTGCGCCAGGCCGTGGACCTCATCCGCGGTCACGCGGGCGTCGAGATCGACCTCGAGACCATCCCGCTCGATGACGCCAAGACCTTCCAGCTGCTGAGCCGGGGCGAGACCACCGGCGTCTTCCAGCTCGAGTCGGCCGGCATGCGCCGCTACATCAAGGAGCTGCGCCCGACGTCGGTCTACGACCTCGCGGCCATGGTGGCGCTCTTCCGACCCGGACCCATGGACAACATCCCGGCCTACATCCGGCGCAAGCACGGTACCGAGCCGGTGACCTACCCGCATCCGCTGCTCGAGCCCTACCTGGAGAAGACGTACGGCATCTTCGTCTACCAGGAGGACATCATGGCCGCGGCCATCGCCCTCGGCGGCTTCACCGGTCCGGAGGCGGACACGCTCGGCTACGCCATTCGCAAGAAGAAGTCCGACGTGCTCCAGGCGCAGAAGAAGAAGTTCTTCACCCAGGCCGCTGAGCGGGGTATCGAGGCCGGTGTCATCGAGTCCATCTTCAAGGCCTTCGAGCCCTTCGAGCGCTACGGCTTCAACAAGGCTCACGCCACCTGTTACGGCCTCATCGCCTACCAGACCGCCTATCTCAAGGCCAACTACCCGGTCGAGTACATGACCAGCGTGCTCACGGCCTTCCGGGACAAGACCGAGAAGGTCGCGGGCGCCATCGCCGAGTGCAACCGCCTCGGTATCGAGGTGCTGGGGCCGGACGTGCGCCACAGCTTCGTCGACTTCACCGTCGAGGGTGACTCCATCCGCTTCGGCCTGCTGGCCATCAAGAACGTGGGGGAGGGGGCCATCGAGTCCATCATCGCCGCGCGCGAGGACGGTGGGCCCTTCACCTCGCTGGCGGACCTCTGTGCGCGGGTCGACCTACGCCTCGTGAACAAGCGTGTCATGGAGGCGCTGATCAAGGTCGGCGCGCTCGCGTTCCTGGGGCACCCCGCACAGCTGCTGGCGGGCCTCGACGAGGCCATGGCCTACGGTCAGGCGCAGGCGCGTGACCGCGTCACCGGCCAGGGATCGCTCTTCGACATGCTCGGCGTCGAGGAGGAGAGCGGTCTCGCCCAGCGGCTGCCGACCGTGACCGAGGCTCCATCACGAGAGCGGCTGCGCTGGGAGAAGGAGCTGCTCGGGCTGTACCTCTCCGACCATCCGCTGGGCGAGCTGGCCGAGGAGATGGGTGGCTACGTCAACACCTGGACCGGCGACATCGGCGCTGATCTCGACCAGGAGCGGGTCGTGGTCGGCGGCATGGCCGCGGGCATCCGTCGCGTCATCACGCGCAACAAGGAATCGATGGCCGTGGTCACGCTCGAGGACATGCAGGGGTCGGTCGACGTGGTCATCTTCCCGCGCACCTACGCCGACGCCGGCGTGGCCGCCAAGCTCACCGACGACGCCGTTCTGCT
>JBFLKP010000123.1:0-7296 GCA_040883225.1 Candidatus Limnocylindrales bacterium | reverse complement strand
CGCCGCTGTCGATCGCGACCTACGCGCTCCTCTTATGGGGCCTGCAGTTCAGCTCGAACGTGGCCCAGGGCCCCTACCAGGGCTTCGTGCCAGACCTCGTGGCGGAGTCGCAAGTGGGTATCGCCAGCAGTGCCGTGGGCATCATGCGGATGGGCGGCAACATCCTCGGCGCGCTGGTCATGATGGCCGGGGTCCAGACGAACCAGTACGGGGCGGCCCTGTTCGCCATCGGCGTGCTTGAGTTCAGCCTCGCCGCATTGACCTTCCGCTTCGTCGGCGACGGCCCTCCAGGCCGGCCGCGGGAAGGTCGCTCCTGGCTGTCGATCGCCAAGGAGGCCTGGGGCACGGACGTCCTGCGCGAGGGCTCGTTCCTGCGCATGACCGTCGTGCGCTTCCTGTTCCTGATGGGCACTGGCATCTTCATCAACGTCAGCCTCTGGTACTTGCGTGACTCCCTTGGCCAGACCGATGAAGCCGACCAGGCGCTGTGGGGCGTGATCACACTGGGCAGCCTGGCGCTGGCCACGCTGGTCTCGGCCGTCCCGGCCGCGCGGATCTCCGACCGGGTCGGGCGCAAGCCGGTCATCTGGGCAGCCTGCTTCATCGCCGCGACCGGCATCGCGGTCGTCGCCTGGGCTCCCACGCCGCCGCTGGCGGTGGCCGGTCTGTTCATCATGGGCGTCGGCAGTGGCGCCTACCTAGCCGTCGACTGGGCACTGATGACCGAGACCATCCCCCTCGTCACGAGCGGCCGGTACATGGGCCTGGCCAACATCGCCAACTCCATCGCAACACCCGTCGGCCTGCTCCTCGCCGGACCGGCGCTCATCGACACGCTCACCCGGGCGGGCATGATCGGGATGGGACCACGGGCCGCGGTGGCTCTGGGCATCCCCGTGATGGCGCTCGCTGCAGTCGTGCTCATCGGGGTCCATCCTCGCCGCGATCCCCGTCGACCAGGATCATCCCGCACGACCACGTAGGGCGGTACGAGGTTGCGATGACGCCGCGAGCGGCGCACTATCGGCCGCATGATCGGGGGCCAGTCAGGCAGCGTCTCCAGCCCGGTGATGGTCGGCCGCGAAGCCGAATCGGAGCGGATCGGCCGTGCCCTCGCCGCGCTGACGATGGGTGGAGCCCCGCCCATCATCATCAGCGGCGAAGCCGGCATCGGCAAGACCCGGCTCATCGATGAGTCGTTGGGGAAGTCCGCGGACGACCTTCGGGTCCTGCGCGCTGAGTGCCTCGCGCTCGGCTCCAGGATCCCCTACCTGCCTTTCGCCGAGCTCCTGCGCAGTCTCGTCTACCAAGTGCCGGCGCTGAAGCTCGCGAGCATCATCGGCCCAGCCCGCGACGACCTGGTGAGCCTGCTGCCGGAACTCGAGGCGGCCGCCGGCCGCAGCGCTGCCGATGGAGCGCCGCGGCGGCGCGGAAGGGATGAGCTCGACCGGCTTCGCCTCTACGAATCGTTCCTGCAGGTGTCCGAGCGCATCGCCGCCGACCGACCCACGGTCTTCGTCATCGAGGACGTGCAGTGGATCGACCGGGCCAGCCTGGAGCTGCTGGCATTCCTCGCCAACGGACGACGGCCAGAGAACCCCTCGGGCCTCATCATCTCGGTTCGACCCGAGAGTATCGAGGACAAGCCCGAGGTCCTGCAGCTGCTCGCCGATCTTGGACACGGTGGGCTCTCGGAACGCATCGAGCTCAACCCACTGGACGAGGGCTCGACGCGCCGACTCATGACGGCCGTCATGGGCAAGCCGGCGCGAACCGACCTCGCCAGGCGCATCCACGAGCTGAGTAGCGGCAATCCCCTGTTCGCTGAGGAGCTCCTTGCCGCGGCCTCGAGCGGAGACGACGGAGCGACCCTGCCGCCCAGGTTGCGCGACCTGTTGTCTGCGCGCCTGGCAGCCGTGCCCGACGAAGTCCTCGCGGTCCTGCGCATCGCTGCGGCCGCCGGTCACACCATCGATGATGGGCTCCTGGGCAGCGTCGGCGGCCTTGACGAGGACCACGTGCGGTCCGCCGTGCGTGCTGCCGTCGACGACCATATCCTGGTACGGACCACCGCGTCATCACGTCCGGCCTATCGCTTCCGGCACGAGGTGATGCGCTCGCTCGTGGCCTCCAAGCTTCTGCCGGCAGAGGCTGCGCACATCCACGCCGCGTTCGCGCGGGCCCTGGCCGACGAGCCACCCGAGCGACAGAATGCCACCGAGATCGCCGACCACTGGGACGCAGCCGGCGACCGAGAGCGAGCACTCGTCGCACATCTCGCGGCCGGCGACCGCGCGACCGAGACGTACGCCTTCGAGAGCGCGCGCGCCCACTACGAGCGAGCCCTCGTCCTGTGGGACGAGGTGCGCACCGCCGAAGCGATCACCGGCTGGACGCGCGTGGCGATCATGGACCACGCCGCGTCGACATCGGCCCGGGTCGGCGACTTCGAGCGCGCGACCGAGCTCACTCGCGCGGTCATGGGCGACCGCGCGCACATCGACGTCGAGACCTTCGAGCTGGCCCGCTCGAGCCTGCGCTGGTACCTCTGGGAGTCCGGCGACATCGCTGCCGGGCTAGTCGAAGCACGGGCGGTCGTAGACGACGACGCTCCGATGCCTGACCGTTGGCGAGCCAACGCGCTGGGTCACCTCGCGGGACTGCTTCTCTACGACCGGCACACCCGAGAAGCGGCTGAGCTCGCCGTGCGAGCACGCGACGCCGCGGCAGCTGCGGGCGCCGTGGAGGAGCAGATCCTTGCGGAGGGCATCCTGGGCTGGTGCCTGCTACTCGAAGGGGACGTGTCCGCCGGCCTCGACGCCATCCGTGGCGTGGTCGAGATGACCGAGACCATCGAGGGCGGCGCTCTCGAGGGACGCTACCCGGTCGGTCCGGCCCTGGCCCACGCACATCTCGCCGGCGCGCTCGAGCTTGTCGGCCGCTTCGATGAGGCCCACGCGGTTGCCGCTGCCGGCGCCGAGGTCGCCGAGCGCCAGGGCGTGGCGCGCACCTTCGGCTCGGCACTCCGCGCCATCGCCGCACGAGCCCTCTATCAGCTGGGTCGCTGGAGCGAGGCCGAGTCGCTTGCGACAGGGGCCATGGAGGGCGGAGCTGTCGGCCAGGGACGGATCGGGCTCCTCGCCGTGCGCGCCAGGCTCGCCATCGTGCGTGGCGAGGACGAGGTCGCGGAACGGACGCTGCGCGACGCGGACGAGCAGGTCGGTGAGGCGACACCGCTCGACGTTCGCCGCTGGCTGGCGGCCGCCCAAGCCGAACGCGCCATCTGGGACGGGCGGCCGGGCGACGCGCTCGAACGATTGGCCATCCTGGCCGATGAGCCTGAGGCCGGCAGCATCACCAAGCCCAGCGGCCCCCCGGCCATCGTCGATGCCAGCATCCCACAGCTCCTGGCGTTGGGGGCTCGAGCCGCGTCCGACCTGGCCCTGCAGGAGCGCGCCGCGGGGACGGCCGAAGGCTTTGCTGCGCTCGTCGACCAGCAGCTGCGTGCAGCGCTCGACCGCGTGCGTCGACGCAAGGCGCTCGCGGAGGTCTGGGCCGGCGACCTAGCCATCGCTCGTGCCGAGCTGGAGCGCGCCCAAGGCGGTCCCGCGTCAAGGGCCAGGCGCTGGCGAGCTGCGGCCGAAGGTGTCGCCGGACGAGCCTACACCTCGGCCTATGTCGGTTGGCGGCTGGCGGAGGCCGAGCTGGCCGACCGTGACGGTCGTGCGGCAGCTGCACCCATCATCGAGCACGCGCTCGGGATCGCCGCTTCGCTCGGGGCTCGCCCGCTCCGCGAGGAGCTGCAGAGCCTTGCGCGCCGGGCGCGCCTGGCGGTCACGATGGAAACCGAGGGGCCGACGGTGACCGCAAGCGCCGACGAGCGGCCCTTCGGGCTCACCGTTCGGGAGCTCGAGGTGCTTGCGCTCCTCGCGGACGGCATGGGCAACCGTGAGATCGCCGAACGGCTCTACATCAGCCCCAAGACCGCCAGCGTCCACGTCTCCAACATCTACGGCAAGCTCGGCGTCGAGTCCCGTGTTGCGGCGGCCACGACCGCCCACAGCCTCGGCCTTGTGCGCACGGGCACGAGTTCGCAGGGCGGGCGCGACTGAAGCCGTCACTCGATCGACTTCCCACGATGGGCCTCAGCACGGCTTTGAGGCCGCGACTGAGTCGGTGCCCCATGTCCTGGCTCCGGCTTAGGACCAGCCTTCGACATACCGCGCGCCAGAGATCGCGTGGGCAAGCCTGGAGGCCGAGATGCACGCCGATGGACAGCCAGCCGACCCGCACCTGATCGATCGCATCGACGGACTGCAGGTCCGCCTCGAGCACCTCGAGCACCTCGTCCTGCCGGCCAACGAGCCCGAGATGGCCGTGCAGCCCACGCTGACACCGAAGCCTGCTGAGGTGGCGGAGCCCCCAACGACCACGGTCTCCGATGACATGCCGACGGCGAGCCTTGAGGCCGACTCGCTGCCGGTCGATGCGCCGGTCGCCGCGGAGGTCATGGCGGGACGACCCAGCCCGCCCCATCCGGTGCCCTCTCCCTCGGCCTACCGCGTCGGCTCCCTGGCCGGCACCTCGCGGGCGCAAGGCCCAAGCGTCGACCTTGCCTACATCGAAGAGCGGCTCGCCGGTCGCGCCATGGCCCTCGTCGGCGGTGCGGCACTCATTCTCGGCGCCGTCTTCTTCCTCAGCCTCGCCTTCAGCCGTGGCTGGATCGGACCAGGGATGCAGGTGGCGGTGGGCTCCATGGGCGGGGCTGTCGGCCTGGCCATCGGCGGCTTCCTGCTGGTCCGCGGCGACCGCGTCGTGGGGCACGTGCTGAGCGCGGTGGGGCTGGCGGTCATCTCCCTCTCGGTCTTCGCCGCTACCACCCTGTACGAGCTCATCGATCCGGCCGTCGGCCTGCTGGCCACGCTCGCGGTCGCGGCCGTCACGACGGTTCTCGCGGTGGCGGCACGATCGCAGATCGTGGCCGGCTTCGGGCTCGTCGCCGTCCTTGCGGCTCCGCCCGTGCTTGGCGCGCCGATGGACCAGCTGGCGCTCGGCTACATGATCGTGGCGCTGTCCGGAATCGCGACCGTGTCCCTGTGGCAGAGGTGGAGCTGGTTGCCGCCGCTGGCGTTCGTCATCTCGGCACCACAGGTGTACCTGTGGACCTCGAGCGAC
The DNA here is from genome assembly GCA_040883225.1 of Candidatus Limnocylindrales bacterium. GTDB lineage: Bacteria > Chloroflexota > Limnocylindria > Limnocylindrales > CSP1-4 > JAFMJV01. The sequence continues at coordinate 2,121 of JBFLKP010000123.1, read as the reverse complement.
CCTGCTCCCGAGCTCGCGTTCGTGGCCCTGCTCGGCTACTGGTCACTGCTGGCGATCTCCGCTGGCGGTGAGGCCTTCCGCCGCGCGCGGCCCGAGCTCTCACTGGCGTCTGCTCCCCTGCTGCTGGCCGCGGGCGCATCCGTCATCGCGATGGCCTTCTCAGCGTTCGCAGCGACCGACCAGCGAGTCGCGTTCCTGCTCACGCTGGCGGCGTTCCACGCCGTGGTGGCGGGTTGGTTCATGCTGCGCCGGGGTTCGGTCGACCCCTTCGCATTGCTCTCCGCCGCGGCCGGCGTGGGTGTCGCGTCGATGGCGGTTCCGCTCGCGCTCGGTGCCTCCACGACGGCCGTGGTCTGGTCGGCCGAAGCCGCCGTGCTCGCCTTCGTGGCAGTCCGTCGCTCGCATGGGCCCAGCCTCATCGGGGCACTCGTGCTGGTGAGCCTGGCCGGGGCGCGCATCGTGTCGGTCGCGCTCGAGATCGGAGCAGGTCGTGGCATCGCGCTGCAGCCCTTGGCCGACCCGCTGGACACACTCGCCATCGCCTGGGCCTTCTTCCTCGTGGCCGCGTCCGTCTTTGCCTGGGTCGTGCCTTCGCTGAACGTGCGGCTCACGGTCGGCGCTATCGCGGCGTTCTCGACCCTCGCGGTCATCTACCATGAGCTCGATGGCGTCGCCACCGTGGCGGCCTCATCCGCGTTGGCATCGATCTGTCTCGCGGCCCCCCGCGTGCTGGGCCGGCTGACGGAGCAGCGAGTCGAGTGGCGACTTGGCCCGGCCCTCGAGTGGCTTCGTGCCGAGAAGCCCCTGTTCGACCTGGCGCCGCTGCTCACCCGGATCGCCGGTGCAGCGGCTGGCATCATGGCCCTGGCTGCCACGGTTCTCGTCCACCTGACACAGGAAGGATGGCCGCCGGCGCCGGAGGTGCCGTTCAGTAACGAGGCCGGGATCTCCGCGTTGGTGCTGGCGGCGACCTGCGTGGCAGCGGGCATCATCGCCGGGGGCGAGGCCGCACGACGACGCGGTGCCATCGGTGCCCTGCTCGTCATCTGGCTGGGTGCCATCTTCCAGTTGGAGCTCGCGCCGCTGGCGGTCTGCTGGGCCGGCCTCGCGGCCGTCGCCTTAGGGCTCGGTCGTCTCGACGGAGGGGGCCTCGTGAGCTTCACGGCCGCAGGCACGTTCCTCGTCGCGGTCGCGGGTGCTGCCGCCCTCGTGGTCGCGCCGCCCGATCGACTCGTCGTCTCGTACCCCGGCATCCTGCCCCACCCGCTGTTGGTCAGCGAGGCCACGATCGCGGTCGGGGCCGTGGCGCTGGTGCTGGCGTTCGCCGCCTGGGCGCGTCGCGGAACCCGCTGGGCCGACTGGGCGCTGGCGGCGTCCGGCATCGGGTTCCTCTATCTCCTGTCGATCGGCATCGTCGACGTGTTCGCCGGTGAGGCCTTCGGGCTCTCGTGGCGACAGCAGCGCCAGATCGATGAGCTGGCCAAGGAGGCATACGTGGCGCTCAGCGTCCTGTGGTCCGTGGTCGGCGTCCTGCTCACCGGTGCCGGTCTCATCCTGCGGCGGGCACCACTGCGCGTCGCAGGCCTGTCCGTGCTGACGCTGGCCACGGTCAAGGTGTTCATCATCGACCTCGCCTCACTGGACATCGCCTATCGCGTGGTCACGCTCATCGTGCTGGGCGTCCTGCTCATCGCCAGCGCTTGGGCCTGGACCCGACTCAAGCCGATGCCGCCGTCGGAGGATCAGGAGGTCGACGTACCGCCTCACGCGACATGAGAGCGGCGCATGGCAGGCTTTGCTCGATCGGTTCGCGGGATCGGGCTCGCGTCTCCACCGGCGCCGACCGCTGCAGCCTGTGTCAGGTCGCTGGTGCCGACACCATCCGCAGGAACCGGCCGGCGGCCGCCTCTCCGCGACGTCCACGGCCTCAGGCTGTGCCTGTCGGCCGACCCTCGACCGTCGATCAGTACGTGGCTGCCCCGGTGGGCCCCTCCGGGTGTCTCGTCCAGTCCGCGAGACGCTCGAGCAACCAGCACACCTCGTCGGGATCGGCGAGGGCGAAGTCCGCCCACGTCTGGCGTGCATCGTCCTCGCCCCGGACCACGAAGCCCAGGCCGCGCT
>JBFLKP010000122.1:0-6145 GCA_040883225.1 Candidatus Limnocylindrales bacterium | reverse complement strand
GAGCTGGCCGCCTGGCGGGACGATCCGCTGCACCACCAGGCTCCCGGAGGCGAGTCGCTGGAGGACGGTCGACGCCGGGTCCAGGTCGCTCGAGAGGTGATGGTCTCGGGCGAGGCCGCCGGCCGCGACGCCTGGGCCATCGTCGTGGCGCACGACGGCATCCTGCGACTGTTGATGCTGGACCTGCTCGACATCGGCATCGAGCACTTCTGGTCGTTCCCACTGACGCTCGCGTCGGTGACGGTCCTCGACCTCAGCGGTGACGTGGCCCAGCTGCGGGCCCACAACCTCGACGCCCACGTGGCGGCGCTTGGAAGCAGCGGGGAGCGGCCGCCGGGAGCGCTGTAGTCAGCGACGCCAGCGCAGCGACAGACGGAGCAGCGCCGTGCGAATGCGCGCGTACGACGAGCGCAGCATCCCGCGATGCGCGGCATCGAGCTCGTGCTCGCCGTAGGTCGTCTGCACCTGCGCGTCGGTCACGACGTAGAGGTCCCGGCGAACGGCGGGGATGGTCTCCGAGAGCGTGCTGGCGTATTCGTACTCCGTTTGCGACGGGTGCGGGCCATAGCCCAGTCGGGTCGCCAGGCTGACGATGCCGCGGTAGGCCAGGCTGTCGTCCCCTTCGGGCAGCCGGCGCAGGCGGAAGAGGAGCACTACGCTCACCGCGGCCACCAGCAGGCCGACGATGCCGGCCAGGCCGATGAAGATGCCGGTATCGCCACCCTCGCCCGGCCCGGCGTCGGGCTCGAGCGGTGGGATCGGCTCGAGGGTCTCGACGGGCTCATCGATCGGCTCGGGCGGCTCGGCATCACGGGGGGTCGGCGCTGGCGCCGGGCCACCGTTCACCTCCTCGCCGTCCTGCAGCTCGGTGGGGATCTGTCCGAGCTCCTCGAGGACCACACCGGGCGTGGGGTCGAAGCGCACCCAGCCCGCCTCCGGGAAGTACACCTCGACCCAGTTGTGGAGCGCCATCTGGGGGACCTCCCACCGGCCCCCGGCGTCCTGGGTGCCCTGCAGGTAACCGGTGACGAAGCGCGAAGGCACGCCCATCGCGCGCATGACCATCACCATCGTGGTCGCGTACTGCTGGCAGAAACCCTCCTCGATCGCCAGCAGGCACTCCGGGAACGCGCCGAATGCATCGCAGCGGTCGCCGATGTCGGTGTTGTAGTCCATGCGCCGCAGCTCGCGCTGGACTTGCACGGCCCAGTCGTATGGCGTCGTGTTCGGCCGACCACTGATGCGGTCGGCCATGGCTCGCGTCCGGGGGCCCACGACGCCTTCGTCGTCAGCGCCGTCGAGGTAGTGCTCCAGCACCCAGTCCGGGTACGGCTCCGTGGCGCTGGCGCGGAGGATGTTGCCCGTGAGCTCCTCGTTGCCGGGCGTGTAGTCGCGCACGAATGACTCGAAGTCGACCGATGCCCCGGCCTCGAGGACGTCGACGTACTCGAGGTCGCTCACCCCACCACCGGGCGTGCGCCGGACCCGAAGGGCATGCGTGTCGCTCTCCACGGCTTCTGGCGGCCGGTAGAGGTTCCTGCGGGCGAAGCGCTCACCTACGGTGATGGTCACCCGGACCCGGTTGATCCCTCCCGCCCAGGCTTCGTCCGAGGGCTGCAGCTGCCCATTGATGGCGACCACGGCCGGCGAACCGACGGTGGTCGTGCGCCAGCGGTCGTTCTGGTAGTCGTACTCATCCTCGGCCTTGCCCCACCAGTAGTTGCCGTAGAGGCCGCCCCTCACCTGGGCCGTGAAGGCGAGTCCCTCGCCCGGCGTCCAGCTGGTGCTCAACGGTGTCTCCGCCCCCAGAGGCAGCGGCATGGGATCGTCGATGGGGACGCCGATGAAGGCCAGCAGGTCCGAGAGGCGCTCGATGGCATCCTGCAGCGGCTCCTCGAGACCCTCGACGCTCACGTCCTGTGCGTCGACCGTGGCCCACGCCGTCAGCGAGCTCGCGCTGAGCACCGCCACCAGCACGAAGCCCACACCGGTCCGGATGAAGAGGCGGCCCACGTCCTGCGTGTCGGAGATGTGCCGGCGCGCCCAGGCGAAGCGCTGCTGCACCAGCTGTAGCCGCATCAGCAGCAGCAGGGCCAGCGTGGCGAAGATGGCCAGCACGGGTACGACCGGCAGCAGGTCTTCCTGCGCCTGGAGCGAGCCCAGGCCCACGTTGAGGAACAGGATCGTGCCCACGGCCATCACCGCCGGACCCCCTCGGTCGTAGCGGAAGACGCTGAAGGCCCCGAATTGGGCGGTGGTCCAGCACAGGGCGCCGAGCACGAGATAGACGGTCACCGTGGAGGTCGTGATCTCCTCGGCGATGAGCAGGCCGATGTCGGCATCGAGCCGCATCCAGACCGCGGAGATGCGCTCGCTGATGCCGCCAAGCTCGGTGGGCAGCGGCGACTGGCCCAGCAGCGCTGCACCGGTGACGAGGAGGAGCACGGCGGCCGCAAGCAGCGCGCCCAGCAGATGCGCGCGCACCACCCCCAGCGAGCTGCGCGCGAGCAGATACGTGATGAGCCCGGCTGCGAGCATGAGCACCGGCAGCGTCGCGCTGAGCGAGCCATGGTCCGGCAGGGCCAACGGCCGCGAGTCGGCGATCGAGACACCCAGCAGCACGAGCATGCCCAGCAGCAGGACCAGGCTCGACCAGCCCTGTTCAGGCCGGGACAGCAGGTACGGCCATCGTCGCCGGCCCTTCATGCGGTCGCCGCCATGGTGCCATCGCGCGCGGCCACCAGCTGCTCGCCCAGCGGCCGGCCGGGTGCCAGCACGAAGCTGCGGACGTCGTGCTCCGCGAGCCGGTGCAGGAGTGCACGCAGGGCCTGTTCGCGAGGTTCGCGCTCCGACGGCGTGAGCGGAACCTGGCCATCCGCGGCCACGGCGGCCTGCAGGTGTGCCAGCGGGTCCACGACGATGGCGACGGGCGCGACACCGGCTTGCCGCAAGGCTGCCAGCGGTGCCACCCACGAAGGATCGAGCGAGGGCGTGATGGCCAGGGCAGCGGTGCCCTGACGCAGGCGGATCGAGCCCTCGACCAGCATCTCGGCCAGCGTGGTCGTGCCCTCCGCCTGGGCCACGGCCAGGAGGCTCAGGACCTTGTGTTGCTGTCTCGCGCCGCGGTCGGTGGCGATGACCGCGCGCCGGAGGCCGACGGCCTCCATGCCCACACCCCGGTCATCGTTCAGCGCGTGCACCGCCAGGGCCGCCGCTGCCGAGACCGTGGTCTCGATGGTGGCCAGGTCACCCGAGCCGACGTGAGCCGAGCGATCGAGGTCGGCGAAGATCCACAGGTCGGCCGACGGTTCGATGTCGAACTCCTTCACCTGCAGCTCCTGGTGCCGCGCGCTCGAGCGCCAGTGGATGCGGTTGAAGGCGTCACCGGGCGTGTAGGGCCGTACCGAGGTCACCAGCGGGGTGAGGTGTGGACCGTGCTCGGCTCGCGCCGCGGCACCCTCGATGGCCGCTGATGGCAGCGTCCAGGCTGGCAGCGCCTCCACCTGCGGATACACCAGCACGGCCGCACCGGGGCCCACCGAGGCCACCGACTCGAACAGCCCGAACGGGTCGCCGGTCCGCACCACCATGGGATCGACGCGGTACTGTCCACGGTGGGTCAGGGGCACCTTCGCCGCCCACGTACGAGACGTGCGCGGGCGAAGGGAAACCACGCGGCCCGGGATGGCCACTGGCAGGGTCGAGGGGCTGTGCGTCTCCAGCCACGGCTTGGGCAGACGCGCCGTGGAGCGCAACGTGTATGTCACCGAGAGCGTGTCCCCGACGGTCGCGTGGGCGCGATCGAGCCACGAGCCGGCCTCGAGGTTGGTCAGCCCACGCCGTGCGAGCACGTAGGCCAAGCCCACCACCACGAGGCCGAGGTAGAGGAAGAAGTAGACCTCCGTCGATCCGGTGAGGGCAGCCGCGACCACGACCAACACGACGGTCAAGAGGAGCCCGAGGTTACGCAGCATCGCCGCTCTCGTGCCGGCCGGCGTGCCCTACGCCTGGCGCAGCCCCTGGGCTTCGGCGCTGGGCCGGGGCGTCTGGATGGGCACCGCCATCAGCATCTCGCTGACCACGCTGCGGCTCTCGACACCTCGGATGGAGGCAGCGGTCTTGAGGATGACGCGGTGGGCCAGCGCGGGCTCGGCGAGCGCCTTCACGTCATCGGGGATGACGTAGTCGCGACCCGTCAGCGCCGCGAACGCCTGGCCAGCCCGATAGAGCGCCAGCGAGCCACGCGGGGAGGCGCCCAGATAGACATCGGGGTGCGAGCGGGTCGCGCTCACCAGCCGGACGATGTAGTCGGAGATGGCCGGGTCGACGTAGACCTCGCGGACCGCCCGCTGCATCTCGAGCACGTCCGCTGCGTCGGCCACCGGCGCAAGGCCGTCGACGGGATGCGATCGCTTCTGCTCATCGAGGATAAGCATCTCGTCCATGGGGTCGGGATAGCCCATCCTCAAGCGCAGCATGAAGCGGTCGAGCTGGGCTTCCGGCAGCGGGAACGTCCCTTCGTACTCGATCGGGTTCTGGGTGGCGATGACCATGAACGGCTGCGGCAGCGGTCGCGTCGTGCCGTCGACCGTCATGTGCCGTTCCTCCATGGCCTCGAGCAGCGCCGACTGTGTCTTGGGCGTCGCTCGGTTGATCTCGTCGGACAGCACGATCTGGCTCACCACCGGGCCGGGCCGGAACTCGAACTCCTGCGTCTTCTGGTTGTAGATGGACAGGCCGGTCACGTCTGAGGGCAGCAGGTCCGGCGTGAACTGGATACGACGGAAGGTGCAGTCGAGGCTGCGGGCGAGCGCCCTGGCCAGCATCGTCTTCCCGGTGCCCGGCACGTCTTCGATGAGCAGGTGTCCCTGGCACAGCAACGCGACGAGCGCGAGCCGTACCTCGCGGTGCTTGCCGACGATCACTCGCTCGACGTTGGCGGCGACCCGCTCTCCGGACTCCTGGATGTTGGTCATGGACCCTCTTCTTGCTCGCTGTGCACGGCTGCGCGGTCCGTCATGGTAGCCCGCCCATCGCGGAAAGGTCGAACGACGCACCCCGGACCATCGACCGACGGTGGCGACGGTACCGCCGTGCTGGTAGCCTGCGGGCACCCCGCTCCTCTACCGTTTGGATGCAAACTACCCTCAACCGACTCCGAGCCTGCCCCGAGGGAGAAGCCCCCCAGCCACATGACCGATAACGTCCTCCAGTCGTTCTGCGAACGCTGTGGCACGCGCTACACGTCCAGTGCGCCGGAGCCCGCCCCCGCACCGGAAGCCGGCAAGAGCCGCTTCGGCCGGTTTGGTCGTCGTGGCCAGGACAAGGCCGCCGCCGAGCCGCAGCCCTCCGCTCCCGCGACCTCACCGGCGAGCGACGCCTTCGCGGGCACGTTCCACTTCTGCATGGATTGCCGCCAGTACGTGTGCACCAACTGCTGGAACGCGGAGGCCGGCGGTTGCCTGACCGACCGCCCGCCCGGGCGAGATGCTCGGTCGACCACAGGGGATGCCGTCAAGGCCAGTCCGTTTGCGGCGGGCGGGTACACACCGTCGTGGGGCTCCCGTGCGAGCTCTGGCTCCAGCGCCGCCAGCGCCGCCAGCGGCGACCTCGACGAGTGGGGTCGACCGCGCAAGCCACAGGCGCCTAAGGCCGACGAGGAGGAGAAGAAGGAGAACGTCGAGTTCCAGCCCGAGCTCGACCCCTGGCGCGGGGTGGTCTTCTCGGACGACGAGCGACGCGATGAGCCGGCGGCGGAGCCGGCCAGCGAGCCGACGCTGCCGCTGGTGGGCTTTCAGGCCAAACCCAACGTCGAGACACCGCCCGAGGCGTGGCCCAAGGCTGACCGCAAGCCGGAGCCGGGGACCACCCCGGCGACCGAGACCCCAGCGTGGCCCGAGCCCGATGTCGCGCCCAAACCCGTTAAGCCACCACCACCGCCGAGCGTTCCTGCGCCCGTGCCCGAGCCCGAGCCGGTGGCCGAGCCCGAGCCGGTGGCCGAACCCGAACCGGAACCTGTCGCCGCGGCCGAACCCGAAGCCGAACCTGAACCGGTCACCGCGGCCGAGCCCGAACCCGAACCACAGCTCGAGCCGGTGGCCGAACCCGAACCCGAACCCATCGCCGCTACGGAGCCCGAACCGGT
>JBFLKP010000121.1:0-3627 GCA_040883225.1 Candidatus Limnocylindrales bacterium | reverse complement strand
CGTTCTGGCTGGGGTGGACCGACTCGATGCCGGCGCGATAGACCTCGGCCACGTACGCGCTCCAGATGAGCGTCAGCGCGACCACGGCCCAGAAGAATGGCTCGGTGGTGGTGCCGGGGATGCGCAACGCCGGCACGCCGAAGCCGAGCAGGAAAATGACGAGGATGCTGGGGATGCCGCGGAAGATGTCGACGTAGACGGTGGCTGCGGCACGGAAGGGGAAGAAGACGGGGCTCTGGAGCCCGCGCATGACCGCCAGCAGCAGGCCGCAGATCAGGATCATGACCTGCGCGATGAGGAAGATCTGGATGTTGACGCGGAATGCGCGCAGGATCTGGGTGAAGCGCTCCCCGAAGACCTCGAAGTCGAAGAACGTGGTCTGGACGCGTTCCCATCCCGGCGAGTTGACCACGACGAACGCGACGACGGTCAGCACGATGATGGTGCTGACCGTCGCGATGAGGACCGCCCTGGCACCCGGGGGTGGGTGCCGCAACGCCTCGATGGTGCGCTGCGAGCGCGAGGAGCGTGTCCGGTCGTCGCCGTTCACGCCCTACCCGCGGACCTGTGGGTCATTCGAGGACCGGCACACCCTGGGCTTCGGTGATGGTGGCGTCGTAGATCTCCTGCAGCTGGCCGCTTTCGCCGATGGCGGCGATGGCCTCGTTGATGCAGTCGGTCAGCGGGGAGTCGAGCTCCAGCACGGCGCCGATCTGATCCTGCTGGGCCGAAGTCGGGAACTGGCCCACGATGGTGCCGTCGCTGAGCTGGACCGCGATCACGAAGAAGGCGCTGCCCAAGTCCACGACGAGGCCGTCGATCTGGCCGTTCTCGAGCGCCTGCACCGCGCCCGCGTTGTCGTTGAAGACCTGCGGCTCGCTGTCGGGCTGGATCTGCTCCTCGATGAACTGCAGGCTGGTGGTACCCACGGCCGCGCCGAGGTTGTAGCCCTTCAGCTCGTCGATGGTGGACGCGCTGGTGATGTCCGTGCCGGCGTTGGCCACCAGCGACTGGTTGGCGTCGAAGTACGGGTCGCTGAAGTCGACGTTCTCCGCGCGCTCAGGGCGGATGGAGATCTGCGCCATGTGGAAGTCGAAGGGCTTGGGGCCGGGTGCGAAGGCCAGGCTGAACTCGGTGTTCTGCAGCCAGTCGACCTGGTCGTCCTCGAAGCCGAGCGCGTTGGCGATGGCGTAGGCCACGCCACCCTCAAGGCCTTCGCCGCTCGGCGGGTAGCTGAACTCCCAGCCACTGTCCGGATCGACCGAGGGATCGCCGCCCCACCACGGGCCGAACGAGGGGTTGTCCGTGCTGAGCGTCAGCCGCCCAGGGTTCTTGAGTACGTCGTCAAGGTTGGCGGCCTGGCAGGCCTCGCTGACCATGGCTCCTTCGTGGTTATCAGCCAGGGCGGCAAGTGGCGTAGCCACCAGAGCTACGGTGGCCGCCCCTGCGGCAAGCACGCCTAGCCGTCGGCGCTTATCGGTCATCTGGGCACCCTCCTCGTCAGTGTCTTGCGGGAACCGCGATAGTCTCACAGCGCAGCAAGGAATGCCGTGCCGTGCCAGCATGCGTAAGGTGATGGACCCGAGCGCGCCACTGGGCTATCCGGCAGCGCAGTCACAGCCGCCGCATGGGCCCGGTACAGGCACGCCCGCGCGGCCCGTCAGGCAGGGCGCGCCGCAGGGTCCCGATGACGAGCGAGGCCGACCGGCCCCACCGCCCGGCTATGGGGTACCGCGACCCGGCTACGCGCAGCCTCGGCCGGGACCTCCACCGCCATACGCTCCTGCTGCGCAACCGACGCGCCGCCGGAAGCGAACACCTGCGAGCGACCCCGGTGGGCTCGTGGCCGGGCTGGTCATCGCCGGCATCGGCCTCTTCTTCCTCGCCGGTCAGCTCGAGCCGGACATCGGTCGCTTCGTGACGATGTTCATCGGGCTTGCGCTGCTCTCGGTGTTCGTGATCACGCGCGAATACGGCTTTCTGGTGCCCGGCTCGATCCTCACCGGCGTGGGCATCGGCATCGTGCTCGACACGGCCGCCAGTGGCGCCGCCGAGAGCGGCGTGATGATGCTCGCCCTCGCCGGCGGGTTCCTCGGCATCTGGGTCATCGGGTCGGTCTACCGCTTGTCGGAGAACCACTGGTGGCCGCTCATCCCCGGCGGCATCCTCACGCTCATCGGCATGGTCCAGCTGACGAGGACGGACGTGGCCGGCGCGCTGCGGCTGTGGCCGGTCATCTTCATCGTGCTCGGCGCGTTCGTGCTGGCCAAGGCCATCACCCGCCGCGACTGACGCACCGTCCCGCGGCTCATGCCGCGGCCATGGCCCGGCCCTGGGTCCGCACGGCCCGGCACGGCACGCAAGCGCAACGTTGCACGAAAGCGTGGCCACGGCGCTCGAGTCCGCGCCACCTTCTGGTCATTTGCGCGTTCAGGGTCCATTGGACGACGGGTCGTGGGTAGCTCGCTGTCAGGACGCGCGCGGCGACGCTGGTTCAGTCGTGGGTGGGCATACTCCTGCGTCCGTCTGCCCTGTCGACGGCTCGGTCCGCCTTCCAACGGGCCCCAGGCGGACCGATGACCAGGACCTGACCGACTACGAGATCGGCGGCAGCTCCTGGGGATCGGCGAGCACGCCCGCGAAGAGGTCGCCGCGCTCGGTCAGGCGATCGACGATGGTGCGCATGTCCCAGCGGCCGGCGGACAGCTCGGGGTCGTCGAGCTCGTCCCACGTGATGGGCGCGCTGACCGAGCCCGCGGGCACGGGACGGACCGCGTACGGCGCCACCAGCGTCTTGATGAACGAGTTCTGGGTGTAGTCGAGCCGCGCGCGACCGCCGCGCTCCGACTTGCTCCACTCCCAGGACACGAGGTCTGGCACCACCGCCCCGACGCCGCGCGAGAGGTCGCCGACCCAGTCGCGTGTCTCGTCGAACGTGTACCCCGGCGCCACGTGGATCCAGACCTGGATGCCGCGTTTGCCGCTGACCTTGGGATAGCCATGCACGCCGAGGTGCTGGAGCGCGGTGCGGAAGAGCCGAGCCAGCGTGATCAGCTCGTCCCACGTGGTCTCGCTGCCCGGGTCGATGTCGATATAGGCGTACGTCGGGCGCCGATAGTCGGGCAGGCGGCTGTTCCAGGGATGGAGATCGATGCAGGCCTGGTTGGCCAGCCAGGCCATGGTCGCGACACGATCGGCCACGACGTATGTATGTGATTGGCTGCGGCCGGCCTCGGGATACTCCCAGCGAGCGACCCATTCGGGCGCGTGGTCAGGGATCTGCTTCTGCCAGAACTGGGTCCTGCCGCCCACGCCGTCGGGCCAGCGGTGGACGTTCAGCGGCCGTTCCCGCAAGTAGGGCAGGATGGCCGGCGCGACCGTGGTGTAGTAGCGGACGAGGTCGCGCTTGGTGAAGCCAGCCTCGGGGAAGAGCACCTTGTCGAGGTTCGTGAGCTCGACCTCCTGACCGGCGACCGACCAGCGTCCACCACCGTCGAGCGCGTCGAGCGCGTCGAGCTCCGCCTCGGTGGCGTGATCGGCCGCGCCAGTAACCGCCGACTCGCCATCCCTGGCCGCCTGCTCGTCCGATACCGAGCCGACCTTCGCCATGCCGGATGGCCCCGCGCT
>JBFLKP010000120.1:0-14373 GCA_040883225.1 Candidatus Limnocylindrales bacterium | reverse complement strand
GCGGCCTCCTGCGCGAACGTCGGCGAGACCAGCACCGCGAGCGCGACGAGCGCGACGCCGAACGCGACCATGAAGTAGACGGGCCAGCGGCTCGCCATGCGGGACATCGTCTGTGCTGCTACGTGCATTTCCTGGGCTTCCTCCTGTTTGGTACCTGCTTGGATGGTGGCTGTGGTGGCTTGGGCGACGCGCCCGATGAAGGTGATCAGGCGGTGGCGGCCGCCCCCTGCTCGCCGTCCTTGCCGCGGACAGCCTCTCCGGCGAGGATCTCTTCTTCCTCGTGCCCCTCCTCGCTGTGGCTCTCGATGGCGGCGAGGATGAACATCAAGGTCAGCGTGGCGAAGATGAGCGCCTGGATGGTGGTCAGGATGATCTCGAGGCCGTAGAGCGCGACCGGGATGAGGAAGGCGCCGGTAAGGGCCAGGACGATGGCGAGGGCGACCTCGCCTCCGTAGATGTTGCCGAAGAGTCGCATCGACAGCGTGATCGGCTTGACGAACTCGAGGATGAGCTCGACGAAGCCGACGAACATGGCGATGACGCCGGCGCCGATACCGTGGCGGAACTCGTGGACCGGGAAGAACTTGGAGAGGTAGCCGCCGAGACCGAGGGCGCGGAAGCCCTGGACCTGGAAGTAGAGCCAGGCGAAGACGGCCAGGCCGAGCGTGACGTTGAGGTCGCTCGTGGGCGCGCGGGTGTTGGGGAAGTAGCCGATGCCCGGGACGAGGCCGCTCCAGTTGAAGGTCAGGATGAGCACGAAGAAGGCCGCGAAGATGGGCAGGTACTTGACGGCCTTGCTGCCACCCATCCCGATGGACCAGCCACTCATCGACTCGTGGGCCCACTCGGCGAAGTTCTGGAAGAATCCGGGGACGTCCTTCCGGCCACGGGTGACGAGGATGAGCGCGATGGTCACCAGCACGGTGAGGGCGAACATCGTGACCAGGGTGTCGGTGAGGCTGATCTGGAAGGTGATGAGGCCGGTGTCGGCCACCTCGCCGCCGGGGATCCAGACCTCGTATGGGCGCGGCAGGTGCAGCGTGCCGTTGACGAGGCAGCCGATGATGTCCGAGATGCCGCCCGTATCCGTGCAAGCCTGGTCCGGGTTGCCCGACTCGAAGGGCGGCAGGAAGATGAAGGCCGCGAGGTTCAGGGGGATGAGCACGCCGATGGCCACGAGGATCGTGCGCATCGAGATGCGGCTCTTCTTGTCGGTCGAGAACTCGACGATGTCTTCGGGTTCGTCCGGCAGGCTTTGGGCGTCTGCCGGTACCGGATCGTTGGACACGCTAGCTCCGTTGGGACGGACCGCACCGGTGTCCGTCAGTCATCTATGTTCGCGAGGAACCGGCGTAGAACCCGCCAGTTCGCGACCGCTCCGATCATCATGCCGAGCAAGAACCCACCGATGACGAGCCAGGGATCGGTGCCGAGCTGCTGGTCGAGCCAGCGGCCAAGCAGGAGCCCCCCGAACGTCGTCACGAAGAGGACGAGCCCGATTTCGCTGAACAGGGCGAAGTATGCGAATGATTTCCCGTCCATGAGGGCGCCCCTCTCGGGCGGGTAGGAGTATAGCAGCACGCTCGTGCTGGACCTTCCCCGCTATTCCTCGCTGTCCTCGACCTCAGGGCCGGCCGGCAGCGGAATACCTTCGGCATCCTCGTAGGTCAGCGCCTCCAGGGCCTCGTCCGGGCCCCGGAAGGTGAGCAGCAGGAGCACGATGCCCGAGCCCACGACGATGGCCACGAAGGCGTAGATGGGACCGGGTCCCCCGGCCAGCACCAGGCTGGCCACCGCGAGGGTGGCGGTGATGGCGTAGATGAGCAGGACCACGCCCCGGTGGCTCAGGCCGAGGTCCAGCAGGCGATGATGGATGTGGCCCCGGTCCGGCGTGAAGGGCGAGTGGCCGCTGAGGATGCGTCGGGTGATGATCCAGAAGGTGTCGATGATGGGCACACCGAGGATGAGCAGGGCCACGGGCACCTTGGCCGAACCGAGGATGGCCAGCACCGCCAGGAGGTAGCCCATGACCATCACCCCGGTCGTGCCGATGAAGACCCGGGCCGGGTTGAAGTTCCAGGGCAGGTAGCCCAGGAGCGCCCCCGCGAACACGGCGCAGAGCAGGGCCACGATGAGCTGGTACGAGGACTCGTAGCCCAACGAGACGAACCCCAGCGTCAGCGCGGCGATGATGGCCACGCCGGTCGAGAGGCCGTCGAGCCCGTCGATGAAGTTGATGCTGTTGATCATGCCCACGATCCAGAGGGCCGTGATGAGGCTGGCCAGGACGCCCTCGAACACGAGCGTGTCGTCGGCGAAGGCCCCGCCCAGCCACTCGAGCGGGTTGTTGATCTCGAGGATCTGCAGTCCCAGCACGATGGCGAAGCCGGCGAGCAGGACCTGGAAGACGAACTGCCAGCGGGCGCGGATCTGCCACTTGTCGTCGACGAAGCCGAAGGCGGCGGCCAGCACCGCGCCGCCGAAGACCGCCAGCAACACCTCCTCGGTGGACGGGCCCTGGAAACCGAACCAGCGCTCGAGCTGCCAGCGCCATCCGCCGCCGTACAGCTCCAGCTGGGACTGCAGCAGGAGCGCCACGACACCGACCGCGAGGAAGGAGCTGACGACGGCCAGCCCGCCCGCGCGAGGGATGGGCCGGAGGTGGATGCGGCGTCCGGAGTCGGGATTGTCGATGGCGCCCGCGCGGGTGGCGACGCGCATGGCCACCGGAGTCAGCAGGTAGGCCAGCGCTGCGGCCACGAGCCCCGTGATGACGATGGCCGGAAGCGCGTCGAAGATCACGCCTCAGGCAGCCCGGGCACCGGGAAGCGGGCGCAGATCTCCCTGACCTCGCGGCGGACGGCCTCGAGCGCGGACTCGTCATCGCGCCCACGTAGCGTGCGCGTGATGAGCTCACCGATCTGGCGCATCTCGTCGGGCCCGAAACCGCGAGTGGTGGTCGCGGGCGTACCCACGCGGATGCCCGAGGCCGTGTTGGGCGGCAGCGGGTCGAAGGGGATGGCGTTCTTGTTCACGGTGATGCCCACGTCGTCGAGCAGCTGCTCCGCTTCGGTGCCGTTGACACCCAGAGGGGTGACGTCGACGAGGACGAGGTGGTTGTCGGTGCCGCCGCTGACCAGCTCGGTGCCGTTCTGCAGCAGCGTCTCTGCCAGCACGGCCGCATTGGCCACGGTGCGATGCTGGTCCTGGCGGAACTCCTCGCTCTGCGCCTCGAGCAGGGCCACGGCCTTGGCCGCGA
The DNA here is from genome assembly GCA_040883225.1 of Candidatus Limnocylindrales bacterium. GTDB lineage: Bacteria > Chloroflexota > Limnocylindria > Limnocylindrales > CSP1-4 > JAFMJV01. Next base: position 11,114 of record JBFLKP010000120.1, on the reverse strand, counting down.
TGGTGTGCATCAGGGGTCCGCCCTGTGTGCCGGGGAAGACACCCCGGTCGATCGCGCGCGCCAGCTCGTGCTTGCCGAAGACGAGCCCGCCACGCGTGCCGCGCAGCGTCTTGTGCGTGGTGGTGGTCACGACGTCCGCGTGCGGGAAGGGACTGGGGTGGTCGCCCGCCGCCACGAGGCCGGCGATGTGGGCCATGTCCACCATCAGCAACGCGCCCGAGGCCCGGGCGATGGCACCCATGCGCTCGAAGTCGATGATGCGGGGATAGGCGCTGGCACCGGCGATGAGCAGCTTGGGCCTGATCTCGAGGGCCTGGCGCTCCAGCGCCTCGTAGTCGATGCGCCCGTCCTCTTCCGACACGCCGTAGCCGTGGACGTCGAAGTAGCGGCCACTGAAGTTGATGGGGTGGCCGTGAGTGAGGTGGCCGCCGTGGGCCAGGCTCATGCCCAGGATGGTGTCGCCGTGGTCCAGCAGCGCGAGGAAGGCGGCGATGTTGGCTTGCGCCCCCGAGTGCGGCTGCACGTTGACGAACTCCGAGCCGGGGAACAGCTCCAGGGCACGCTCCTCGGCCAGGCGCTCGACGACGTCCACGTGCTCGCAGCCGCCGTAGTAGCGCTTGCCCGGCTGACCCTCGGCGTACTTGTTGGTAAGCCAGGAGCCATTGGCTTCCATCACCGCTCGCGAGGTGTAGTTCTCGCTGGCGATGAGCTCGATCTTCCAGGTCTGGCGATCGCGCTCGGCGAGCATCGCCTCCCACACGGCAGGGTCTACGCTGGCGAGAGGGGCGTCGATCAGCGTGCGGCCTGAGGTTGGGGTCATCGGTGCTCCGTTGGTCTCTCCCTGGGGCTTGAGTGTACCCGCGCCCGCGCTCAGGCTCCGCGTGCCGCGGCGTAGATGGCGCTGGCCTCGAGAGCGCCTTCGCGCAGGATCTCCCAGCCGCCGTCGCGACCGACGGCCACGACCGTCGAGGCCACGCCGCCGCGCACCGGGCCGTCGTCGAGGACGAGCGCCAGCGACCCGCCCACGGAGGCGATGAGCTCCGCTGGCGCCTGTGCCGGCGGCTCGCCGCTGCGGTTGGCCGAGGTCACCGCGATGGGCCCCAGCTCGCGCGCGAGGGCCCGCGGCACGGGGTGGTCGGGGATGCGCAGTCCGAGTGTCTCGCGGCCGCCGGTGACGGCCTCCGGTACCAGCTCCGGACGCAGGAGCGGCAGGACCAGCGTGAGGGCGCCGGGCCAGTAGTGTGTGGCCAGGCGGCGCGCAGGGGGCAGCACCTCGACGAGGCCCTCGACCTGGTCGAGTCCGTCGATGAGCAGCGTGATGCCCTTCTCCTCGGTTCGCCGCTTGGCCGCGATGACCGCGGCCAAGGCTTCGGGTCGGGGCACGACGCCATGCCGTAGACGGTTTCGGTGGGGATGCCCACGATGCCGCCAGCGAGCATGGCCGTGGCGGCCTCGCTGAGCGCCGAAGGGTCGCCGGCGGGCAGCAGCGGTGGGCGACCCTCAGCCACGTGCACGCTCCAGCTGCGCCACGCGTGAGCTGCCCGAGAGATCAGGGTGGATGGCGCAGCTCCAATCGGGGAGTGCCTCCGCGGCGGCGGCGGTCATGGCTCGCTCCTGGTCGCCCCCGATCTCGAGCAGGGCGGCGGCGCCGGGCGCGACCGCGTGGGGCAGCCTCGGCAGCAGGCGGCGGATGATGTCCAGGCCGTCGGGACCCCCGTCGAGCGCCTGCACCGGCTCGAAGCGGGCGGCCACCGGCAGCTCGGGCAGCATCGCCGCAGGGATGTAGGGCAGGTTGGCGAGGAGCAGGTCCACGGGCCGGGCGGGGGCCGGCGCCACGTCGACGAGGTCCCCTTCGGCGAAGGTGAAGAGGTGGGCCAGACCATGGGCCACGACGTTGAGCGTGGCCACGTCCCGGGCATCGCCCGAGAGATCGCTCACGAGGTAGCGTACGGCCTCGCCGTAGCGGCGGCGGCGGAGCTCGCTGGCGATGGCCACGGCGATGGCGCCCGAGCCAGTGCCCACGTCCCACACCAGATATGGCTCGTCACTCTCGCGCGGAGCGCCGGTGAGGTCCGCCGTGATCCGTGCCAGCGCGAGCTCCACGAGCGTCTCGGTCTCCGGACGCGGGATGAGCACGCGGCGGTCGACCGAGATGGCCGAGCCGTAGAACTCCTTCATGCCCCGGATGTAGGCCACGGGCTCACCGGTGACGCGCCGCTCGAGGCAGGACCCATAGGCCTCCTGCTGGCGCGTGCTGAGCACGGCTTCGGGATGCGCCAGCAGGCCGCTACGATCGATGCCCAGCACGAATGCCAGCAGCACCTCGGCGTCGAGGCGAGCCGTCTCCGAGCCTGCCGCCGCCAGCCGCTCGGTGGCGTCGGTGAGCTGTTCGTGGACGCGTTGCCGGCCGAGGTCCATGGGCCGAGTCCCCGTGCTACTCGCGTGCGGCCGGACTCGACTCCATCGAGGCCAGCCGTTCAGCCTGATCGGTGGTGATGAGAGCATCGATGATCTTGTCGATCTCGCCATCGAGCACGGCGGGCATGCCGTGGCTGTCGAGGCCGATGCGGTGGTCGGTGATGCGGTCCTGGGGGAAGTTGTAGGTGCGGATCTTCTCGGCTCGCTCGCCGCTGCCGACCATCGAACGACGCACCTCGGCCTCCTCCTCGGCGGCCTTGCGCTGCTCCTGCTCCAGCAGGCGAGCGCGCAGCACGGCCATGGCCTTGGCCTTGTTCTTGTGCTGGCTCTTCTCGTCCTGGATCTCCACCACGAGGCCGGTCGGCAGGTGCGTGATGCGCACGGCCGAGTCGGTGGTGTTGACCGATTGGCCACCGGGCCCCGAGGCGCGCTTGACGTCGATGCGCAGGTCCCTGGCCTCATCGATGTGGACGTCGACCTCGTCGGCCTTGGGCAGCACGGCGACGGTGGCCGTGCTGGTGTGGATGCGGCCGCTGGATTCGGTCTCCGGCACGCGCTGCACACGATGGACGCCGCCTTCGTACTTGAGCCGGCTCCAGGCGCCGCCTCCACTGATCTCGAAGATGACCTCGCGCAGGCCCTTCGCACCCGATTCGCTGGCCGACAGCGTCTCCGCCTTCCAGCGGTGGCGCTCGGCATAGCGCACGTACATGCGGAACAGGTCAGCCGCGAAGATGGCTGCCTCCTCTCCGCCAGTGCCACCACGGATCTCCATGATCACGTCGCGCTCGTCGTTGGGGTCCTTGGGCAACAGCTGGACCCGCAGCTCTTCGTTGAGGCGCGCCACCTCGGCCTCGTTCTCGGTGATGAGCTCCCTGGCCAGCTCCTTGAGCTCCGGGTCGGCTTCGGTGTGGAGCTCGTGCCGCGCCGACGCCAGCGCCGCGCGGGCCTCCCTCAGGGCGCGGTAGTTGGCGACGATGGGACCGATGTGGGCCTGCTCGCGGCCGAGCTTCCGGCCCAGCGCTGGATCGCCGGCGACCTCCGGCCTGGACCACTCCGCTTCGATCTCGGCGAGGCGCCGCTCCAGCTCGTCGAGCCGGGCATCGAGGTTCATGCGCCCTCCGTGGCGCCTCCGGCCCGGGCAGCGGGGCGTTCAGCGCCCTCCGGTGCGCCGCTCGGAGTCGGCTCCTCATCGGGCAACGGCTCGGTCGCCGGCTCAGAGACAGCAGGGTCGGTCGGGCTCTCCGTGGTCTCCGGTGCCGCCTCGTCATCGGCCGCGTCCTTCTGGGCGGCCTCCTCGGCCTCGAGTCGAGCCTCCATCTCCCTGGCCAGCTCTTCAGCGTCGGGGATGGGCTCGCGCTGGGGGTCGAGGCTGCCTGCAGGGGCGACGTCTCCGTTGGCGGCAAGGCCTTCCTGCATGGCGCAGATGGCGATCTCGATCATGTCGTCGTCGGGCTGCTTGGTGGTGATCTTCTGGACCCAGATGCCGGGCAGGAAGAGGTAGCGCCAGAAGCCGCTCTCGCGCCGGGCCGCACCGAACTTGAGCACCTCGTAGGCCACGGCCGCGATGACCGGCACCAGCAGGACGCGCCCAAGGATGGCCAGCCACAGGTCGGCGCCGGCGAGCAGGCTGAAGAGCAGGATGCTGACGATGATGAAGATGACCAGGAACTCGGTGCCGCAGCGCGGGTGGGCGGTGGGGTACTCGCGGATGTTCTCCACGGTCAGGGGCCGATCCGCTTCGAGCGCATGGATGGTCATATGCTCGGCGCCGTGGTACTGGAACACGCGGCCGATCTCCGCGGAGCGGCTCACCAGCCAGAGGTAGCCGATGAAGAGCGCCACGCGCACGAGCCCTTCGAGGATGTGGACGATGAAGAGGCCGAAGGCGCTCTCGATGTCGCCGAAGAGTAGCGTCATCCCGCCCTGCGCCACGAGCAGCGGCATGAGCACGAAGAGACCCACCGCCAAGGCGATGGTGAAGAGCATCGTCAGCAGGATGGCCCCGCCACCGAAGGCCACCCCTTCGCCGGCCGCGGCCAGCGAGCCCGACCGCATCAGCCACTTGGTGCCGATGACGAGCGTCTCGTAGAGCACCACCACGCCACGGAATAGTGGCGCCCGCGCGAAACGGTTGCGGTGGAGGATGCTGTCGAGCTTCTCCTGTCCCGCGAAGATCTGGCCATCAGGCCCACGCACGGCGACGCCGATGGCGTCCTTGCCGCGCATGTAGATGCCCTCCATGAGGGCCTGCCCGCCGTAGGCGAAGCGTGGGGCTTCGGACGTCCCGGGGTCACCGCTCAGCGGGGCGGCGGTCCCCTGCCCTGACGGCGATCGGGTCACGGTGTGCTTGCTAGGCCCTTAGAGCTTGGCGGAGCGCTCGAGGCGCTTCTGGAAGCGTTCGACCTGGCCAGCGGTGTCGACGATCGTCTGCTTGCCGGTATAGAACGGGTGGCAGTTGGAGCAGATGTCGACGCGCAGCTCCTCGTGGGTGGAGCCGACGGTGAACTCGATGCCGCAGGAGGCACAGTGGACCTGCGCCTGGTAGTACTTGGGATGCGTGTCGGGCTTCATGAGGGTCCTTGCTGTCAGCTGGCGGCGGCTTCCGCCTCGACGCGAACCCGCTTCTTGTCCTTGCGGGCGTGCTCGAACACGACGCGGCCATCGGTCGTGGCGAAAACGGTGTAGTCCTTGCCCAGGCCGGTCCCGGGGCCGGAGAGGAAGCTCATGCCGCGCTGGCGGACGATGATCGCGCCGGCACTCACGAGCTCGCCGTCGCCGGCCTTCACGCCCAGGCGCTTGCCGACGCTGTCGCGGCCGTTCTTGGAGCTGGAACCAGCTTTCTTGTGAGCCATGGCTTACTCGTCCTTCTCGGTGGCGGCGTCGCCCTGAGCCTCTGCCTCTGGAGCAGGGGCTGCCTCGTCGAGGGTGGCCCCGGCATCGGACGCGGGCTCGTCGGCGGCCTTCTTGGCGGTCGACGTCTTCTTGGCAGACTTGGGCTTGGCCTTGGCCTTGGGCTCGGAAGGCTCCTCGGCGGGAGCCGTTTCGGCAGCGGCCAGCTTGGCAGCCAGCTCCGCGTCAGCAGCGGCCTTGGCCTCGGCCGCCTTGGCCGCGGCCTCCTGGGCGGCCTTCTCGGCCTCCCTGGCCTTCTGGGCCTCCGCCTTCTGCTGCTGTTCGGCGTCCTTGGCGGCGCTCTTGCCACCGAAGGCGATGTCCGTGATGCGCAGGGTGGTCAGCTCGGCGCGGAAACCCTTCTTCACGCGCGTGCGGGCCTTGGGCTTGTACTTGAAGACCACGATCTTCTGGCCGCGATCCTGGCCGAGGACCTCAGCCGAGACCTTGGCACCGTCGACGACCGGCTGGCCGATGGCAGCCTCATCGCCGTCCGCGACGAGCAGGACGCGATCGAGCGTGATGGAGTCGCCGGGCTGGACATCCAGACGATCGACCTGGATCTTCGAGCCGAGCTCGACGCGGTGCTGCTTGCCGCCTGATTCGATGACTGCGTACATGGGCTTCCCGTTGCGTGGTCGGTTCGTGATGATGACTAGGTCTGGATGCGGCTGGCGAGTCGCAGCAGAACACGGCGCGACAAACACTCAGGCGCGAACGGAGATGGTAGCGGGATTCCCCGCATCGCGTCAATCCGCTGTGGATGAGCGACCGGCCACGTGGTGCAGTATCGTCGCGGGCCATGACCCGCACCTACTACGATGTCCTCTTCGTCAGCCCCCGGGCCGATCGCGAGCTGATCGGCGTGGTCTATCGACACCTGGCCAAGCGCTACCACCCCGACCGCGACGCGTCTCCCGAGGCGGCCGTGCGCATGACCGAGCTGAACGAGGCCTGGTCCACGCTCGGCGATCCCGCCAAGCGTGCACAGTACGACATCTCGGTGGGTCTGCGGTCCGCGCAGTCGGCGGTGGCGCCAGTGGCAGGCGATGGCCGGCCCGCGCGCGCCGGCGGGGCCAACACGGCGCAGGACACGGGGCCGTACGGCGAGGCCGGCCCACCTCCCGCCAATCCGGCCGCCAAGGGCCGGCCGTTGACCTTCGGGCGCTACCGCGGCTGGACCCTCAATCAGGTCGACCGCTACGACCGTGGCTACGTCGAGTGGCTCTCGCGCGCCACGATGGGCCGGAACTACAAGGCCGAGCTCGACGAGCTGCTGGGCCGCGTGCCCTAAGGTTCGAACGCCGCGGAGCAGCGCCAGGGTGCGACCCACCCGTGTCTCACGAACCTCGGTAGCGACACCTAGGCGCTGCCGTCCGCGCCCTCGGGATGGCGCTCGTCGCGCGGCGCCCGGGGGATGGCCCACTGCAGCATCACCGGCGCCACCAGCGTGGTCAGGATGACGGCGGCCAGGAGGACGGCATAGATCTCCTGGCTGATGAGGGCCAGCGAGAGGCCCAGCGCACTCACCACGATGCCGACCTCGCCGCGCGGGCTCATGCCCAGGCCGACGACGATGGAGTTCCACTTGCCCAGGCGCCACGAGCCGACGATGCCGCCGATGAGCTTGGTCACCACGCCCATCACGGCCAGCACGAGCACGATGACCAGCAGGTCGAGCTGGAGCAGCGCGCTCATGTCGATGTTGGCGCCGGTCACCGCGAAGAAGAACGGCGCGAAGATGCCCAGCAGCGAGCGGAAGCCATGCTCGACCTCCTCGCGCACCGGGGTCTCGGCGATGAAGAGGCCGACCACGAAGGCGCCGATGATGGCGGCCAGACCCACGAACTGGGCCAGCAACGCGCCGGCGAACATGATGATGAAGACCGGCACCACGGGTGTGTCGGCGAACTTCGGCCAGACGAAGAGCTTGCGTGGCAGCCGGCGTCCGAGTGGAGCGAGGCCCAGGCCGATACCAACGAAGGCCAGGCCGGCGAGCAGGGTGAAGAGGGTGTCGAGCCCGAGATCGCCCTCGGCCAGACCGGAGAGCACGCCGATGGCCAACAGGGCCAGGATGTCGTCGACGATGGCGGCGCCCAGGATGACGCGCGCGAAGGCTCTGTCGAGCATGCCCATCTCGGCCAGCACACGGCTGGTGATGCCGATGCTCGTGGCGGCGAGGGCGAGGCCGATGAGCGCGGCCGAGAGGGCCTCCTCGCCCATGGCCAGGCCGATGGCCAGGCCGGCGATGATGGGCAGCACGAAGCCGATGAAGCCGACTGCGATGGCCATGGGGCCGACCTTCAGGAGGTCGTCGAGACGCACCTCCAGACCGACCGTGAAGAGCAAGATGACCACGCCCAGCTCGGCGAAGACCTCGGCCGTGAGCGTGACATCGGCGAGGCCCAGGGCGAAGGGGCCGACGACGAAGCCTCCCAGCAGCTCGCCGATGACGCCCGGCTGGTTGATGCGTCGGAAGATCTCCTCGCCGATCTTGGCCGCGAGGAAGAGGATGAAGAGGCTGAACAGCGCGTCAGCGAAGGCCAGGCCCTCCTCGCCGCCGGCACCGGACGAGAAGACACCAAGGTCAGGCAGATCGAAGGGGAGAACGGGCATGTCGATCACAGCCTAGCGGCCGGGTGGCACCAGCGTTCCGGTCGGAGTGGCGCGTTTCGGGGGGCCATAGGAACGGGGCCGGTCGGCCCCTAATCCGATCGGGAACGACTCATGGCCAACGATTCGAGGATGCCCAGGCCCAGCGCCGCGCTGAGCAACGAAGCGCCGCCGTAGGTCACGAACGGGAGGGGCAGGCCGGTGATGGGCATGACGCCCAGGACCATGCCCACGTTGACGATCATCTGGAACAGGAGCATGCCCGCGATGCCGCCCGCGAAGGCCAGCGTGAAGGTGTCGCCCGAGCGCCAGCCGACGTGCAGGACGCGCCAGATGAGGAGGGCGAAGAGGGCGAGCACGACGGTGCCGCCGAGGAAGCCCAGCTGTTCACTGACGTGTGCGAACACGAAGTCGGTGGAACCTACCGGCAGGTTCTGGCCCGCGAGGCTGTTGGTCAGCCCGCGCCCCAACAGGCCGCCCGAGCCGACCGTGATCTGTGACTGCTGCAGCTGATAGCCCGCGCCCAGCGGGTCGGCCGACGGGTCGAGGAAGGAGATGAGGCGCTGCTTCTGGTAGTCACGGAGCACGAACTGCCAGGCCACCGGGATCATGGCCATCACGCCGAGCACGAGCACGATGAGCCAACGCAGGCTGGCGCCGGCGAAGAAGAGCGCGCCCAGCAGGATGGCGCCGAGCACGAGCGAGGTTCCGAGGTCCGGCTGGATGAGAACGAGCGCCAGCAGCGGGGTCACGACGAGGCCTGCACCGAGGAACGTTCGGAAGCTGCTGATGTCGTGCGAGCGCTTGGCCAGATAGTGAGCCAGCACCACCGCCAGCAGGACCTTGACGACCTCGCTGAACTGGAACTGGAAGCCGAAGATCGAGACCCAGCGCTGCACGCCACCGATGCCGCTGCCGACCGCCAGGGTCAACACCAGCAGGGCGATGCTGATGCCGTAGATCGGCCACGCGAAGGTGCGCAGCCAGTGGTGGTCGGCAGCGGCGGTGGCGACGAAGATGATCGCTGCGAGCGCGAGCCAGACGAGGCTGCGCATGAAGATGGAGCTTGAGGCGAAGGCGTCCCCGGCCGAGTTGGTGAAGGCCATGAGCAGACCGACCACGGTGAGCGAGAGCGCGTAGATCGCCAGCTGCAGGTCGAAGCCGTACCAGCGGCCCTCCCCTTCCCTGGCGGTCAGCGTGCCGACGCGCGCCGGCTCGAGTCGGATCGTGCTCATCAGCTGTTGCGGTTGTAGAAGTTGTCGCGCACCAGGAAATGGTGGTTGCGCAGGTCCTGCTTGATGCCGTAGTGCAGCTGCAGGAAGTACTTCACGACTTCCGTGGCGGCGTTGCCCTTGGTGCGCGTGTCGTCCAGGTAGGCCAGGACCACGAGGTTGGAGTCCTCGCGCTTGACGGCCTGCATGCCCAGCGGGTCGGAGGCCTTCTTGCGTGCCTCCTTGGGCACGAATGCGGCGAACCAGTTGCTGAACGGCAGGCGGCCCTGCTTGTCGCGTTCACCGAACTCGGACGTGCCCGACTTGCCGGCGACGACGATGGGCAGATCGACGAGGTTGTCCGTGTGACGGATGGTCAGGACGCGTCTGGACGCCTGGCGCATGACGCGGAGCACCGACCGGTCGACGTCCATGCGGCGGATGACCTCGGGCTGGACGCGTTCGACGAGCTTGCCGTCCTGGTCCTTGACCTTGCGCACCAGCTGCGGCTTGTAGATCGTGCCGCCGTTGGCCAGCGCGGCGTAGGAGTTGAGCACCTGGATGGGCGTGCTCATGTTGTAGCCCTGGCCGATACCAGCCTGGTAGAGCTCGCCGGTGAAGTAGATCTCACCCTTCGTCCGTTGCTTCCACTCGGAGTCGGGCACGATGCCGCTGGCCTCGCCCGGGAGGTCGATCCCGGTCGGCTCACCATATCCGTACTGATGGGCCCAATAGGCCAGGCGGTCGATGCCGAGGCGCCCGGCGACCTGGTAGAAGTAGGTGTCGCTGGAATGGCCGAAGCCGTCGTAGATGTTGAGTGGGCCCCAGCCCTCGCCGTTCCACTCGTGGTACTTCCAGTCGTCGCCGACCTCGATGAAGGGCTTGGTGTTGATGCGCGAGGTGGTGCTGATCCTGCCGTCGGCCAGGGCGCCGGTGGCGGTCACCAGCTTGTACGTCGACCCCGGCGGGTACTGCTCGTTGACGGCCACGTTGAGCATCGGCTTCGAAGGGTCCCGGAGGAGCTTGTTGTAGTCGCGCATGGAGATGCCCCGGGCGAACTTGTTGTTGTCGTAGGAGGGCAACGAGACCATGGCCAGGATCTCGCCGTTCTGCGGGTTCATGGCCAGGAAGGCGCCCCGCTTGACGCCGATCCGGTCCATGGCCCACTTCAGCGCCTTCTGGGCGTTCTTCTGCACCTTCGTGTCGATGGTCAGCTCGAGCGAATGTCCGGCCTCTGGTCGACGCAGGATCTCCGGGGCCTTGACCTCGTGGCCCTGGGCGTCGAGGTCGACCTCCTCCAGCCCGTAGGTGCCACGCAGGACATCCTCCCAGGTGGCCTCGATGCCGGCCTTGCCGATGAGGTCCTCCGGGTAGTAGCCGTCGTCGCGCAGGACCTCGTACTCCGGCCCGGAGATGCGGCCCGTCCAGCCGAGCACGTGCGACATGAGCTTGCCGTAGGTGTAGTGGCGACGAGCCTCGAGGTCGACGTGCACACCCGGGAAGAGCTCGGGATCCTCGGCGATCATGCGCGCGGTGTCGGTATCGATGTCGGCGATGCGCACGAGCTCGTACTGGGAGCCGGTGTGCCGGTCGATGAGCTCGACGATGCGGCGCGTCTTCATGTCGGTCAGGTCGGCGATACGCGAGGCGACCTCCTGACGCTGCTCGAAGACCAGCTCCGCGGGCATGACGCGCAGCACGAACGTGGGCACGTTCTCCACCAGCAGCTTCCCGCGGCGGTCGTAGATGAGGCCACGAGAGACCGGGATCGGCTTCTCTGTCGTGAGCGCGACATCTTCGTAGGCGGCGTACGTGGAGCCCTCCGCCAGCTGCAGCTGGAAGAGGCGCAGCCCGAGCCCCGTGACGGCCAGGATGATGGCCACGCCGAACACGAGGAAGCGCGGCGCGAGGCCGGCTCGCGCCCTTGACTCCGTCAGGAGGATGCGTTCGTCCATCAGTCGGTCACCATGCCAGCCGCTC
>JBFLKP010000119.1:0-14167 GCA_040883225.1 Candidatus Limnocylindrales bacterium | reverse complement strand
TGCTCCTGCGCGAGGTCGTGGGCCGTCTGCGGGGGCATCCGGGCGTGTGGGCCTGGAACCTGGGCAACGAGCCCGACAACTTCGCCCTGCCGCCCGACGACGCGGCCGGCGCGGAGTGGTGCGCACGCATGTTCGCGGTCATTCGCGAGCTCGACCCCGAGCGACATCGGACCGTCGGCCTGCACTCGCCCTCGCTGACCACGCGCAACCATCTGCGCGCCGACCAGGTCTTCGCCGGAGCCGACTTCGCGGTCATGCACACCTACCCCATCTACGCCAACTTCGGGGTCGGCGCGCTCGATCCCGACACCGTGCCCTTCGCCACGGCGCTGACCGCGGCGCTCTCGGGCCGGCCCGCGATGATGGAGGAGTTCGGGGCCTGTACCGCGCCGCCGGGCTCGGATACCACCACCTGGCGATGGCAGACGGCGACCCGCGATTTCGAGCAGATCATGCTCTCGGAGGAGGCACTGGCCGAGCATCTCGAGGAGGTCCTGCCGCGACTGGTGGAGATCGGCGCCACCGGCGCACTGGTGTGGTGCTACGCCGACTACCACGAGTCGCTCTGGGACCGCCCCCCTTGTGATCTCCAGAGGCACGAGCGTCACTTCGGGCTGGTCCGGCCGGACGGCTCGATCAAGCCCCATGCCGAGGTCCTGCGCGACTTCATCGCAGGTCGGCCGCGCATCGGCCGGCCTTCTGCCCGCGCTCGCATCGAGATCGACGGTGACGACTTCTACCGTGACCCGGCAGCGGCCCTGCCGGACCTCTACGCAGCCTTCAAGGAGGGCCGATGAGCGAGCCACAGCCGATGCCACCGGAGCGTCCGGAGCTGCGAGTCCTCGACGTGCCCGACCTCGAGCGCTTCGAAGCGCGCCTGGGCCGGGAACGCGCCCTGGCCGGGCTCATCGACTACCGTCTGGCCGACGACTACATCGTGCTCACGCACACCGAGGTGCTCGACGGCTTCGAGGGCCAGGGCATCGGCAGCCGGCTGGTGCGGGCGGTGCTGGAGGATCTGCGCGAGCGGGACGTCGCGGTCATCCCCAAGTGCCCCTTCATCGTGGCTTGGCTGAAGAAGCACCCCGAGCAGCACGACGTCCTCTTCCGGCCGCTGGAGGCACCCGAGCCCGACGAGCCGTCGCCCGCCTGAGTCAGCGCGTGGTGCCGGCGAGGTCGAGCACGTGCTGTGGGACCTCCACGCCTTCGTCCAGCCGCGGATCGGGCACGGGCCGGCCGATGGCCGTGGTCACGGGCAGCACCCCTGCCCACACCGGCCAGTCATAGTCCTCGTCCTCGTCGATCGGCGGGCCCGTGCGAACCTTCGCCGAGGCCCGCTCGAGCGAGACGCGCATGACCGCGGTCTGCCGCAGCTCCGTGTCGGTCATCGGCCGCAGCTGGTGGTTGCGCCCGGGGGCGATCCGCTCCACGAGGGCTGCCAGGCTTCGCTCGCGCTCCGCTTCATCGCTCACCACCTCCGCCTCGCCGAGGATGACCACCGAGCGGTAGTTGAGCGAGTGGTGGAAGGCCGAGCGGGCCAGCACGATACCGTCGAGCAGCGTCATCTCCACGCAGACCTCCTGGCCGCGACCACGGCGGAAGGTGCCTGCTGCCGGTGCGCCGTGCAGCAGCAGCCAGTCGCCATCCCGCACCGCCAGCATGGGGATGACCACGGGCCGCCCCTCACGGATCGTGCCCACGTGTGCGACGAGCGCGGCATCCACGATCTCGTCGACGGTCCTGCGGTCGTAGGCCGCTCGCTGGGCTGCGCGCCGGATGCGAAGGTCGTCGTCGCTCATGCGTCACAGCCTACGCGAGCGGGCCGGCCCGACGTGCGAACATCAGCCCCACATGAGCGCTACCGCGCGGGCCAACGGGCTCGACATCCACTACGTCAGCGAGGGGCAGGGGCCGCCACTGCTGCTGCTCCACGGCGCCACCTCGATGGGCACCCATGACTGGGGGGCACAGCGGCCCCTGCTGCGCACCGACTTCACGCTCTACATGCCCGACGCGCGCGGCCACGGTCGCACGGTCTACGACGTCCGCCGGGGCTGGTCGCGGACGGCCCTCGTCGACGACGCCATCGCCTTCGCCGATGCCCTCGGTCTCGAGCGCTTCCACGTCCTGGCGCTCTCGATGGGTGCACGCACCGCGCTCGAGCTCGCTGCACGCTGGCCCGAGCGCGTGCGTTCCATGATCGTCATCGCTCCGGCCGTTCGTCCCGAGCCCGCCGCGAGCGTGGCCCGGCGACGCATGGATCCGGAGCGCATCGAGCGTGACGATCCGGCCTGGACCGAGCAGCTGCGGGAGCGCCATGACCCATACCAGGGCGAGGGTGCGTGGCGGCGCATGCTCGAGGCCATCCGCGAGGATACCCAGCACCTCACCGAGATCATGCCCGAGGAGCTGCGTCGCATCCGCCTGCCGGTCCTGCTCGCCTGTGGCGACGACGATCCGTGGATGCCGCTGGAGGAGGCTGTGCGCGTCAAGCGCCAGCTGCCGCAAGGCCGGCTGCTGGTGGTGCCCGAGTGCGGCCACGTGGTGGAGGCCGAACGCCCGGGCATCTTCAACCCGGCGATGCAGCAGTTCTACCGTCGCGTCCGGAGCAGCGCGTGAGCCGGGAGCTGGTGCGGCCCGTCCACGAGGCCTGGATCGTCGAGGCCGTGCGCACGCCCATCGGCCGCTTCGGAGGCGCGCTCGCCCGTGTCCGTCCCGACGACCTCGCGGCGCTGGTCGTGGGCGCGGCCGTGGAACGCTCCGCCATCGACTCGGCCGCCGTCGACGACGTCATCCTGGGCAACGCCAACGGCGCGGGCGAGGACAATCGCAACGTAGGGCGCATGGCGGCACTGCTGGCCGGACTGCCGGTCGAGGTCGCCGGCCAGACGGTCAACCGTCTCTGCGGGTCGGGCCTGCAGGCGGTCAACAGCGCTGCCCACGCGATCATGGCCGGCGACGCCGAGCTCATCGTGGCCGGCGGCGTGGAATCCATGTCACGTGCGCCCATCGTCGAGCTGCGCCCCGATCCCGACGATCCCGAGGCGCCCCCGCAGCGGGCCGACAGCAAGCTGGGCTGGCGCTTCGTCAACCCGCGCATGGACGAGGCCTATCCGGTGGTCTCGCTGGGCGAGACCGCGGAGATCGTGGCCCAGCGCTACGGGATCAGCCGCGAGGAGCAGGACGCCTTCGCTGCCGAGAGCCAGGCTCGCGCCGCGGCGGCCATCGAGGCGGGGCGGTTCGACGATCAGCTCGTACCGGTGCCGGTGCGGCAGCCCGATGGGTCCACGGTCATGGTCGCTCGTGACGAGCACCCGCGCCCGGGGACGACCACGGAGCTGCTGGCCGGCTTGCGGCCGGCCTTCCGCGAGGACGGTACCGGCACCGTCACGGCCGGCAACGCCTCGGGTATAAACGACGGCGCCGCTGCCCTCGTGCTGGCCGAGGCGGAGCGGGCCCGCTCACTCGGGCTCGTGCCGCTGGCCCGGATCGTGAGCACGGCCGTCGCCGGTGTCGACCCTTCGGTCATGGGCATGGGCCCGGTACCGGCGACCCGGAAGGCGCTGGCGCGCGCCGGGATCGGCATCGACCAGCTGGACCTCATCGAGCTCAACGAGGCCTTCGCCAGCCAGTCGGTCGCCTGCCTGCGAGAGCTCGGCCTGGACCCGGCGAGGGTCAATGTCAACGGTGGCGCCATCGCCCTGGGGCATCCACTGGGCATGAGCGGCGCGCGGCTGATGACCATGCTCGTCCACGAGCTGCGAGCGCGCGGAGCGCGCTACGGCCTGGCCACGATGTGTATCGGGGTGGGGCAGGGCATCGCCACGATCGTGGAGACCGTGACGGGCGATCAGTAGCGCTTGCCGTAGAAGTCCCAGACGACCATCACGTGGCCGTCGCCGCGCGCGACTCCCACACCCACGCTCTTGAACCCGCGGTCCTTGATGTTCCTCCAGTGGCCGCCCTTGACCTTCTTCTCGGCCTGCATCAGTCGGTGCACCGCCAGGACCACGGCCCTGGCGTCGCCGGTGTCCCAGCCACAGCCCACGTTCTCCCCGTAGTACCAGTAGCGGAAGCCCTTGCTGCGCATCCGCTGCGCCAGCTTGGGCTTGCCTGCGATGGCGTGGTCACAGACGTCGTAGACGCTCATCGTCCGGGCCCACGGCCAGGCCACCTTGAGGCTGATGTTCTTGTGCAGGCGAAGTGGCGGGCGCTTGGCTGAGTACTTGCCGCTGCCCCGCCCGAGGCAGGTGCCCGACTTCGTGACGAAGCCGCCCGTGCGCGTGCAGTTGAGCAGGCTGTGAGCGTACTTCTCGACTGCCGGCGCGCGCGTGACGCTGCCCGCGGTGGCCGGGTCGACGGACAGCAGGGCCAGCAGCAGGGCCACGACCGAGGCGTAGGCCACGGCGTGGGCGAGGGCGCGAGTCATGCGACGACGATGCCCTCCAGGCGCGTCCGATCCCATCACTCGGGCGTACGGCCGCGCTCCACGCCGCACCGCACCGGGGCGCACCAGCAGGTGCCCTTGCCCAATCCTTACTGCCCAAGTAAGATTTAGCCACGCGGCCCGGCGCGGCCGTCCACCACCCGATCCAACTTCCGGAGGTCCAGCTCGATGCTCGAGACGCAACCCCAGACCCCAGAGACCGTCCCGGCCACCGAGACCCCGCTGGTGACGCTCTCGGACGCCGCCGTGGCCAAGCTCACCGAGCTGACCAAGGAGGAGGCGGACCCCAACGTCGGCCTGCGCGTGTACGTCTACAGCGGCGGCTGCAGCGGCTACCGCTACGGCATGATGCTGGAGGACCAGCCGGCTGAGGAGGACGTCAAGGTCGAGTCCAAGGGCATCAACGTCTACGTCGACCCGCAGTCGACCCAGCTGTTGCAGGGCTCGGAGATCGACTACGTGGACACGCTCATGGGCGCCGGTTTCACGGTCAACAATCCCAACGCCGTCTCCGGCTGCGGCTGTGGCTCCAGCTTCCGCACCGCCGAGTCGGCAGGTGCGCCGGGAGCCTGCGGGCACTGACCCCACCGACGGTCCCAAGCGATGAAGGCGGGCCCGGCCGGGCCCGCCTTTTCGATTCCGTGCGACGATGAGATCCGTGATCGAGATCCCGCTGTTCCCGCTCCGTTCCGTGCTCTGCCCTGGCGTGGCGCTGCCGCTGCATATCTTCGAGGAGCGCTATCGCCTGATGGTCAACCGCTGCATCGAGCGCGGCGAGCCCTTCGGCGTGGTGCTGCTTCGCGACGGCCGTGAGGTCGGGCCGCTGCGGGGCCAGGTCGCGGGCGTCGGCACCACGGCTGCCATCCGGCGCGCAGGCGCCTACCCGGACGGCCGCCTGGACATCATCACCGTCGGACAGCAGCGCTTCCGCCTGGAGGGCGTGGACAACGTCTCGGAGCCGTACCTCGTCGGCCAGATCAGCCTGCTCGACGAGCCCACCGGCCCGGAGGACGAGGCCACGCATCGTGCGCAGCGGGTGGGCCAGCGGTTCATCGAGTACCTCGAGCTCCTGCAGCCGGAGGGTGTCGACGACGGGCCCGAGATCGAGATCGAGTTCGAGGTGGAGGTCGACGAGCCCGACGACGACTCAGTGGCCCCGGCCCCCGAGTCAGGCGCGGCCGCGGCCGACCCCGACGACGTCATGACCGAGGCCACCGACGCGCTGGTGCAGGAGATGGATGCTTCCGACCTCTCGTCCGAGCAGCGCCGCGAGCTGCTCATGGCGGCCGCCCGCCGCCTCACCGGCACCGACGATCCGACGGCCCTCTCGTACGTGCTGACGGCGCTCGTGCAGGTCGACCTCGCTGCGCGCCAGGAGCTGCTCGAGGCGCCAGACACCGTGGAACGCCTGGCGCGCCTCGACGGCCTGCTCACGCGCGAGAGCTGGTTCCTGCGGCAGGGCTTGCGTCCCATCATCATCGACCCTGCCGGTTCGGCCAGCCGCCAGGGCTGACCGGACCGAACGCGCAAGCGCACGAAGAAGCCCCGCCGACCGGTCGATGACCGGGCGACGGGGCGGTTCGGCTGGTGGGCCTAGCCCTGTGGCCAGCTGCCGGGCGGTTGCCCACCCTGCGGAGGCCAGCCACCCTGCGGGGGCGGCGGGGCGTAGGGCGGCGGGGCGTACGGCGGTGGCGGAACCTGCATCGGCTGGCCGTACTGGTCGCCGTAGCCCGGAGGCACGGGCGGGGCACCACCACCGCGCAGCATGCGCCAGCCGGCCAGGGTCACCGCGCCGGTGCCGAAGATGCCGGCCAGCAGCGGGACCACGGCGGTCCACCACAGCAGGATGAGGATGATCATGCCCAGGAAGGCGGCGCCATAGGGTCGGGCCGCGGTACGGGCACGCGGCAGGATCCGCTCGCCGATCCAGACCGCCACCACGACCTGGCCCAGGAAGGCCACGACCGTCCACAGCGTCCAGAGCACGATGGCCAGCGGGATGCCCACGACGGTCACGGCAAGCCCGATGAAGATGAGGTTGGGCACGAACAGCGCAAGCACACCGACGACGATGGTCTTGAGCACGTCGTTGCTGATGGTGGCGGCCGCCCGCCGCGTCTGGTCGGTGCCGAAGGCGATGACCAGCAGCGTCATCGCCAGCGCAGCGATGATCGCGCCGATGAGCAGGATGAACCCGATCACGACGAGCGCGAACACGATGGCCGCGAGCGCTCCGGCGAACTCCTCCTCGGCGTCGACGAACTCACCCTCGACCGCCGACAGGGCATCGATGGTGACCTCGGTGCCGGCATAGTAGAGGTCGCCGATGGCCGCGCCGCCCTCCAGGCTGAGCGAGCCGCCGGCCGTGAAGGCCTGCTCCACCTCGGCGCTCGGGCCTCGCAGGATCACGTCGGCGTCGGCGGCCCACAGCCTCTCGACACTGCCCTCGATGAGCGCCTCGCCGCTGGCGATGGCGACGTAGTCGACCTGCTCGGTGGCTCCGACGGCGACTTCGCGTTCGATGGCGATGACGCCGTCTTCGCTCGTGAGCTGCCAGCCTTCTTCCTCGGATTGGGCTGCGACCGGCAGGGCGCCGACCAGCAGCACGGTCATGGCGAGCAGCAACGCCCGCAACACGTTTCGTTCCATGTCTCCTCGTCCTCTCGTATCGGTTGCCAAAGCCTACCCGTCTCAGCTGGCTGCGGCCAAACCGGCAGGCCCCCATTCTGAGGTGGGGCTAGCCCGAGCACCGAACGTGCTGTAGGCGTCAACGCACCACTCCGCACCCAGGGGACCTTGACGCGACGGGGGCCGGTGGTCGCGATAGAGGTGACCGCTCACCCGCTCGAGTGGGGGCCTAGTGGCCCTGCTCCAAGAGCCGTCGGCGCCGCACACTTGGTACCGACCCGCGGCCTCCCCCTTGGCCGCGGGTACGACCCCGACCCTGAGTCCACCCACGACGATGGGTGCCCAAGTCCATACCTACCAAGGAGGCCCGGCACATGGCCCAGCGATGGGAATGTCTCGACGGGAACGAGGCCGCCGCCCGTATCGCGTATCAGTTGAGTGAGGTCATCTCGATCTACCCGATCACCCCGGCCTCGCCCATGGCGGAACACTGTGACGACTGGGCGGCCCAGAGCCGCCCCAACATGTGGGGTATCACCCCCGATGTCGTCGAGATGCAGTCGGAGGCCGGCGCCGCCGGTGCCCTCCACGGCGCGCTACAGAAGGGTGCCCTCGGCACCACCTTCACCGCGTCGCAGGGCCTGCTGCTGATGTTCCCGAACATGTTCAAGATCGCCGGCGAGCTGACCCCGTCGGTCATCCACGTGTCGGCGCGTACCGTCGCCACACACGCGCTCTCGATCTTCGGCGACCACTCCGACGTCATGTCGGCCCGCCCCACGGGCTGGGCCATGCTCGCGTCGGCTTCGGTCCAGGAGGTCCAGGACATGGCGCTCGTGGCCCACGCCGCCACGATGCGTTCGCGGATCCCGTTCCTGCACTTCTTCGATGGCTTCCGCACCTCGCACGAGGTGGACAAGATCGAGATGCTGGAGCCGGAGGACCTGCGAGCGCTCGTCCGCGAGGAGGACGTGCTCGCCTTCCGCGCCCGCGGCATGAGCCCGGAGGATCCGGTCGTGCGCGGCACGGCGCAGAACCCCGACGTCTTCTTCCAGGCCCGCGAGGCTGCCAACCCCTACATGGACGGGGTCAAGGGCATCGTCGCCGAGACCATGAAGGAGCTCTCCGAGCGGACGGGTCGTCCCTACGACCTCGTGACCTACACCGGCGCCCCCGATGCGGAGAAGGTCATCCTCGTGATGGGCTCCGGCACCGGCGCGGTCAAGGAGACCGTCCAGGTCCTCACCGATGCCGGCGAGAAGGTGGGCATGGTGCAGGTGCGCCTGTTCCAGCCGTTCCCGTCGGAGGAGCTCGTCGCCGCCCTGCCGGAGACGGTCAAGTCGATCGCTGTCCTCGACCGGACCAAGGAGCCCGGCGCGGTCGGCGAGCCGTTCTACCTCGAGACCGTGGTCGCGCTCAACGAGGCCATCGACGCGGGCACCGCGCCCTTCGCCATGCCGCGGGTCATCGGTGGCCGCTACGGCCTTTCGTCCAAGGAGTTCACGCCGCAGATGGTCAAGCCCATCTACGACGAGCTGGGCAAGGACGCGCCCAAGAAGCACTTCACCGTCGGCATCTACGACGACGTCACCAACCTCAGCCTGCCCATCGACACCGAGTTCGTGCGACCGCGTCCCGAGGGCCAGGTCCAGGCCATGTTCTTCGGGCTCGGCTCCGACGGCACCGTCGGCGCCAACAAGGCCTCGGTCAAGATCATCGGCGAGGGCACGGACCTCTACAGCCAGGGCCATTTCGTCTACGACTCCAAGAAGTCCGGCGCGGTCACCGTCTCGCACCTGCGCTTCGGGCCCGAGCTGATCGAGTCCACGTATGAGATCCAGGCCGCCGACTTCGTGGCCTGTCACCAGTTCGGCCTGCTCAACAAGATGCCGGTGCTCGATCGAGCCAAGGACGGGGCCACGTTCCTGCTCAACAGCCCCTACGGTCCGGACAAGGTCTGGGACGCCTTGCCCAGCAAGGTCCAGCAGCAGATCGTCGACAAGGGCATCCAGCTCTACGTCATCGATGCCTTCGCGGTCGCTGGTGAGGTGGGCATGGGCAACCGCATCAACACCGTGATGCAGCCCTGCTTCTTCAAGCTCTCCGGCGTGCTGCCGGAGGACGAGGCCATCAGCGCCATCAAGCAGTTCGTGGAGAAGACGTACGGCAAGCGCGGTGAGAAGGTCGTGCAACGCAACTTCGCGGCCATCGACCTCTCGCTCGAGCGACTGCACAAGGTCGAGACCGGCCCGGCACCCGCCTCGGTCGAGATCCCTGCGCTCGTGCCCGATCACGCGCCCGACTTCGTCAAGGACGTGACGGCGCGCATCATGGCCGGCGAGGGAGACCTGCTGCCGGTCAGCGCCTTCCCGGTCGACGGCACGTTCATCACGGGCACGACCAAGTGGGAGAAGCGCGCCATCGCCCAGGAGATCCCCATCTGGGACGAGGCCATCTGCATCGATTGCGGCAAGTGCGCCATGGTCTGCCCGCATGCGGCCATCCGCATGAAGGTCTACCCGGAGGCCGAGCTGGCCAAGCTGGGCGACAGCTTCAAGTCCAAGGACTTCCGCTCGCGTGAACTCGAGAACCACAAGCTGACCATCCAGGTGACCCCGGACGATTGCACCGGCTGCGGCGTCTGCGTCGATGTCTGCCCCGCCAGGTCCAAGACGGAGGTCAAGCACAAGGCCATCAACATGGAGCCGTACCGGGAGCACCGCGATGCCGAGCGCGTGCGCTGGGACGAGTTCCTCTCGATCCCCGAGCTCGACCGTTCCGCCATCGCGCGCGACACCATCAAGGGCTCGCAGGTCCTCGAACCGCTCTTCGAGTTCTCGGGTGCCTGCTCCGGCTGCGGCGAGACCCCGTACGTCAAGCTCGTCAGCCAGCTCTTCGGCGATCGCATGATCGTGGCCAATGCCACCGGTTGCTCCTCGATCTACGGCGGCAACCTGCCCACCACCCCGTGGGCCACCAACGCCGCCGGCCGCGGCCCCGCCTGGAACAACTCGCTCTTCGAGGACAACGCCGAGTTCGGCCTCGGCATGCGCCTGGCGCTCGACGTCCAGACGGCCAACGCCAAGCAGCTGCTCAAACAGCTCTCGGGCACGGTCGGCGAGGACCTCGTCACGGCCATCCTCGAGAACGAGCAGGACTCCGAGGCCAAGATCGAGGAGCAGCGTGTCAACGTGGACAAGCTGCGCGGCATCCTCGAGGGCGTCAGCGGTGACCAGAAGGCCGCTGCCGACTCGCTCCTGAGCCTCTCGGGCGACCTCATTCGCACGGGCGTCTGGATCATGGGCGGCGACGGCTGGGCCTACGACATCGGCTTCGGCGGTGTCGACGCGGCGCTGGCCAGCGGCCGTGACATCAACATCCTCGTGCTCGACACGCAGGTCTACTCCAACACCGGCGGCCAGGCTTCCAAGGCCACGCCGCGCGGTGCGGTGGCCAAGTTCGCGGCTGCCGGCAAGCCCAGCGGGCGCAAGGACCTGGGCGCCATCGCGCGCTCGTACGGCAATGCCTACGTCGCGCAGATCGCGCTCGGAGCCAGCGACACCCAGACCAACAAGGCCATGCTCGAGGCCGAGGCCTGGCCCGGCCCCTCGATCATCATCGCCTACAGCACCTGCATCGCCCACGGCATCGACATGTCGACCTCGATGACGCACCAGAAGGACGCGGTCAAGTCCGGCTTCTGGCCGCTCTACCGCTACATGCCCAGCGAGGCCGCCGACGGCGTGCCCTTCAAGCTCGACTCGAAGAAGCCCACGATGCCCATCAAGGACTTCGTCGAGTCCGAGACCCGCTTCGCCATCCTCGCGCGCACACAGCCGGAGCGCGCGGCCGAGCTTGCGGCGCTGTCGCAGGCCGACGCCGACGAACGCTGGCGCTACTACAGCCAGCTGGCCGACGTCCAGCGCAGCATCCCGCATCTGGAGCACGAGCCATCCGCGGCTCCTGCCGACCGCACCAACGGGAAGGGAGAGGACAAGTGACCGTCGATCTCAGCACCCGCTACCTGGGGCTCGAGCTTCGTTCACCGCTCGTGGTCTCGGCCAACCCGCTGACCCGTGACCCGGCGGTCGTAGCCCAGTTCGAGGAGGCCGGCGCAGGCGCGATCGTCATGCCCAGCCTCTTCGAGGAGGAGATCGAGAACGAGGAGATCGAGCTCGCGGCCTCGCTCGACCAGGGCACCGAGGGCTTCGCCGAGGCGCTCGACTACTTCCCGGAGGTGGACACCTTCATCGGCGAGGGCGACCGCTACCTGCGCTCGCTCGAGACGCTCAAGCGGCAGGCGACGGTGCCCATCATCGCCAGCCTCAACGCCAACTCGGTCGGTGGCTGGGTCCGCTTCGCCAAGCTCATGGCGGACGCGGGCGCGGATGCGCTGGAGCTCAACCTCTATCGCATCAGCGTCGACCGCAACAGGAACGCGCTCGAGATCGAGGACGAGGACCTCGAGCTCATCAGCGCTGTCCGCTCGGCCGTGGCCGTGCCGCTGGCTGTCAAGCTGAGCCCGTACTACTCGTCGCTCGCCAACTTCGCCAGCAAGGTCGTCGAGGCCGGCGCCAACGGGCTCGTCATCTTCAACCGCTTCTACCAACCGGACATCGACCTCGAGGAGCTCGCGGTCGTGCCGCGGGTGAGCCTCAGCCACCCCTCGGAGCTTCGCCTGCCGATGCGCTGGACGGCCATCCTGCGGCCGCAGCTGGGGCCGGAGGTGTCCATCGCGGCCACCTCTGGCATCCACAGCGGCACGGACGCGGTCAAGGCCGTGATGGTCGGTGCCGACGTGGCCATGCTGGCCTCGGCGGTGCTGCGCGACGGCCCGGGCAAGATCGCTGATATCGAGTCCGAGATGCGGGTCTGGCTGGAGGAGAACGAGTACAGCTCGGTGACCCAGCTCCGGGGCTCCGCCAGCCAAGGCAGCGTCGAGGACCCGGGCACCTTCGAGCGTGCCCAGTACATCCGCACGCTGCACTCCTGGAGCATCAAGCCGCGGTACCAGCCGACCGCGTAGTCCTTCTTCGCAGCCAACACGGGCGTCCGGCCACGAGCCGGGCGCCTGTTCTGATTCGGGCGCCCATCCCGGTTCCGGACAGGAGTGGCACGCGAACGGGCCACGCGGTCGATCGCCTATGCCGGGCCGTCCGAGGCGACGCCGCCGATCGAGCGCAGGACGAAACGGGTCTCGGACTCCGCCACGAGCCCGTCACGCTTGAGCGCTCCGAGCAGCGCGTCGACCGCCTGCAGGTCCTCGAGGTGCCCCACCAGCACGTAGTCGTAGCGGCCGGTGACGTGGTGCGCCTCGGTCACCGCCTCGTGCAGCCCGAGCTCGGCCTCGAAGGCCGCGTGGTCAGCGCCGGGCACGAGCTTGATGTCGATGTAGGCATGCACCGGCTGGCCCAGGGTGGCCCAGTCGCGCCGCACCGAGAAGCCGGCGATGACGCCGCTGCGCTGAAGGCGCCGCACCCGCTCGGCGACGGCGTTGGGGGAGAGGTGCACGCGTGCCGCCAGCTCGCCCCAGCGCATCCTCCCGTCTCGCTCGAGGGCGCGGAGGATATCGCGGTCGATGCTGTCCATGCCAGAGATTATCGCACCCAAGACCGTGAACCACGCCACGAACAGCCACATCCTCTGCAGCACAGCCACCACGCTTCGAGCTGTGAGCCAGGCCGCCTTCCTCGGTTTCATGGCCGTTTCGGTCGCGGTCATCATCGTGCCCGGTCCGAGCGTGGTCTTCGCGGTCGGCCGGGCCCTCACGGTCGGGCGGCGCGATGCGCTGCTGACCGTGCTCGGTAACGCTTCGGGCATCTTCGTGCAGGTCCTCCTCGTGGCCTTTGGTCTTGGAGTCGCGCTCGCTGGCTCGGACCTCGCTTCGGGCGCGCTCAAGCTCGTTAGTGCCGCCTACCTGACCTGGCTCGGGGTCAGCGCCATCCGGCACCGCCACTCCGCCACGGCCGGGCTGGAGACCACGGTTCGGCACGGCGCCAGACCGTGGCGTGCTGGCTTCATCGTCGGGATCAGCAACCCCAAGACCCTTGTGCTCCTGGCGACGCTGCTGCCGGGGTACGTCGACCTCGAAGCGGGCTTGGTGATCGGTCAGATGCTGCTGCTCGGCGCTCTCTTCTGCCTCACCGCCCTCGTCAGCGATGGAGCCTGGGCGACCCTCGCCGCCGGAGCCCGGCCGTTGCTCGCGGGCGACCCTCGCCGCCTCGCGTGGGCCTCGGTCGCCGGCGGGCTGCTCACCATCGCGGTCGGGCTGCTCCTGCTCGCCGCCTAGGCGCTAGGTGTGACCATCAGAGCTCACCGTGGGCACGAGCCCGCCGCGTCAGCCATCGGCGTCGCGATCGCCCGAGTGGCGCTGCCGCTCGCGCCAGTCGGCCTGAAGGATGCCCATGGTCAGCTCGTCGTGGCGTTCACCGTCGCGCACGATGGCCTCGCGGTGTCGCCCTTCGATGGTGAAGCCGACCTTCTCGTAGCTGCGGATGGCGCGCTCGTTGAAGGCGAAGACCGACAGGGCCACGCGGTGCAGCCCGATGCGCTCGAAGGCCAGCCAGAGCATGAGCTCGGTCGCCTCCGTGCCATAGCCCGCACCCCAGGCGTCGGGTTCCCCGATGCTGATGTGGAAGAGGGTGGAGCCGTTGTCGGCGTCGAGGTTGCTGAACGTGGTCGAGCCGATGAGCCGACCGCTGTCGCGCACCGTGATGGCATAGCCCACCTGCTCGGGCGACATCAGGCGCGTGTGGAAGAAGCGGTCGATGTCCTCATCGCTCATGGGACGGAGGGAGTAGCGCGTCAACCGGGCCAGCTCGGGATCGCGATACCAGCGGCGGACCGCCTCGAGGTCTTCGTAGCGATGGTGCCGTAGGGCCACCCGCGATCCCCCGATCGATGACGGGTGCCAGACCTCACGCTGTCGCTCGACGGTGACCATGGCGACCGATGCTAACCCAGCCGGGACCGCCGAGCTGGGGCCAGACCGCTCTAGGATGTGCCGATGACCACGAACGATGCCGGCCGCATGTCGCGCTGGGTCGAGACGGCGGAGGCCATCCGGGCCACCCGCGCGACCTCGAAGAAGTC
>JBFLKP010000118.1:0-6447 GCA_040883225.1 Candidatus Limnocylindrales bacterium | reverse complement strand
ATGCCGACGGTGACGTTGCCGTGCGGTCCTCGACCCCTGTGGGCTGGAGCATCGCGGTGGCACACCCAGACGATGATCTCGTCGAGATCGCGCGACTTCAGACCCCTCCAGGCTGGCCCGCCGACAGCTTCGGCGTCGCCACCTCGGGGGTCAGCGTCCACCGCTGGCGACCCTCGGCCGAGCCGACGCACCATCTCATCGACCCACGGACGGGACGGCCGGCGCTGACCGACGTCGTCCAGGCGACCGTGGTGGCCGAAAGCGCCGGCCTGGCCGAGGCACTCGCCAAGTCGGCCGCCATCCGGGGCTCGCACGATGGCCTGGAGCTGCTTCACCGAGCCAGAGCGTGGGGCGCGTTGCTCCTGCTGGAAGACGACAGCCTGCTGGCGACTCCGGGCACCAAGCGGTGGCTGACCTGATGCGCCAGGGTCGGTTCGCTCGCCTGCACTGGGTTCGATGGGGGCTCTTCGTGGTCCTCGTCGTCCTCATCGTCGGCGCGACCGGGCCTCGAGCCTGGGACCAAGCCAGTGGCTGGCTGCGGGACGAATACGAGCGCCTCCCCTGGTACGCGACACGCATCACCGCCCTGCTGTCGTACCTGGCCCTGAGCGCCTCGACGATCTACGGGCTGCTGCTCTCGACCAAGCTGCTCGACCGCGTCGCTCATCGTCCGATCTCCTTCACCCTTCATCAGGACCTCGCCGGGGTCGGTGTCGCGCTCGCGCTGGTGCACGCGGCAGTGCTGATGATCGACCGCTCCGTGCCCTACACGCCGATCGAGGTGGTCGTTCCCTTCGCCGGCCCATATCGACCGTTGTGGGTGGGGATCGGACAGATCGCCATGGGCCTGGCTCTGGTGGTCCTGCTGAGCTTCTACGTCCGCAAGCGTATCGGGACCCGAGCCTGGCGCAGCATCCACCATCTGTCGTTCCTCGCGTTCGCGGGGGCGACGGTCCACGGGCTCATGGCGGGGTCCGACACCAGCGCCGGCTGGGCCTACGCTGGGTACCTGACGCTCTCGGTCATCGTGGTCTTCCTGACCACGTACCGAGTCGTCCTCGCCATCGGGATCAGGCACGGTCAGCCGAGCGTGTCGGCTCCCGCCGGGGACTCGAAAGCCGTGACCGGTCCCGGAACCCTCCCGGTTGCCGAGCGCGCGGCGCGATGATCGCCGTGGAGCACCCGAAGTCGCCTACGGCAGCGCCGCGAGGATCCGGGCAGCCACCGCCTCGGGCGTGCTGATGAGGTGGACGGTGTCACCTTCGGCATAGACGTAGAGGGGAGACATGCCCTCGGGTGGCGCCACGACGAGCACGTCGAAGCCATCGAGCGAGGCATCGGAGACCGGCGCTTCGGGCACGTCGAGCAGGGCCGCGATCCAGACCAGGGCCGCTTCCTCGATGCCCTCCGCGTCGGCTCCCGCCACGCGCAGCGCCAGGTACCCGCCCAGAAGGTCATCGGTCTCCACGTCGCGGGCGTCCACGCCGCGAGTGCCGAGCCGCGAAGCGTCAGCGTCGATGGCGGCGAGGAAGACGTCGAGGCCCAGCGGAGCGCTGTCGCTCTCGAGGGCGTCAGCGCCGTATTCCTGGTACTCGCGGTCCCACTCGATGCCATCGACCGCCGGCAGGTCGATCGGCGTAACGTCCGACGCAGCGCCTGGCTGGGCCTCCGTCGCTTCGAGGCCGATCGCACCTTCGTCGTCGAGGCTGGCCAGGGCCATCTCGGCGAGGCGGACCGTGTCGTCCATCTGGTCCACGACCGCGCCCTCATCGGCGATGAGGGTGGCCCGCAGGGTGACGTCGCCGAGGTCGACCGCGACCTGGGTGTTCAGCCACCCGCGCGGGTCGTCGTCGAACGTGGTGAACGCGGGGCGCCCACCGATCTCCAGGTCGACCGGGTCTCGGCTTCCCTCCCGGAACCGCTCGTACGTGGCGAGACCGTCCAGGTGTAGCCGAACGTAGTGGTTGCCGTCAGGGTTCGACGTGGCGAGGTACTTGCAGTTGTCGGCGAAGTCCCAGAACGGAGTCGGCTCGTACTGCTGCCCGGTCATCTCTGCGACCACCGCGATGTCGATGACCCGACAGAGGCCGGCCTCCTCCTCTTGCGCCAGTGCCGGCAGCGTCGTCGTCGACAGCACCAGCAGGGTCGTGGCCACGCCGGCCACCACGTTCGGCTTCCCGGGCAGATGCACGGCTGCACACTCCATCGCTCGTGCGACCACGCTCAGCCCCCGAGTCGCAGACCTGACGGTACGGCACGCGGGCAAGCCCCGTCGCGGAAGCGACCCGCTGAGCGGCCAGTCTGCGCTGTCCCCGCTAGCGCGGGCGGAGGTCTCGGTGCGGCCGGATCACGAGCTCGGCGGTGCCGTCGAGATCGTGGAAGTCCACGGTGGCGTCACCGATCTGACGGTGGAGCGCCGCGTCCACGTAGGTGCGTAGCTTGCTGGAGCCGCCTGGGACGTCGTCCGGTTCGGGCGTCTCGACGAAGTCGAAGGTGACGCCCGCTGACCCACCCATCGGGGAGAAGAAGCGGATGGCCCAGTCGTCGGGGACGCCGATCTCCTCGCGTGCGTCGATCATCGCTGTCGCAGCGGTCGGCGTGAGAGAGAACATCGGTCCGGCCTAGCGGTAGCTTTGCCGCTGCGACGTGAAGCAGTCGCTGCAGTAGACGGGCTTGGAGCCGGTCGGCTGGAAGGGCACCTTGGCCTCCCGGCCACAGCTCGCGCAGGTGGTCGAGTGCATCTGGCGGGACCCTCCGCCGGAGAAGCCCTCGCCGCGGGCTGGATCGCCGGATCCACCGCGGGCGAGCTTGCGAGCGGCGCGGCAGGAAGGGCAGCGCCTCGGCTCGCTGAACTGGCGCTCAGCGTAGAACTCCTGCTCGCTGGCGGTGAAGACGAACTCCGAGCTGCAGTCGTTGCAGGTCAGCGACTTGTCGGCTGTGGTGGTGAACAAAAGAAGAAGACTCCTTCTCGGGCGACCCCAGCGAAACTATCTCGCCGTGGTCGATGAGAGGGAGTGACAATGCTGCCGCGCGTGCTTGCCGACGATACTCGCGCCGGAACCCAAAGGGTACCACAGCGGCCGTCCTGGTCCTCGCGCGTGGCCTCCGTGACGTGCGTGGCATGATCACGACACAGCCGACCCGAGTCCTGAGCGCAGGGTCCGGCCGAAGTGACGCTCACTCGCTCGGGAGTTCCGGAGTCCTGATGCGGCGCAAGATGAACTCCGGCACGCCCCACAGCGTCCCGAGGTCCTCGCCGTAGAAGACGGGCCCGCCGAACTGCCGGAGCGTGCCCTCGAATCGGCTCGCCAGTCCGCCCTGGCCAAGGGCCGCGATGTCGCTCGCGAGCTGTGCGTCGACCCGCGCACGGACCTCATCGGTGGCCGCCAGACCCTTCTGACCGTAGTTGCGATAGGCGAAGTCGTGGCGGATACAGGCCAGCTGCAGGTCCTCGTCGAAGAGCTCTCGGAAGGGCCCTGCCGAACATCCATCGCTGGTCCAGTCGAAGGACGCATCTACGCCCTCGCGTTCCTCGGCCGACCAGACCTCGATGAAGGCGTCGAGGGGCGACTCGAAGATGAGCTCGTCGAGCCGCTCCAGCTGGACAGCGGTTGCACGGGGCTCGGGCTGGTTCAGGGATACCGACTCGGACTGGCAACGGTCGGGTGCGAAACGCACGTTCACACAGGTTTCGATGGCCACCGAGCGGATCGACGTGCCCGTGCGAGGGGCGAGGCGTCCTCGATCACGCACGATGAGCTGGTCGGCGTCGGTCTCGACCCGGGCCGATGGGTCGCGGCCCGCATCGACGCTGAGCGTGATCTCAGCGCTGACGGGGCGACCGTCGGCGACGGTGTCCTCGAGCTGAGCCGTCCAGGCGACCCCGAAGCCGTCCCGGCGAGCACAGACCCGTCCGCTTGCGCCTTCCACCGCGGAGGTCACGCACACCTCGTCGCGGGCAGGCTGGGCCCGCACCGCGGTGGTCCCGGCGAGGAGGACCGAGGCCAGCGTGAGCAGTACGAGCAGGACGACACGTGCCATGTGCAGCAGCGTACGGGCTCAGGGGCGACACGCGAAACGGCCCACCTGCCACAGGGGCGGGTGGGCCGTCGTGGGACGAGAGCGTGCTACTTGAGCTTGATGGTGGCGACGCCGGCCTCCTTGCCGTCGATGCCATCAGGACCGGTCACTCCGACGATCGCGAGCGAGGCGGTCTCGGTGAAGAAGAGCGTGGCCACCAAGTCGTCGGTGGCGTCTTCCGGGTCGAAGGTGAACAGCGGAGCCTTGCCGAAGCCCTCGACGTTGCCGACCACGACGCCGTCGGCGACCTTGATGCGGAAGTTTCGCAGCTTCAGGGTGCTGTCCTCGAGGATGCCGGCCGAGCCGTCGACCTGGAGGCCGCCCACGTGCTTGATCGTGCCCTTGCTGGGGTTGCCGACGATGCGGAAGGCGGCACCCTTCTTCGTGAGCTTGCCCGGCTTGAGCACGCGCTGCAGGACCGAGGCGGTCGTCTCGCTCGGCGCGACGAAGGTCGTGCCCTTCTTGTTGGGGCCACCGGCGGCGACGGGCGCGGTGAAGGCGGCTGCAGCCAAGGCCACGGCGGCAGTGGCGGCGACGATGGTACGGAGCGGCTTGTGCATGTCTCTGGTCTCCTCGGGTGGGGTCTGGGGCAGGCTGCGTGTCTGTACTTGACAGAGTATAGACAAACTATGTACGTACTGTCAACGCCCCATGCTGCGCCGAGGGCTGGACCAGCGTCGCAGCCACGCAAACCCACGGCGTTCGGGTACCGGACGCCGTGGGTGAACAGGCCCGGAGAGGTCGCGCCGCCCCGATGGAAAGACGGGCTACTCGGCGCTCGTGTCGGCTGGATCGGGCTGCGGACCCACGACGATCCAGATGGCCGCCGCGAGGACCGCGCCGATCGCCGGGAACAGGAGGAACGCCCAGACCTGGCCGAGGGCCCAGTCGCCTTGGAAGACCGCCGTCGCGAGCGAGCGAGCGGGGTTGACCGACGCGTTCGAGATGGGGATCGACACCATGTGCACGAGCGTGAGCCCGATGCCGGCCGCGATGGGGCCGAAGCCCTTGGGCACGCCGTCCTCGTCGGTCGTGCCCAGCACGATGAGCACGAAGACCGCGGTGGCCACGACCTCGAGGACCGCGACCGAGAACAGACCGAATCCGGCCGGCGAGTGCTCTCCGTAGCCGTTGGAGGCGAAGCCGGCGGCCTGGGCCTGGCTGAAGTAGTCGCCGGTGCCGACAAGGATGAGCGCGATGAGGCCGGCGCCGATGATTCCGCCGGCGAACTGGCCGATGAAGTAGGGCGCCGACTTCGCCACGTCGATCTTGCGCGTGGCGAGCATGCCGATGGTGACCGCAGGGTTGATGTGACAGCCGGAGATGCGACCGATGAGGTAGGCCATCGTCAAGAGGCTGAAGCCGAACGCGAGGGAGACGCCCAGGATGCCGACGCTCAGGCCCTCGTTGAAGGCGCCGGTGGCGAAGATGGCGGTGCCTGCTCCGCCGAACACCAACACCGCGGTGCCGACGGCCTCCG
This sequence comes from Candidatus Limnocylindrales bacterium, assembly GCA_040883225.1. Taxonomy (GTDB): domain Bacteria; phylum Chloroflexota; class Limnocylindria; order Limnocylindrales; family CSP1-4; genus JAFMJV01. The sequence continues at coordinate 887 of JBFLKP010000118.1, read as the reverse complement.
CTAGCCCGGTGCGGATGTCGTGGTTCATGGGTCGGCTCCTCGGTCTGTGCAAGTTGATGAGGCCGATAACCTAGCCTGAATCGACGGGCGCGCGCCAGTCCATCCTGCGATGGTGAGCCGGGCCGAGGTTCAGGCGGCTCCGACCTCGGCGGCGCTGGCGCGCGAGGCGTCCTCGACGGTCGCTCGTGCGAACTGGTCGAGCAGTGCATCCTGGGCGGCCGCGAACATGTCGTGGACGCCACACTTCCGGGTCGGGGAGCAGGCATCGGAGCGCAGTACGCAGGTCCGTCGCCGGACATCACCTTCCACCGCTTCGATGACCTCCAGCAGCGAGACCTCGTCGGGGAGCCGCGTCAACCGGTAGCCGCCACCCCGACCGGGCGAGCCCTCGACCAGACCAGCGCGGACCAGGTCCTGCATGATCTGCGGCAGGAACCGGCGGGGCACATCCATCCGCTCTGCGATGGCCGGTGCCGGGATGAGCTGCCCCCTCCCCTCGCGCGCCAGGCAGATGGTGGTGCGGATGGCGTAGTCGGCGCCACGGGTGAGCTCGAGCCGCATGGATCCTCCCGTACTGCCCGCACGTTCCGGGCCAAGCGGCCCTGTCGCGCACTCTAGCATCAGCAAGTTACTTACCGTTCGGGCTCGTCATCGGGCTCGCCATGGGCCTGACCTTCGTCGAGGTCGTGGTCCAGGGTGGCCACGAAGTCGTGCTCCCGGAGCTGGCGAGTGTCCAGCCGAGGCCGTCACGAGACGGTCACGGCTCCTGAGGCACGATCCACATCGGCCTTGGCACTCGAACCACGGGTGGCGAGAGCCGGCAAGGACACGGACAGCGACGGGGGTCGAAGGCCCATGAGAGACCGACTGATGGTGATGCTGGCGCT
>JBFLKP010000016.1:0-3815 GCA_040883225.1 Candidatus Limnocylindrales bacterium | reverse complement strand
GCCGCGACGATACCGTGCGGGAGCTCCGAGATACGCTCGAACGTGCCTTCAGCACGATCATCCTGCGGGCTCGCGAAGCGCGGCGTGCGCTCGACGGAGACCCGCGCTCGGCCCACGAGGCGCTCGTCATCGTGGACACCGCCGGCACCGAAGCGCTCGAGGAGTCGCAGCGGCTCATCGGCCTGTTGCTGGCGCCCGACGGCACGCCCTTGCCCGGGGCCGGGCCGGGCCTGGGTGACCTCGACTTCCTGGTGGAGGAGGTGAGCAAGGCCGGCGTTCCCGTCGATCTCAACGTCACCGGCCGCCCAGTGCCCCTGACGCCCGACCTCGACGCGGTCGCCTATCGCGTGGTCCATGAGTCGCTGATGGCCACGCTGGCCGGCTCACAGGACGCGACGGCGCGGGTGCTCGTCCGCTTCGAGCCGGACGCGTTGGAGATCGAGGTCACCGACGACGGCATCGCGACCGGCGACACCGAGGCGCAGACCGCCGGTCTCGAGGAGGTGCGCAAGGAGGTCGCGCAGCTCGGCGGCACGCTCGACGCCGGCCCCGGCGACGGTCGTGGCTACTGGGTCATGGCGCAACTGCCCTACGAGCCCGACTGGGGCTGACCGCCTGTGCTGGTCGGAGGCCGGGAATCGAGATGGCCGCCCGGCAAGCGGACGGCCATTCGTGCTGCCGTAGTACGGTCAGGCGTCTTCGTCAGTGGCCTCGTCGACGGCTTCCTCGGCCTCATCGATGGTCTCGTCAACGGCCGCTCCGGCGTCGTCCACTGCCTCGTCGACAGCCTCTTCGGCGTCGCCCGCGGCTTCCTCGGCCTCGTCGACCGTGTCGTCCACGGCCTCCTCGACCTCCTCGGTCGGGGCCTCGGTGACCTCTTCGGTCGCGACGGCCTCGGCGGTCGGCTCTTCGGTCGGATCGGCCTCGTCGTCACAGGCGACGGCCACGAGGCTGAGGCTGGCCACGAGGGCAGCGCTGATCAGGGTCTTCTTCACGTAGTAGGTTCCTCTCACGGTCTGGGATGGCTCGAGAACGCTGCGTATCGTAATGCACCGGTGGCCCAAGCGTCGTGTGGACGCCCGCCGCCCGTCGTACCATCGCCCAGCGGCGCCGTCGAATGACGCCGATGCAGTGTGCCGCAGGAGCGAGGAGCCGGTCGGGGATGCCCATCGAATGGCGCGAGCAGGGGCGCCAGCTGCACCTGTACAACGAGCGGGTCAGCTACATCGCGCGCGTGCTCGAGTCCGGCACCCTGGCGCACCTCTACTTCGGCTCCCGGTTGGCCACCGAGCGGGACTACGGGCACTTCATCCGACAGAGCTTCATCGCCCACTACAACCAGGTGCTGGACCCCATCCCGACCGAGCTGCCGACCGCGGGCAGCGGCGACTTCAGGATCCCGGGCCTCTCGGTCCGCCACGCCGACGGCAGCACCGTGCTCGACCTGGTCTACCGCGAGCACGCCATCAGCGCCGGCAAGCCACCACTCGACGGGCTGCCCTCGACCTACGTCGAGGACGAGGCCGAGGCGGAGACCGTGGAGATCACGCTGGTCGACGGTCACTCCGGTCTCCGGGTCCAGCTCCTGCTGACGGTCTTCACCGACCGTCCGGTGGTCGCCCGCAGCATGCGCGTGGTCAACGGCGGCAGCGGTGACGTCAAGCTGACCACGGCCATGAGCGCGGTCCTCGACCTGCCCGATCGGCACTGGAACCTGCTCCAGCTGAGCGGTGACTGGGCGCGGGAGACGCACGTCATCGACGCACCGCTGGTCACCGGCAGCCGCGCGGTCCGCAGCCAGCGGGGCTCGAGCGGTCACCAGCAGAACCCCTTCATCCTGCTGCGTCGGCCGGCGACGACCGAGGCCGACGGTGAGGCGGTCGGCCTCTCGCTGGTGTACTCGGGCAACTTCCTCGCCGAGGTCGAGGTCGATCCCTATGACACGGTGCGCGCACGCATCGGCCTGGATCCCGAGACCGTCCGCTGGCAGGTGGCGCCGGGCATGGACCTGCAGATCCCCGAGGCCGTGCTCGCCTGGTCGGACGAGGGCATCGGTGGCGTCTCGGACGCGTACCACCGGCTCTATCGCGAGCGTCTGGCGAGCGGCAGCTGGCGCGATGCTCCGCGGCCGGTGCTGTTCAACAGCTGGGAAGGTGCCTACTACGACTTCGACGAGGACACGCTCGTCGAGATGGCGGCGGCCGCGAAGGCGTTGGGCGCAGAGCTGTTCGTGCTCGACGACGGCTGGTTCGGCCAGCGCGATGACGACACGTCCTCGCTCGGTGACTGGACCGTCGATCTGCGCAAGCTGCCGTCGGGACTGCCGGAGCTCGTGCGCCGGATCGAGGACCTGGGCCTGCTCTTCGGCATCTGGATCGAGCCCGAGATGGTCAGCCCACGCAGCCGGCTCTTCGACAACCACCCCGAGTGGGCCGTCGGCTTCCCTGGTCGTCCACGCTCCGAGCTGCGCAACCAGTACGTGCTCGACCTCTCCAACCGCGAGGTCGTCGACTATCTCGAGCGGGTCATCGGCAACGTCCTCTCGAGCGCCCCGATCGGCTACGTCAAGTGGGACCACAACCGCGTCGTCACCGAGCCCTACGGCGCGTCGCTCCCTCCGGAGCGGCAGAACGAGTTCTTCCACCGCTACACGCTCGGGCTCTATGACCTCTACTCGCGGCTGACCGAACGGTTCCCCGAGATCCTCTTCGAGTCCTGCGCCGGCGGCGGTGGACGAAACGACCCGGGCATGCTGGCCTTCGCGCCGCAGGCCTGGATCAGCGACGCCACCGACGCGGTCGAGCGCCAGAGGATCCAGTACGGCACGTCGCTGGTCTATCCGCTTGTGTCGATGGGCGCCCACGTGACCGCCGTGCCCAACCATCAGGTCGGGCGAGTGACGCCGCTCGCGACGCGTGCGGCGGTGGCCGTCTTCGGCAACCTCGGCTACGAGCTGGACCCGCGCTCGCTGAGCGCCGAGGAGGCTCAGGCGGTGCGCGCCCAGATCGCCTGGTACAAGGAGCGGCGCGCCCTGCTGCACGGCGGACGCTTCCACCGGCTGCTGAGCCCGTTCGAGGGTGACGGCAACGAGACGGCCTGGATGGTCGTCGACGACGATGGCGGCCACGCGCTCGTGGGCTGGTATCGCACGCTTTCGCATCCGCTCCCCGGACCTGCTCACCTGCGGCTGCGCGGCCTCGAGGCCTCCGCCCGCTACGAGGTCAGCCTGTGGCCCGAGGTGGACGACCGGCTCGCTCGCGCCAACGCCATGGAGCGTGGCGGTGACGAGCTCATGCACCAGGGGCTCTTCCTCGACGACGACGCCTGGGAGTCGCAGGCGCGCGGCGACTTCGGGGCGCGGCTCTTCGAGCTGCGTCGCGTGTCGACGTGAGTGCCGACGATCTGGCCATCGGCCAGCCTTTCCCGGTCGGCGTCAACTACTGGCCACGACGCAAGGCCATGTACTGGTGGCGGGACTTCGAGCGCGACGAGGTGGCCGAGGAGTTCGATGTCATCGCTGGTCTGGGCATGCGCCTGGTGCGCCTGTTCCTGCTGTGGGAGGACTTCCAGCCGACACCGGACACCGTCTCCGCACAGGCGCTCGACCACCTGACGGCGGTGGCCGAGGTCGCCGCCGAACGCGGGTTGGGCCTCGACGTGACCTTCTTCACGGGCCACATGAGCGGTCCCAACTGGTCGCCGGCCTGGCTGCTCGGTGGCAGCGAGCGGGTGCCCGAGGGCCGTCAGGTCGTGAGCGGTGCCAACCAGCACGCCGGCCCCTACCGCAACCCCTACACCGATCCGGTGGCGCTCTC
>JBFLKP010000117.1:0-9438 GCA_040883225.1 Candidatus Limnocylindrales bacterium | reverse complement strand
GGGTCGAGCACATCGGCGTCTATGCCCGCACCAACCCCGAGCAGAAGCTGCGCATCGTGGACGCCTGGCGCAAGCGGGGCGCGGTGAGCGCGATGACCGGCGACGGCGTGAACGACGCTCCCGCGCTGCGCAAGGCGGACATCGGCGTGGCCATGGGCATCACCGGCACCGACGTCTCGAAGGAAGCCGCGGACATGATCCTCGAGGACGACGACTTCTCGACCATCGTCGAGGCGGTCGAGGAGGGGCGGCGCATCTACGCCAACATCCGCCGCTTCGTGCGCTATCTGCTGACGACCAACTCGGCCGAGATCATGATCATGGTGCTGGCGCCGTTCGTGGGCCTGCCGCTGCCGCTGCTGGCCATCCAGATCCTCTGGATCAACCTCGTCACCGATGGCGCCCCGGCGCTCTCGCTGGGTGTCGAGCCGGCGCATCCACGGGCCATGAAGCGGCCGCCGCGCGACCCCAAGGCGTCCATCCTCGGCGGCGGCCTGTGGCAGCAGGCGGTCTGGGTGGGCCTGCTCATGACGGTCGTCGTGCTGGCCGTGCAGGCGTGGTCCTATCACGGCGGAGCGACAGAGGAGACGTGGCGCACGCTGGTCTTCACCGTGCTCGCGATGATGCAGCTGTCGAACGCGCTCGCCTCGCGCTCCGAGCACGAGTCGGTCTTCCAGCTGGGCTTCGGCACCAACAAGATCCTGCTGGTGGTCCTCGGCGTGAGCGCCCTGGTGCAGCTGGCGCTGGTCTACGTGCCCTTCCTGCAGCCGGTCTTCGAGACCACCGCGCTGTCGGCCACGGAGCTCCTGGTGGTGCTGCTGGTCACGCCCATCCCGTTCATCGCGGTGGAGATCGAGAAGTGGGTCTCGCGCCGGCGTGAGGAACCCGCCCAGGCGTAGTCCGGGGATCGCACGCTATCCTGCGCCCTCCGTCAAGACGCAGGAGGACCGAGACATGACACTGCACCACGCACCGAAGCGAGCCGTCGTCGCCGGCGCCCTCGCCAGCCTCATCGTCGCGGGCGCCGTCCCCGCGAGCGCGGTCAACATCCCCGAGGGCGGGGCCGTCACGCCCGACAGCCTCTTCCTCTTCCACCTGCGCGTCGTGGAAGGGTGCGAGGGGCTGCCGATGGACGCGCTCGAGGTCACGATCCCCGAGAACGTGGTCAACCCCACTCCGGTCGCGGTCGCCGGCTGGGAGACGACCATCGAGCCGCCCGAGGCTGACGAGGATGAGGCCGCGGCCGAGGGTGAGCCCGCCGAGGACCCCGAGGCCGTGGCGGGCGCCGACGAGGACGGACCCGAGCTCACGGTCATCCGCTGGGATGGCGGCTCGCTCGATGATGGGCTCCTGCTGGACTTCGGCATCCGGGCGCGGTTCCCTGATGATCCGGACGCGGTCATCGAGTTCCCGGTGGTCAAGCGTTGCGGTGATATCGAGCAGGAGTTCGCCCCCACGGTCCGGCTGACCACGCGTTTCGGGCAGGGCGAGATCTCCGCGCTCGTGGTGTCGGTCAACGAGCTGCGCGACGAGGTCGACGTGCTGCGGGCCGATGTCGACAGGATCCAGGGACAGATCGGCGAGGTCAACGTGACCGGGCTTCGCAACCGGGTCGAGGTCCTGGAGGACACGGTCGTGGAGCTCGACGAGCGGGTGATGGCCGTCGAGGACGCGGAAGAGGCGCCGGAGCAGCCACCGGCCGAGTAGGCGAGCGTGACGTCTGAGTAGGCCGGGCTTGGACCGAGCGAGAGTGGCACCCCGGGCGGCGGGTGCCACGCGGCCGGGCACCTGTCCTGGCGCTGCCGGCTGAACCGGTGCGCGAGTTTGCATCGCCTGTCGCTCGAGTCGCGACAGCCTCGGCCCCGCGTCTACGACGCGAGGACGTTCGAGGAGGTCGCTCGCATCGGTGCCAAGACGCCATCCTCGACCTTCGACATCGGGGCCCGCTTCCACGAGGCGGGCCGGTGATCGACGTGCCTCAGCCGCGGTAGACCTCGTCGGCGAGGTAGAGCGCGTTGTCGATGATGTCGAAGGCGTGGGCGAGGTCATCTTCCGAGATGACCAGCGGTGGGTTGTTGTGGACCGTGTTCCAGCGGGTGAGCGCGAAGAGGCCGTGCTTGCGCATGTACGCCTGCATCGCCTTCATCTCGGGGCTGGTGCCGTTGTAGGGCGCCAGCGGCGTGTAGGTGTCGCGGTCGAGGACGAGCTCGAGGATGCCGAAGAGCCCGATGTTGCGGTGCGCACCCACGCTCGGATGCTTGTCGTAGAGACGCTCGTGGTGCTGTCGCATGACCTGGCCCAGGCGGGCTGAGCGCTCGATGAGCCCGTCCTGCTCGTAGACGTCGATGACCGCGAGTGCCGCAGCACACCCAACGGGGTGGCTGTGGTAGGTCAACCCACCGAAGAAGGGCTCATCGTCGAAGGCGTCGGCGATCCGGCGTCGGATGGCCACCGCCCCCAGGGGCACGTACGAGGAGGTCAGGCCCTTGGCCATCGTGATCATGTCCGGCACCACGCCCCAGTGCTCGACGGCGAACCACTTGCCCGTGCGGCCGAAGCCGGTCATGACCTCGTCGGCGATGAGCAGGATGTTGTACTTGTCACAGATCTCGCGCACGCCCTGCATGTAGCCGTCGGGCGGGATGAGCACGCCGTTGGCACCCACGACCGGCTCGAGGAGGAAGGCGGCGATGGTGTGCGGGCCCTCGAACATGATCACCTCTTCGAGGTCCTCGAGGGAGCGCTCCACCGGTTCCGGGTCGCGACGGCCGTAGCGGTGGGCGTCGGGCACACGCACGAAGGCATGGCCGCCCATCTCGTTGGTCCAGCGCCGGGGGTCGCCGGTGGCCACCATGGCCTGGCCGGTGGCTCCGTGGTAGGAGCGGTATCGGACCAGGACCTTGGCGCGTCCGGTGTACTGCCGCGCGAGCTTGATGGCGTTCTCGTTGGCATCGGCGCCACCGGTGGTGAAGAACATGACGTCGAGGTCACCGGGCGTCAGCGACGCCAGCTTGGCTCCGAGCCGGGCCCTGGGCTCGTGCGCTGCGTGCGGGTAGGCGTAGGCCATCTTGCGCGCCTGGGCTGAGATGGCGTCGGCGACTCGCTCGTCCCCGTGGCCGATGTTGACCGACATGGCCTGCGAGTTGAAGTCGAGATAGCGCGTGCCATCGACCGAGGTGAACCACGCACCCTTGCCCGACTCGATGGCGATCGGGTCGGCCACGTTCTGGGCCACCCACGAGAACATCGTGTGCTTGCGGGTGAGCGCGATCATCTCCTCGGCACTCATGGGCGCAGGCGGCTGCAGCCGCTCCCGGTCCGACATCACGAATCCCCTCCACAACAGTGCCTGTGGCGACTGTGCCACGAACCGTGGTACGGTGCCCGCCGCGATGTAGTTGCGGATGCAACTGTTGAACCCTCGACCATCGAGCGCCAAGCCAGGAGATCGACCATGAAGATCGGCGTCGGACTGCCCAACACCATCCCCGGCACCACCGGGTCCCAGCTCGTCGAATGGGCTCGCCACGCGGAGGAGCTCGGCTTCTCGACGCTCGCGACCATCGGTCGGCTGGTCTTCCCTGCCTACGAAGAGCTGCAGGCGCTGACCGCAGCGGCCGCCGTGACCGAGCGCATCGGTCTCTTCTCCAACGTCAGCATCGGTCCCGTCTACGACAAGGCCTACCTGGCCAAGACCGCGGCCGGCCTGGACCAGATCTCCGGGGGCCGCTTCGTGCTTGGCCTGGCCACGGGCTGGCGCGACGAGGACTACCGCGTGGCCGACAAGGAGTACGCCGGCCGCGGCCAGCAGCTCGACGAGATGATCGAGTACATGAAGCGCGCCTGGCGCGGCGAGCTGGTCGACGGCGCCACCAAGGGCCTGACGCCCACGCCCACGAACGGTGAGTCGGTGCCGCTGGCCATCGGCGGGCACAATGCGGCCGCCTTCGCCCGTGCGGCGAAGTACGGCATCGGCTGGACCGCCGGCGGTGCCGCACCCGACGATGTCAAGGCCATGAACGAGGCCGTCCGCGAGGCCTGGACTGCCGCCGGACGGAGCGGTCAGCCGAGGCTGTGGTCGCTGATGTACTACGTCCTCGGTGAGGGCGGCCGCGACACCGCCACCGGCTACCTCGGTGACTACTACGGCGACATGGGCGTGGGCATGGCCCAGCAGATCCCCGCCGACGCGGAGCAGATCCGCGGCACCGTGGCCGCCTACGAGGCGGCCGGCAGCGACGAGTTCATCTTCGATCCGGTCAGTTCCGACCTCAGCGAGCTGGAGCTGCTGGCCGAAGCCCTGGGAGACCTGCTCGACCCGTCCGCGTAGCCGCGCCCGGGCCGGATCGCGCAGCGCTCGAGCTGAGCCGGCCCACGCACGGCCCGACACGTTCCGTCATCGTCCGTGTAGGGTGCTCCGCATGGCTGAGACGCGACGTTTGCGCATCGGTTTCGTGGCCACCCGCTTCGCCGGGACCGATGGTGTTTCCCTGGAGGCGGAGAAGTGGGCCGTCGAGCTGCGCGCGATGGGCCACGACGTCTACTACTTCGCCGGGGTCGTCGATCGACCGAGGGAGAAGAGCCGCGAGGTCGCGGAGGCGTTCTTCGGTCACCCAGACGTGGCCGCCATCAACGCCGCCGTGTTCGGTGACGCGACGGGCGGCCGGCCAGAGTCCGTCAGCCGCGCGATCGATGAGCTGACAGCGCACCTCAAGGCTGCGCTCTACGACTACGTGCGTGATCTCGATCTGGACATGCTCCTGCCGGAGAACGCCCTGACCATCCCGATGCACCTGCCGCTGGGGCTGGCCATCACGCAGCTGGCGGCGGAGACCGGCATCCCCGTGCTGGCCCACCACCATGATCTGCCCTGGGAGCGCCAGCGCTTCCTCGTCAACAGCGCCACGGACGTCATCAGCGCGGCCTTCCCGCCGGCACTGCCGAACGTGCGCCACGCCTGTATCAACACCACCCAGCGCGAGGCCATCGCGCGCCGGCTGGGACGCACCGCGAAGGTCATCCCCAACGTCATGGACTTCGAGAACCCGCCGCCGGCACCCGACGAGGTCACGGCCGGGCTGCGAGCCGACCTCGGCCTCTCGGACGACGAGCTGTTCGTGCTCGCGCCGGTGCGAGTGGTGCCGCGCAAGGGTCTCGAGCACGCCGTCGAGCTGGTGGCACGACTGGGCCGCAAGGCGCGTTTCGTGGTCTCGCACGCCAGCGGCGATGAGGGCATGGAGTACGAGGCCCGCATCCGCGAGTTCGCCCGGTTGCTCGATGTCGAGGTGCTCTGGGCCGCCGGCCGGGTGGCTGACGTCGAACGTGCCAGGGATGAGGAGGGTCGGCAGCTGTACTCGCTCGGCGACATGTACGACGCCTGTGACCTGGTGGTCTACCCGTCGCTCATCGAGGGCTTCGGCAACGCCTATCTCGAGGCGGTCTACCACCGCAAGCCGGTGTTCGTGAACCGCTACCCCATCTACGACGTCGACATCCGGCCCAAGGGCTTTCGCAACATCGAGATGAACGGCTTCGTCACCGCAGCCGTGGTGGAGGAGACCCGGGCCCTGCTCGATGATGCCCCGCGCATCGCCGAGTGGTCCGAGACGAACTACGCCCTCGGTCTGCGTCACTTCTCGCACCGAGCGGTGCGCGAGGGCCTCCGCGCGGAGCTCGCGGAGATGTTCCCGGGCTGAACCGCGGCTGAGCGGCCATCAGTCGACGAGAGCGAACACCTTCGCATGCGTGGACCAGCGCCAGCCGGGCTGCACGCGGCCGAGCCCGATGGTGACCGAGCCGAGCCTGATGAGCCCAAGGCTCGCGAGTGGCATCTGGCGCAGCTCGTCGGGCGCGTCGAAGTCCCTGCGCTTGATGCGGCCCACGCCTAACGGACCTCGACTCGGGTCGGGGCCGGCGCCGATCCCGGAGCCACTGCCGGCTCGGCCGCCATGAACCAGCTCGGGAGCCGCTCGACGAGGGCAGGGTCGCCGTCGGCCTGCAGCGAACCGTCCACCAGTGCCTCGGCCCAATCGCGCCGGCCGCGGGCGATGCTCACGAGCACTGGCAAGCCGGCCTCCACGTAGACGTAGCGCGCCTCATCGAGGAGTGGGTCTTCGAGGCAGCCATATGGCTCCGAGCCGGCCTCGAGGACGAGCCACGAGCGGAGCCTGTCCCGATAGTGGAGGCGCAACTCTACGACGACCCGTCGCTCCGGCAGGTCGGTGATGGCCACCCGCTCGGCGAGCCAACCGAGGACGATCTCCGGATCACGCTCGACGGCCGCGGGGTCCTCGGGTAGCCAACCATCGGCCCAGGACCGCAGCGCCATCATCGCGGGGATCAGTCCCCGTCCCGCTTCGGTCAGAGCATACGGGGCCCGGCTCGCGACGCTCGGTCTCGAGACGATGCCCAGGTCGCTCAGGCGATGCAGTCGTTCGGTCAGGACCGAGCGGGAGATGTGGCCGGGGATGGCCGCAGCCAAGACGTTGAAGCCCTGCGGGCCCTGCATCGCGAGCTCGCGCAGGATCAGCAGGCACCAACGGTCCCCCAGGTGCTCCACTGCCTTCGTGAACGAGCAGTACTCCGTGTTCACGCCTCCGGACATGTGCGCAGTATGCCCACGCTCACGAGGCCGAACAAGTTCGGATGTCGAACTGGCCGCGCGCCAGCAGGAGGCCATACGTTCGTCGACGCAAGGACCCGAACGGAGGCACGGAACCGATGCGACAAGCAGCAACCAGACGACACGACGTCGTCGTCATCGGCGGGGGTCAGAACGGGCTCGCCGCCGGCTACCATCTGGCCCGGGCCGGGATCGACCACGTGATCCTGGAGCGGGCACCGACCGTCGGTGACGTCTGGCGGTCGCGGTACGACTCGCTGACGCTCTACTCGCCGGCACGGTTCGATGCGCTGCCGGGCCTGCCCTTCCCCCTGGAGCCGATGGACTTCCCGACCGGGAGGCAGATGGCCGACTACCTCGAGACCTACGCCGAGCACCTCGGGCTGCCCGTCCTGACCGGTGTCGAGGTCGAGGGCCTGCGTCCCCGTCGCGAGGACCGTGGCTACGAGGTCACCACATCGGCGGGTGTCGTCGAGGCAGAATGCGTCATCCTCGCTACCGGTCCCTACCAGCGCCCGGCCGTGCCGGCGTTCGCCGAGGAGCTCGATGCGGGCATCGGGCAGGTGCACTCGGCGGACTACCGCAACCCCGACCAGATCGCGGCTGGGCCCGTGCTCGTCGTCGGTGCCAGCCACTCCGGCTCCGATCTCGCCTTCGAGCTCGTGCGCACACACCGCACGTACCTTGCCGGCAGGAGCCACGGACAGTTCCCCATATCGGTCGACAGTCGCCTCGGGCGCGTACTGTGGCCGCTCTTCCGTGCGACCTTCACGAAGGTCCTCACGCTCGACACGCCGATCGGGCGCAAGATGGCGCCGATGGTCCGGGCGCACGGTGCTCCGCTCCTGCGACACCGCTGGAACGACCTGCGCCAGGCTGGTGTCGAATCGATCCCCGAACGCGTGCTGGGCGTGGAGGACGGGAAGCCGAAGCTCGAGAGCGGCCGCGTCCTCGACGTCGCCAGCGTCGTGTGGTGCACCGGCTTCGAGGCCGACTACTCCTGGATCGAGCCCTCCATCGTCGGCGAGGACGGCTGGCCCACCCAGCAACGAGGTGTGGTCACGGGGGCGCCGGGGCTCTACGTCCTAGGCACTCCATTCCTGCACAGCTTCGCCTCGATGCTGGTGACCGGTGCCGGAGTGGATGCCCGCCACGTCGTGGACCATATCCGGGCCTCACGGACAGCCTCGGTCGCGATGCCCGCCGTGGCCTGACGTCGGAGGACTTCCCGACCTAGTCCTCCGCCTGGCCGGTGCTCGACCTGTCGGGTACCACGACCGTGTTCAGGAGGAGGCGCTCCCGCTCTGCCGAGGGCCCGTTGGCGAGGTATGGCGCGATGGCCGCCCGCAGGCGCTCGATGAGGTCCGCGCGCTCATCGTCGTCGAGCCACAGCGCGGCCTGCCGGAAGCTGAAGGGATCGTGCGCCGGGTCCGCCGACGGGTGCTCCAGGTAGCGACCGACCGAGTCCACTAGCGTCCCGGCGAAGACCACGAACCCGCGCAGCAGCTCGTCGGGCGTCATCTCGGCGGCCACGTCCGGGCTCAGGCGCCCACCATCGGGCGCGAGGGCATAGGTGCGCTCGACCCCACCCCGCACCTGTCGCTCGGCCACGACCTCGAGCATGCCTGCCTCTGCCAGGGCCGCCACCTGCCGGTAGAGCGTGGCGTGCGCGATATCGGGCAGCCGGTCAGCCAGCTGCGCGGTGGTCAGCCGCTCGGAGCCGAAGGCCAGCACGATCCGCAGGCGGACCGGGTGCAGCAGGATCTCGGCGGGTGACTCGCTCACGCGCCCAGTCTAGCACGATTGGTATCGTATGTGATATTGTTATCACTACTGATAGCAATGAACCACGTACCGTTGTGAGGACCAGATGCACGAGACGCCGATGACCTTCACCTCCGCCGGGCTGACGCTGGCCGGGACCTTCGCGGCGCCCGCGTCCGCGGGCCCCTTCCCGGCGGCGCTGCTGCTGGCCGGCTCGGGCCCCCTCGATCGCGACGGCAACGTCAAGCGCATGGCCCTGAACGTGAGCCGTGACCTGGCGCGCGAGCTGGCGACGGCCGGGTGGGCCTCGTATCGCTACGACAAGCGCGGCGTCGGAGCATCCCAAGGGGAGTACCTCAGCACCGGCTTCACCGACGAGCTGGCCGATGCCGCCGCGGCGCTGGAAGCCCTCGAGGCACGTGACGACGTCGCTCGGGTGGTGGTCATCGGCCACAGCGCGGGCGCCGTGCACGCAGCCTCGCTCGCCGGACGCGAGCCTGCCATCGCCGGCGCCGTCCTGCTGGCCGCCACGGCCAAGACCGGCGAGGAGACCCTGCGCTGGCAGGCCCGCAAGATCGGCCAGGACCTGGTCCCGCGTCCCGTGAAGGCGCTGATGCGGCTCTTCCGCACCGACGTGCTCAAGCAGCAGGACTCGGCCATCGCCAAGCTCAAGGCCACGAACACCGATGTCGCGCGCATCCAGCTCCAGAAGGTCAACGCCAAGTGGATGCGCGAGTTCATCGCCTTCGACCCCGTGCCGGTGATCGCCGCCACCAGGGCGCCGATGCTGGCCATCACCGGCTCCAAGGACGTCCAGGTCGACCCGGCCGACCTCGGGGTCATCGCCAGCACTGCTGCGGACGCGCACGTCCTCGAGGTGCCGGACATGGATCACGTCCTGCGCCACGAGTCGTCCGCCACCTCGAACCCGCGCCACTACGCGAAGCAGGTCCAGCAGCCGATCGACCCCCGCGTGGTAGCGGCCATCCTCGGCTGGCTGCCGGGAGCGAATGCGTCCGCTGACGCCGGCGGTGCCGGCGTCGCGCGCTAGC
>JBFLKP010000002.1:0-4853 GCA_040883225.1 Candidatus Limnocylindrales bacterium | reverse complement strand
CGACAGCCTGCTCCGTCGTCGCTCACCCGCGTATGGCCGATCTCACCGGCGCCAGACCCGTCTCCCGTGTAGAGGCGGCCGCCGATCACGAGGCCCGCCCCGATGCCCATGCCGACCTTGACCACGACCATGGCGGAGCCGGTCTCATGCCGCCCGAAGGCCCACTCGGCCATGGCCGCCGCCTGGGAGTCGTTGACCACCACCGTGGGCAGCCCGGTCAGGGCTGACAGACGCCCACCCACGGGCTCATCGCGCCAGTCGAGGCCCACCGCCCAACGAACCGTGCCGTTGAGGGTGTCGATGAGCCCGGGTGCTCCCACGCCCACGCCCACGAGGGTCCGGTCGGCGGCTGCGACGAGGGACAGCACGAGCGAATCGAGCTCGCCGAGGGTGGCCGCGCCGTCGTCGCCGAGGACATCGCGAGCCTCACGTGCCTGCACGTCGCCGTGGAGGTCGATGATCACGCCACTGAGTCGGTCGCTGTCGACGTCGATGCCGATGACCTGGCGAGCGTCGGCAGGCACGCGCAGGAGGATGGGTGCCTTGCCTCCGGTCGACGGACCGGTGCCGGCCTCGACCACCAGTCCGACCCGGATGAGGCCCTCGATGAGATCGGAGACCGTCGTGCGCGTCAGGCCGGTAGCCCGCGCGACATCGGCACGGCTGAGGGGACCGTCTTCGTAGACCGTTCGCAGGACGAGGCGCTCATTGGAGCGCCGGACCCCGCGGTGGGTGGCCTTGGCAAGCGTCGCTTGTGGCAATGGGCCTCACTTTGTCATCATCGTGGACAAAGTAAGGATAGATGCTTTGTCAAGGCCGCTTACAAAGCGGCCGACTGCGCTGGTGGCGGAGCTGGGCCCTAGTTGCCGAGTGCTGGGCCGGCCGGCGCAGGTTCGATCGATGGCGACACGTCCATCCTCGTGGGAGACTCGGTCGACGGCGAAGACCTTGCGCCCCGCCCGAGATCACCCGTCGGACGAGCGCGCTTGCGACGGTACATCCTGGCGTCAGCGGCGCGCAGCAGCTCCTTGCCCGAGCGCCCATCGCGCGGGTGCAGCGCCAGACCCACGCTGCAGGTGACCCGCACGCTGGGACCGTCGGCCATGGGGTGCTCCAGATCGGCCACCGCCGCCTCGGCGCGCGCGGCCACGTGCTCCGCCTCGGCCATGTCGGTGTCGGGCATGAGCACGACGAACTCGTCGCCGCCATAGCGCGCCACGACGTCGCTCGTGCGCACGGCCGCGCGCAGTGCGCCCGCGATCGCCCGCAGCACGCGGTCGCCGGCCTGGTGGCCGTGCTCATCGTTGACCCGCTTGAAATCGTCGAGGTCGATCATGAGCACGCTCAGCGGCGAGTGCGCCCGGGCCGCACGGGCGGTCTCCTGGCGCACCCGATCCTGCAGGTGACGATGGCTGTAGACCCCGGTGACGAGGTCGGTCTCGGCCGCGTCGCGGAGCCGGCGCACGAGCCGGGCATTCTCCAGGGCCGATGCGGCCTGGTTGGCCATGGCCCGCAGCAGCTTGGTCTCGCTCAGGCTGAAGCGGCGGCCCGGCGTCTCGGAGATGAGCTCGAGCAGCCCCGTCACGCGTCCGCCGGTCGAGAGCGGCAGCAGCATCGTGGCCGCGCCGCCCAGCTGGTGGAGCCGCGACAGCTCTGCCGGCTCGAGATCCTCGACGCTGGGGTCGAGCCACACCGGCTCGTCGTTCATCAGCACGTGGCGAAGGGTGCGCTGGGACGCGAGGTCGCGCTCGGGGCCGATGAGCGGCCGGCCGTCCGCGCCGATGGGCGAGAGCCTGCCGCTCTCGGCATCCCAGCGCGCGATGAGGCACGCATCCATGTGCGCAGCGCTGCGCAGCTTCGAGGCCAGGACCCCGGCGAGGTCCCGTTCGTCGGAGGCCCCATCGCCAGCCTCGGCGATGTCGAGCAAGGCTTGCAGCTCGGCGACGTGGCGGTCTCGCTGGGAAAGGAGCCGCGCGTTCTCGATGGCCACCGCGGCCTGGTCGGCGAGGACGCCCAGGAGGCGCAGCTCGTCGTCGGAGAAACGGGCCAGGCCGAGGCGGGAGAGCACGACGACACCGATGACGCGGCTCTCCGAGCGCAGGGGTGCGAGCAGCATCGACTCCTCGGGCAGCTCGTTGGAGCCTGGGATGTGGACCGCTCGCGGGTCACGCGCGGCATCGTCGACGATGAGCTGCTGTCCGGTCTGGGCCACCCAGCCGGTGATGCCCTCCCCCACGGTCACCCGCAGCCCGGCCACCGACTCGCCGTGGTACTCGCGGGCGTGCGGCCTGAAGGCCACCGGATCGAGCACGCGGCCATCCTCGCGCAGGACGTAGACGCGCGCGTTGTCGAAGGCGACCACACGTTGGGTCTGGGTGCACAGGGCGGCGCTGATCTCGGCCACGTCCGTGAGGCGGGTCAGCTGTGCCGCCACCGACTGCACCGCCTCCAGCTGGGCCGACCAGGCGATCGGCCGCGGCCCCAGCCGCGTGGCCACGTTGCTCACCAGCTGCCGCGCCTTGACGCGGGCGATGGCCAGGTCCTCGTCGCTGAAGGGCTCGCTGCGGACGCGCTCGAGCACGAGCAGGCCGGCGCGCTCATCGGGCAGCGTGAGGTGTGCGCTCGCACCCGGAGCGGACGGTGCGTCCTCGTCCCGATGACCGGGCAGCCAGCGCCGGAGCCGTTCCCCGGCGCCCGCTCCGTCGGCTGGCTCGACGACGGCAGCTTCGGGGGATGTCAGCGCGTGCCCGGCGCGAACCGAGGCCACGACCTCCAGCAGCCCATCACCGCGGTCGATATAGAGGTGGACGCCGAGGTCGGCGTCCACGTCGCGGGCGAGGCGGATGAGGGCGTCGGTCGCGTCCGGCGAGAGCATCTCCATCAGCGGGCCACCGGCTGCGGGCTGGTCGCTGAACCGACAGGCGAGGGCCCTTCCGATGCGCGCATGGCGCTGACGAGGAAGATGACCGCGCCGAGGGCGATGACCGCGTCACCCAACGAGAAGGCCGTGGCCATGGGCAGCGGACGCGGGAACAGGAAGATGTCGCCGAGGAAGGGGAACCACGTGTCGGGCCCGATGAGGGTGACGTTGCTGTAGTACGCCACCGGTACGGCGGCCACGCCGGTCAACTCGAGCCACACGTCGGGCGACGAGGGCATGAAGCCGCCGTTGGCTAGGATCGGGACGAGGTTGAGGACCGCGCCGGCGGCGAGGACCGCCAGTCCCGGCTGGCGCAGGTTGCGCAGGAGAGCCACGAGCACGGCCACCGTGGAGACCACGTAGATGACGGGGCCCTCGGCGCCGACGCGCTCCTGGACCGGGTCTGCGAACAGGACCAGCTGGACCGCCAGTCCCGCGAGCGCGAGCTGCCACCAGGCGAAGCGGACGTGTTCGAGGTTGCGGACCCGTCCGCCGAGCAGGCGGCCGATGAGGAGGCCGGCAGCGATGGAGTAGAGCAGGAGCACGTCGGTCGAGGCCTCCGACTTAGCGCGACGCCGGCGCTCGTAGCGCCGGCGGCAGGCTCACCCGTCTCGCGCGGTGGTGGTCTGGGCCGGCGCGGGCGCGAGGTTCGTCGTCGCCGGCCCTGGGGCGATAGCTAGATGCCTACCAGCGGACGGGGGCCGCCAGCGTGAGCACGAAGGCAGCGACGACCGCGAGGCGGAGCGCCAGATCCTTGTATCGGCTCATTCCTGAGTCTCCTAGTAGATCGGGCCGGTTGCCCGGGGTGCTGCGAGTGCTCGGGTCTCGATCGAGGGCTCATCCCTGACGCGAGGCATCGTCTCCGAGAGCGGTCGTACCCTCCATGGCGAAGTGGTACTAGGACGGGGTGTGCGCGGACGCACCGACCCGCACCGCACGCCACGGCAGCCCCCTGCCCCGGGCTCTACCGGCGAGGGCCCGTGTGGGGTCCTGCGAGCAGCCCTATCCTGCGCATATGAGCGACGACCACCTGCGCGAGAGGACCGTGGAACGGCGCGTCGTCCATCGAGGCCGCTTCATGGCCTTCCGCGTGGACACCATCGAGGACGCCGGGGGCAAGCGCCACCAGCGCGAGATCGTCGAGCACCCGGGGGCCGTCGCCGTCATCCCCGTCGTGGGTGCTGATGTGCTCATGGTCCGCCAGTGGCGCTCCCCGGTCGAGCAGGTCGTCCTCGAGCTGCCGGCGGGCACGCTCGACCGCGATGAGGACGGCATGACCGAGGATCCGGACCGGGCAGCACCTCGCGAGCTGGAGGAGGAGACGGGCCATCGGGCGGGCAGCTGGCGGAAGCTCGGCCGCTTCTGGACCGCACCAGGCTTCGCCGAGGAGGAGATGCACCTCTACCTCGCCACCGAGCTGTCGCCGCTGCACGAGTATCGGGGTCCGGACACCGACGAGTACCTCGATCTCGTCCGCATCCCCTGGCGGGAGGCCCTGGCCATGGCCGACCGAGGCGACATCGAGGATGCCAAGACGCTGATCGGGCTGTTCTGGCTCGAGCGCCTGGCCGCCGCCGGAGACCTCGGCTAGACCGCGGCTACTTCCTCATGCGCTTGGGCACGACCTTCTGCAGCGCGCGGTCGAGCGCGGGCGCGAGTGAGCGCGCGAAGGTCGCAGTCAGGTGATGGTGGTCCCGCCAGATGATGACCTCGTCCCGCACGGGCAGGCAGCGGTCGTGACCCCGACAGATGAGATCGTAGAAATCCAGCATGACGCCGCCGGACGACTCGGCCGCCTGCCGCTCGCGTGAGGGTGAGCCCCCCGCGTTCCTGTTGCGCGCGGGGGCCGCACAGGGCCGGATGTCCTTGGGGTTCTTCGCCAGGCACTCGGGCACATCCTGGCCCGGATAGGGCACATCGGCGATGACGACGG
>JBFLKP010000116.1:0-20506 GCA_040883225.1 Candidatus Limnocylindrales bacterium | reverse complement strand
GGCTGGCCTTCGCAAGCCTCGTTCCATCTGTACCACTGACCGTCGCTGCCCCTGATGACCTCCATCGAGCGGAGGTATGGGTCCGCAGTCGGTGCGGTACCGGTGATGAAGAGCTCGTCGTACGAGCGGCGGGAGTACTGCGAAGGGGTATGGCCGGTCCAGGCATCGACGGCGTAGGTCGAGAGTCCGGACGGCGGGTCGAAGTCACGGACGGCCCAGTTCCTGGTCACATCGGTGACGAACGCGTCCCACAGTGGTGCGGCCACGTCGAGCGAGAAGACCGGGTTCGACACCGTGGTCACGGGGCTGCCGTCGCTGTTGCCGGCCCACACGCCCACGGCCAGGGCATAGCGTCCGTTCTGGCGCCCCTTCTTGCTCGGTGGCGCGATGTAGCCGTAGGCGTTGAGGTCCTTGGCGTCATTGGAGGTACCGGTCTTGAGCGCAGCCGGACGGCGGCGCCCGTTCTTGGCCGTGATCTGCACGTAGTCGGACCAGACGCCGTTCTCGGACGGATCGGTGTTGCCCTTGAGGATGTCGGTCACGACGTAGGCGGCCTGCTCGCCGATGGCGCGCTTGCCCTTGGGCGTCTGGTAGCGGTACTCGAAGGGGTTCTTGTCATTGACGCTGGTGACCTCGAGGATCGAGGTGTAGCCCACGTTGACGCCGCCGTTGGCCAGCGTGGCGTAGGCCTGCGTCAGGTCCAGCGGATGGACCTCCAGCGTGCCGAGGGCCATGGACAGCCCCGGGGAGGCCTCCTGCTGGAAGTCCATGCCGAACGCGCGGGCCTTGTTGAAGACCTTCTTCTGGCCCACCCGGTCGAGGGCCTTGACGGCGGGCACGTTGAGCGACAGCTGGAGGGCATCACGCAAGCGCAACGGACCGCGTTCGTAGGCCGAGAAGTCCGTCGGCGCGTAGCCGCCGAAGTCCGTGGTCACGTCCATGAACATCGTGGCCGCGGTGAGCGTCCGGTCGTTGATGCCGGTGGCATAGGTGAAGGGCTTGAAGGTCGAGCCCGACTGGCGCCAGCCCTGGCTCAGCACGTCGTACTGCGGCTGCATCTTCCTGTTGACCTTGGCTCGCTCGTAGTAGTTGGCCGAGCCCACGTAGGCGATGATCTCGCCGGTCTGATAGTCGATGGCCGAGAGCGCCGCGTTCCACACGTTCTGGTCCCGCAGGTTCTGCATCCAGGCCGCGTAGGGCACGCCCAGCCGCCTGGCGGCGTTGGCAGGGTTGTTGCGGTGCGGCACGAGCGCGGTGGCTTCGACCCACTTCTCGGCCTTGTTGTGGACCTTGAGGTCCAGCGTCGTGGTCACGCGCAGGCCCCCCAGGCTGAGCCTGTCGCAGGTCTCGGCCTCCGGGCAGAGCATGCCGGTCAGCTCGTCGAGCACGAACCACACGAAGTGCGGTGCCTTCCACTCGCTGGCCCGCTGCTCGACGATGATGAGCGGCTCGCGCATGGCGTCCCGGTAGTCCTGCGTGGTGTACTCGTCGCCGCTGAGCACACGCCGGGTGGGGTCGTCGGCCAGGAGCTGGAGCACCAGGTTCCGCCGCTGGTAGATGGCCGAGTCGGCCGGCACCTCCCACGCACCGTCGTCGTTCTTGACCGCGTTGCGCACGAGGTCATAGGCCGATGGCGCCTGCGGGATGGCCGCGAGCGTGGCCGCCTCGGCGAGCGTGAGGTCCCGGAGGTTGTACTTGCCGAAGTAGGAGATGGAGGCCGCCCGCACGCCGTAGCTGTTGTTGCCATAGAAGTTCTGGTTGAGGTAGGCCGTGAGGATGCGCTGCTTGCCCTCATCGCCGCGGTAGTAGTCGGTCACCCGGATGGACTGCAGGATCTCCTTGACCTTGCGATCTCCGAGGCGGGACGACTCGTTGGTCACGTCGTCGGGCAGCAGCTTCTGGCGCACCAGCTGCTGGGTGATCGTGGAGCCGCCACGGGGATCACCCGTGAGCGTGTCGATGGCCGACGAGACGATGCCGATGGGATCGATGCCGGTGTTGGCCCAGAAGGTCTTGTCCTCGACCGCGGTGACCGCGTCAGCGAGGTGCGGAGGGACCTGGCTCCAGCCGATCGTGCGGCGCTGCTCGCCGCCGGGCGAAAGCCGGGCGAGGACTCCACCGTTGCGATCGTAGATGATGGTGTCCTCCGGGAAGGTGAGCTCCTCGAGGACGCTGGGGTGCTTGAGGTCCTGGCCATAGACGAAGGCCGCGCCCACGACTCCCGCGAAGCTGGTGAAGGCGGCCAGCACGAAGACCCCGAAGACGAGCACGACCATCGTCTTGAGCAGGCCCGCCTTGCGCCGGCCGCGTGGACGCGTGACGGGGCGGGGCGGGGGACCCGGCGGCCGAAAAGGGGGCGGTGGATAGGGTGGTCTCTGGCGCATGCGCGGCTAACCGTAGCAGCGACCCGCATCTCTGTACCGCGGGGCCCCGGCAGCTCGCGACACGTTCACGCTCGGCCGTGGCTAGCATGAAGGGATGCAAACACAGACTTATCCGCTGTCCGGCCGCACCGCATGAGCCGCTCGGCCCTCCTCGACGAGCTCGGCTGGCGCGGGCTCGTCCATCTCAGCTCCGAAGGCCTCGAGCAGCGCCTCGAGCAGGGTCCGGTGAGCGCCTACATCGGCTTCGACGCCAGCGCCACCTCGCTGCACGTGGGGCACCTGCTGCAGGTCTTCCTGCTCACCCACCTCCAACGTGCCGGCGGCCGGCCGGTCGTGCTCATCGGCGGCGGCACCGGCATGATCGGCGACCCCTCGGGCAAGTCTTCGGAGCGGGTCCTGCTCGACGCTGACGCCATCGAGCGCAACTCGGCAGCCCTCAAGGCCCAGCTCGAGCGCTTCCTCGACTTCTCACCCGGGCCAACGCAGCCCAGGATGCTCAACAACCTCGACTGGCTGGGGCAGATGTCGATGATCGACTACCTGCGCGACATCGGGAAGTACTTCACCGTGGCTTACATGCTCTCGAAGGACTCGGTCCAGGCGCGGCTGGCTGCGGGCATGAGCTTCACCGAGTTCAGCTACCAGACGCTGCAGGCGGCCGACTTCCTGCACCTCCACCAGCACGAGGGCGTGGACATGCAGATGGGCGGCGCCGACCAATGGGGCAACATCACCGCCGGCCTGGAGCTCATCCGCCGCGTGGAGAGCCGTGCGGCCGAAGGGACCGAAAGCGCGGCCCATGAGCCCACCGCCTTCGGCCTCTGCAGCCCCTTGCTGCTCAATCGCGCCGGCATGAAGATGGGCAAGTCGGAGAAGGGCGCGGTCTTCCTCGACGGCTCGCTCACCAGCCCGTACGACTTCTACCAGTACTGGATCAATGACGAGGACGAGGTCGTGCTCGACCACCTGCGCTGGCTGACGACGATGTCGCGCGAGGAGGTCGAGGCCATCACCGAGGCCCACGCCGCCGCACCCGAGGGGCGGCTCGCCCAGAAGGCCCTCGCCCACGACCTCACCGCTCGCATCCACGGTCGCGACGAAGCCGAGCGGCAGGTGGTGGTGGCCTCCGCCGCCTTCGCCACCGAGGTCGACGACCCGGAGGTCCTGGCCGTGCTCTACGACGCGGTCGGCGGCTTCGAGTTCGGGGCCGAGGCGGACGGCTGGACGGCCATCGACATCGCCGTGGCCGCGAGCGGCCAGTCGAAGGGCGAGGCCCGGCGGCTCATCAGCCAGGGCGGCTTCCGGGTCAACGGCCAGCAGCTGACCGATCCCGCGGCCGCGCCTCCGGCGCTCATCGGCGAGCGCTACTGGTGGGTGGCCATGGGCAAGAAGCGCCGCTTCGTGGGGCGACGCACCGCGTAGCGCGCCCGGCGGCCGGGGCTACGCTTCGTGGCGGGCCTTCAGCGTCTCGATGATGGTCGCCGGCGGCAGGCCACGCTCGGCGCAGAGCACGAGCGAGTGGTACAGCAGGTCGGCCAGCTCGCCGGCCAGCTCACCCGTGGGTCGTGCGTTGCCCGAGCGCTCGGCGACGTCGTCGTCCTTGGCGGCCATGACCACCTCGGTCGCCTCCTCGGCCACCTTGCGGGCGGTGGCATCCACACCGGCCTCGAGCAACCTGCTGGTGTAGCTGCCCTCGGGCCGGGTGCGGGCGCGCTCCTCGATGACCGCCCACAGCCGCTCCAGCCAGGCGAAGTCCTGGGTCTCTCCGACGCCGCCAGGAGCGGCCTCGACGCCGGGCTCGAGGTCGAAGCAGGAGCGGGCCCCGGTGTGGCAGGTGGGCCCGGCCGGGCGGGCGGTGATGAGTACCGCGTCGGCGTCGCAGTCGAGCTCCATCGAGACCACCGCGAGCGTGTTGCCGCTCGTCTCGCCCTTCTTCCAGAGCGCGTCGCGCGAGCGCGAGTGGAAGTGCGCCTCACCGGTGGCCAGCGTGGCCTCGAGCGCCTCGGCATCCTGCCACGCGACCATCAGGACGCGCCCGTCATCGGCGTCCTGGACCACGGTCGCGACCAGTCCGTCGGGCCCATAGCTCACCGCAGACACGTCGAGCGTGCGCCGGTTCCGGGCAGCCATCAGACGTTCCCTCCGGTCAGGCGAACGGGCACGCCGGCCGCGGCCATGTCCGCCTTGACCGCGTCGATGGAGTGGATGTCGCGGTGGAAGATGCTCGCGGCCAGCACGGCATCGGCGTTGCCGGCCGTGACGGCCTCGGTCATGTGGGCGGGGGTGCCCGCCCCACCAGAGGCGATGACCGGCACCTGCACCCGGTCGGTGACGGTGCGCAGCAGCTCGATATCGAAGCCGTCCTGGGTGCCGTCGCGATCGATGGAGGTGAGCAGGACCTCGCCTGCGCCGTGGCCCACACAGCGCTCGATCCACTCGACCGCGTCGAGGCCGGTGGCCTTCCGGCCACCCTGGACCACGACCTCCCACGCCGGCTCGTCGCCGGGCACGCGGCGAGCATCGACGCTGATGACGACGCACTGGCTGCCGAAGCGGCGGGCACAGGTCCTGATGAGCTCGGGGTCGTCGACGGCGGCGGTGTTGACCGCGACCTTGTCGGCCCCGGCCCGGAGCACGTCGCGCATCTCCAGCGCCGAGCGCACGCCGCCGCCGACCGAAAGCGGCACGAAGACCTGGCTGGCGGTGCGCTCGACGATGTCGAGCAGCGTGCCGCGACCCTCGGGGGCGGCGCTGATGTCGAGGAAGCAGATCTCGTCGGCACCGGCCTCGGCGTAGCGCCGGGCCAACTCGGGCGGGTCGCCCTCGTCGGTGAGGTCGACGAAACGGACGCCCTTGACGACGCGGCCGTCCTTGACGTCGAGACAGGGGATGACGCGCTTGAGCAGCATCAGGCCGTCACCTTCGCGCGAGCCGGGCGATCGGCCTCGATGAGCCCGAGGGTGTTGCGCAACATGCGGATGCCATCCGCGCCCGAACGCTCGGGGTGGAACTGGAAGCCCACGATGCGATCAGCGGCCACGAGGCTCGCGAACCGGCTGCCATGCTCGGTCTCGGCCACGGTGATGGCCGGATCGGCCGGCACGGGCACGTAGCTGTGCACGAAGTAGGCCGGGGTCCCATCGGTCAGGCCCTCGAGCACGGGGTGCTCGCGCCTGACCTCGAGCGTGTTCCAGCCGATGTGCGGCAGGCTGGGGGCGTCCTCGATCACCTTCACCTCGCCCTGCAGCAGGCCCAGCATCCGCGCGCCGTCCTCGTCGCTCGTGTCGAAGAGCAGCTGCATGCCCAGGCAGATGCCGACGAACCAGGTACCGCCGCGAACGCGCTCGAGGATGGGCTCGACGAGACCCTGACGTCGAAGCCGGCCCATGGCCGCCTCGCTGGCGCCGACGCCGGGCACGAGGATGACCTCCGCGCCCTCGAGCTGGTCGGGCGCAGCGGCCACCGCGACCTCCGCGCCGAGCAGCTGCAAGGCATTGCGGATGCTGATGAGGTTGCCGGCACCGTAGTCCACGACGGCGACGCGGATGGGCTCGCTCACGTGCGCTCTCCGTCGAGCTCGAGCGAGCCCTTGGTCGAGGCCACGCCCGAACGTCGCGGGTCCGGCGCCACGGCCATGCGCAGGGCGCGAGCGAGGGCCTTGAAGGCGGCCTCGGCCAGGTGGTGGTCGTTACGGCCGGTCCCGTCGATGTGCAGCGTCGCGCCACTGGCCTGGGCGAACGAGTAGAGCGCGTGCTCGACCATCTGGCTGTTGAGCTCGCCCATGCGGTCGGCCCTGAAGGGCAGGTCGATGACCGCGTACGGTCGGCCCGAGAGGTCCAGGGCGCACTGGGCCAGCGACTCGTCCATGGGCACGCGGGCAGCCCCGAAGCGCGTGATGCCGGCACGGTCGCCGAGGGCGTCGCTGATGGCGCCGCCGAGCGCGAGGGCGACGTCTTCGACGGTGTGGTGGTCGTCGATGTCGGTGTCGCCCACGGCGTTGATCTCGATGTCGACGAGCGAGTGGTGTGCGAGCGAGCTGAGCAGGTGATCGTAGAAGCCGACGCTGGTGGCCACGGCCGCCGTGCCGCTGCCGTCGAGGTCGACCTTCACCACGATGCGTGTCTCCTTCGTTTCGCGGACGCGCTCGCCGATCCGTGCTTGGCTCATGCTGACCTCCCGGCCGACCAGGCCTCGATGATGCTCAGGAATCGTTCGTTCTGCTCACGGTTCCGGACCGTGAAGCGCAGGTGACCGGCCAGCGGGCTGCGGGGTCCGAAGGTGCGCACGACGATGCCGCCGCGTAGCAGGGCCTCGTTGAGCCCGTCCGCCTCCGCGGGGCTGCCGATGTGACAGAGCAGGAAGTTGGTGACGCTCGGGGTCGGTGGCAGGCCGGCCTCGGCCAACCGGGCGGCCAGCCACTCGCGCTCCTCGGCGAGGGCCGCGGCGTTGGCCGCCGCGACCTCCGGGGCACGCAGGGCGCGCGCCGCAGCCTTGGCCGAGAGCGTGTTGAGCGACCCGGGCGGCCGCACCCGCTCGAGCCTCTCGATGGCGGCTCGGCTGGCCACGCAGTAGCCCACGCGCAGCCCGGTCATGGCGAAGGCCTTGCTCATCGTGCGCACGACGATGAGCGCCCGATAGCGCTCGCGCAGGTCCACGAGGGATGTGCCGTGGAACTCGATGTAGGCCTCGTCGACGACGACCGCCGGCCCGCCGTCAGGCAGCGCGGCAGCGGCATCGAGGATCGACAGCAGGTCCTCGCGCGACTCAGGGGTGCCGGTGGGGTTGTTGGGGGCGCAGAGCCAGACCACGCCCGCACCGGGCAGGGCCGTGATCACCGCCTCGACGTCGAGCCGATGGTCGGGGCGGCGCGGGACCGAGACGACCTCCGCCTCGCGCTGGCCGCTGAGCACCGCGTACATCGAGTACGTGGGCACAGGGATGACCGAGCGCTGTCCGGGCGCCAGGTGCGTCTTGGCGATGATGTCGAGGACCTCGTCCGCGCCGCAGCCGACGAGGATCTCCAGGGGCTCGGCGCCGACGTAGGCCGCTGCGGCCTCGGCCAGCTCCGCGTAGGTCGAGTCGGGATACTCGTGCAGCGGCGGGTCCCAGGGGCCCTCGAGCGCGTCGGGCAGGTACGAGAGCACCGCCGGGCTGGTGTTGGTGTCGAAGCGCAGGATGTCCGCAGGGTCGAGCCCGTAGCGCGCCGCGATGACGCGGTTGGGTGGCTCCCAGGTGTAGACGTTGGAGGATGCGACCAGGGCCTCGGTGGTCTCGAGCGACATCGTCAGGCCTCATCCTCGAAGCGGATCTCGACCGCGCGACGGTGGGCGGTGAGCCCCTCCGCCTGGGCCACCGCGGCCACGGCGGGCAGGATGCGGGCAAGGCCCTCGCGGGTGACGCGATTGACCTGCATCCAGCGACCGAAGGACTCGACGCCCAGCGGGCTGTAGGCGCGGCCGGCACCGGCGGTCGGCAGAACGTGGTTGGAGCCGGCGGCGTAATCACCGGCCGACTCCGGCGCGTAGGCGCCCAGGAAGAGCGAACCGGCGTGGCTCAGGGCGGCGAGGGCGGCGTCCTCGTCGGCCACCACGCAGGAGAGGTGCTCGGGCGCGTACTCGTCCGCGAAGGCCAGCGCCTCCTCGATGTCCGCGGTGATGACGACCGTGGCCGCGGCGCGCACGGCCTGGGCCAGGATGTCGCGCCGCAGCAGCGTCGGCAGCTGTGCCGCGATCTGGGACTCGACGGCGTCGGCCAGCGCTTCGGACGGCGTGACCAGCAGGGAGGGCGAGTCGGCCCCGTGCTCGGCCTGGCTCAGCATGTCCGCCGCGACGTGCACCGGGTCCGCCGTCTCGTCGGCCACGACCATGACCTCGGTCGGCCCGGCGGGCATGTCGATGGCGACCGAATCGAGGACCTCGAGCTTGGCCGCGGTGACCCAGGCGTTGCCCGGCCCGACGATCTTGTCGACCCGCTCGATCGACTCGGTGCCGTAGGCCAGGGCGCCCACGGCCTGGGCGCCGCCCATGACCCAGAACTCCTCCACCTCCATCAGCCCAGCGGCTCCGAGGAGGGCGGGGGAGAGCGCCCCGCCCTCGCCGGCCGGGCTGGCCACGACGAAGGTGCCCACGCCCGCGAGCCGCGCCGGCACCGCGCTCATCAGCAGCGAAGACGGATAGGCCGCGGTGCCTCCGGGCACGTAGGCCGCGACCCGATCGAGGCCACGCCACACGCGACCCACGTTCACGCCCGGCTCGGTCTCGACCCACTGCTCTGGCGGCGGCACCTCGACGGCGTG
Organism: Candidatus Limnocylindrales bacterium; assembly: GCA_040883225.1. Lineage (GTDB taxonomy): Bacteria > Chloroflexota > Limnocylindria > Limnocylindrales > CSP1-4 > JAFMJV01. The sequence continues at coordinate 11,827 of JBFLKP010000116.1, read as the reverse complement.
GAAGGACTCGATGTTGCGGGCCATCTGCTCCAGGCCCTCGCGCAGCTCGGTCGGGAGACGGTCGCGAGCGGCCCGCAGATCCTCCGTCGGGACCCGCAGAGCCGGTGCCTCGGCCGGCTCGACGAGCCCACCGCCGAACCTCGCGTTGGCCTCGCGCAGGGCGGTATCGCCACCCTCGCGCACAGCGTCGACGATGGCTCGCGCCCTGGCCCGGATGTCGGGCGTGGCCGTCGAGGCGCGATCGGTCAGGGCCCGTCGCTCGGCCTCGCTGGCGTCGGCCAGCCATAGTCGACGAAGGGTGGGGGCGGCGGGATCGGTCATGGCAGGAGCTTCTCCACGGGGACGACGAGGATGCCGGTGGCGCCGGCTTCACGGAGCGGGACGAGGATGCGATGGACGTCGGTGGCGCCGACCACCGCGTGAACGGCGTGCATGCCCCGGTGCGCCAGTGGCAGCACGCTCGGAGACTCCAGTCCCGGCAGGATGGCCTCGATGGCTTCCAGCGCCTCGTCGGGGGCGTTCATCATCAGGTACTTCACACCACGGCCAGCGATGACGGCCTCGATCATCGTGCGCACCTCGGACACGACGGCCGCGGCCTCGGGCGAGAGGTTCCGGCGCCCCACGAGGATGGCCTGGCTGGCGAAGAGCGGGCCGACCGAGCGCAGGCCGTTCATCTTCAGCGTGGAGCCGCTCGAGACGAGATCCACGACACCATCGGCGAGGCCCATCGTGGGCGCCACCTCGACGGCGCCCGAGACGTTGACGAGGGTGGTCTCGATGCCCCGTTCGGCGAAGACCTTCTCGGTGGCGTTGGGGTGGCTGGTGGCCAGGCGCAGGCCGGCCAGGTCATCGAGCGAACGCGCCGCGGATTCGTTGGGCACCGCCGCTTCGAGGCGGCAGTAGCCGTAGCCCAGCTCGGCCAGCGTCTCGAGGTCGGCCCCGGCCTCGATGAGCAGGTTGGTGCCGGTGATGCCGAGGTCAGCCACGCCGTCGGACACGAACTCGACGATGTCGTCGGTACGCACGAAGAGGATATCCAGCGGGAAGCCCTCGACCGAGGCGGTCAGCGCGCGCGTACCGTCCTCGAACTGCAGGCCCGCATCGTGGAGCAGCTGCAGCGACGGGCCCTGCATGCGGCCCTTGTTGGGGATGGCCAGCCGCAGCCGGCCCGACTCGGAACCGGGGAAGGCGGTGACCCGTCCTTCGTCGGCGATCACCGTTGGACCTCCTCGCCCTGGCGCTCGAGCGCCTCGCGGTAGCCGCCGGTGCCGTGGTTGAGCCACTGCGCGATACGCGTCACGGTGGCGGTGCTGGCGCCGGTGCGGCGGCTGATCTCCGCGTAGGGGATACCCTCGTCGAGCAGGCGCACGACGTGCCACCGCTGGGCCAGGTCATGCAGCTCGCGGAGCGTGCACAGGTCGCGGAAGAAGCGCTCGGCCGCTGGGCGGTCGGGCAGCGCGAGGATGGTGTCGAGGAGGTCGCTCGTGTCCTCTGAGCGCCACTCGGTGGGGTCGGTGGTCATGATCTCCTGGTTGGGCGTGCGGAGCCGTGTTGCTATGCTAGCATAGTAGCATGGTAGAACGCTACAACAGACGCATCGGCGCGAGCGGGGGCGGGGCATGGAGCTGATCCCGGCCATCGACCTGCTCGGTGGGCGGGTGGTCAGGCTCGCGAAGGGCGACTACGGCGCGGTCACCGAGTACCGCGACGACCCCATCGCGGTGGCGCGCGAGTTCGAGGCTGCGGGTGCCTCGCGCATCCACATCGTCGATCTCGACGCCGCGCGGGAGGGAAAGGCCATGCAGGCTGGGGTCATCGGCCGCATCGTGGCCGCGATCGAGGTGCCCTGCCAGGTCGCCGGTGGCATCCGCGATGCCGATGCCGTGGCGGCGGGCCTGGCCGCCGGTGCCGACCGGCTGGTGCTGGGCTCGGCGCTCATCAGCTCGCCGCTGCTGGCAAGGGTGCTCACCGAACGCTACGGGCCCGACCGCATCGTGGCCGCCCTCGACGTGCGCGACGGGCAGGCGCTCGGTGACGGCTGGGTCGAGGGCGCCCGCGGGGCGGAGGCCATGGGCCTGGCGCGGACGCTGGCCGAGAAGGGCGTGCGCTGGTTCGCCGTCACCGCCATCGCTCGCGACGGACAGATGAGCGGCCCCGACTACGAGCTGCTGGAGCGCGTTCGAGAGGCAGTGCCCGGCGCAGCCATCATCGCCTCGGCCGGCGTGTCATCTGTGGCCGACATCCGCGAGCTCGCAGCGCGCGGCTTCGATGCAGCCATCACCGGCCGCGCGCTGTACGAGGGCGCGTTCACCCTGGCCGAGGGGCTCGAGGCGGCGGCCGGGACCTGACCGATGCGCTACGCGGGTGGCGGCGTCGGCCGACGGAGCTGCCGGCTGCTCGTGAGGCAGCTCCAGCCGGACCGATCGGGCAGCCCTAGAAGGGCAGGTGGATGTCGTCGACCACGTGGTCGATGGCGTTGGCCACGTCGTGGACGCCGTCCTGGAGGGTGTTGAGCGCGGTGTGCTCGGCATCCTCGATGGTGTGGCCGGCATCGTGGAGGAAGTCGTCGACGCCACCGGCGACGCCGTGCAGCGCGTGCTGGATCTCGCGGTACTCGCGGGCGGCGGCATCGCCGGCCGTGTCGACCGCACCCACGAGGCGGCTCTCGATGGCCTCCAGATCGGCCCTGGCCGTGGCGACCGCACCGCTCGCGGCCTCGCCCAGCGAGCCCTCGATGTCGGCGAGGTGGGCCTTGACCGACGCGAAGGCCGAGACCGCGTCGTCGTGGAGCGTGTCCGTGACCGCGGCGGCCGATCCGGCGGCACCCTTCAGGTCGTCGATGACGTGGTCGACCGCATCACCGGCATCGTGGAGGCGGTCCTGCAGCCCGTGCCACACGTCGCGCTCGGCGTCCTCGAGCGTGTGCCCCGCGCGGTGCAGCGCGTCGTCGATGCCGCGGGCCACATCGTGGATGGCGTGCTGGATCTCGCGGTACTCGCGGGCGGCCGCGTCGGCGGTCATGTCGACCGCGCCGCCCAGGCGGTCCTCGATGCCCTGCAGATCGGTTTCCACGGTGTCGAGCACGCCGCTCGTGGCGTCGGTCACGGTGTCACGGGCGTCCCCGAGAAAGCTGGCCACGCCCTCGTAGGCCGCGACGGCGTCGTCGTGGAGGGTCTGCTCGACCTGGCCAAGCATGTCGTCCTGGGCGGTGGCCACGCTGCCCAAGGCGACGGTCGCGACTAGGGCGAGACCGGAGGCGAGACGGAGGGGATGGGACGTGCGCACGGTGGAAGCTCCTCGTGTGTGATGAGGCCTGTCTGGAAGGCTGCATCTTACCAGCGAAGATACTTAGGTGGTAAGCACGGTGGCCCGGGGCCCGCGCGCCGCCGACCGAAGCCGTCAATCCCTGGCAGCCGCCAGGAGCTCAGCGGCGGCCACGAGCTCGGCAAATGCGCTACGGATGGCGCCGATCTCGTCTCGCACCGCGTCCGAGAAGCCGCGGGCGACTCGCTCGCCCCGAGGTGTCAGCACGAGGCGGGTCGCGCGGCGATCCGACCGCACTGCGCCGAGCTCCCGGGCGATGATGTCGTCCGCCTCGAGACGGTCGAGGAGCTTGGTCACGCCACCGCTCGAGAGTCCGGTCAGGTCCATGACGTCCGCAGGTCGGAGCGAGCCTCGCAGCAACAGGCTGCTGACGACGAGGACCTCGGTGTTCCCGACGAGCGCGGTTTCACCACGCTCGACGAGGGCCTCGTGGAGCGTCTTGCCTACGCGCCCCAAGACGATCAGGACCCCCAGGGCGAGCTCGAGATCGGAGCGCCGGCGAGGATCCAGCAGCTCGCCGGGCAACTCGCTGGCGTCGGCCGGCTCCTTCGGCACGGACGCAGCCGCATCGACGAACGAGCCGCCGCCGGTGGCGCTCTCTGCCGCTTCTCGCAACGGTTCCCCTCGGCCCATGTATCGTCCCTTCCTGCCTCCACGATCCGCGGTCGAGCCGCGACGAGGACCGTGCCTCGATAGAGTAGCCACCAACCGTCGAGAGGTGCACCGACGATGCGACGACAGCAGAGCCCGAGAGGCGGTTCGAGGTGAGGCGACCGCTCGTCGGCGTGCGACGTGACCAGGGCCAGCGCTATCTCTCCACCACCATCGTCGCGTTCGCGGTGACGGTGATCCTCATCCGCGAGTACCTCGATCTCGCCGGCTACCCCAAGGTCGGCGGCGGCACGCTCCACGTCGCACACATGCTGTGGGGTGGCCTCCTGCTGGTGGTCGCAGCCATCCTCGTCCAGCTGTTCGTGGGCCGGCGCGCACTTGCCCTGTCGGCGCTGGCGGCCGGCGTGGGCACGGGCCTCTTCATCGACGAGGTGGGCAAGTTCATCACCGAGTCGAACGACTACTTCTTCGCGCCGGCAGCACCGATCATCTACGGAGCGGTACTGCTGCTCGTGCTCCTGTGGCTCCTCGTCCGACGCGAACGCCGCCCCACGCCGGCCGAGGCCACGCACGGAGCCATCGGCGCCATCCGCGACCTCGCCGACGGACGGCTCTCGGCTGCCGGCCGTGACCGTGCCATCGAGGGGCTGGAGGCCGCGGGCGTCGATAGCGAGGCCCCTGGGCTGGCAGCCGACCTGCTGACGCTCCTGCGTTCGGAGGAGACCGGGTCAGCGCTCGCGTCGCCTGGCTGGCTGGAACGCGGAACCGTGCTCGACCACCTGCGCCGGCTCATACCCGACCGGCTCGAGAACCTCATCATCCGCATCGGTCTGCTCTTGAACACGCTCGGCGCGCTGGTCGGGCTCGTCATCGTGGCCGCGCTGGCGAGCGGCCAGAGCGTCACGGGATCGCCCGACCCGGCCGGTCCGATCGCCCTGCCGGACGATCCGTTCTGGTTGGCGCTTCTCGGCGTCGTGTGGCTCGTCGTGGGAGCCGCCAGCGGCGTCGCTTTCGGGCTGAGCCTTCTCGGCCGCCACGACCCGGCGCTGACGATCGCGCAGTACTCGCTGCTGATCGCGCTGGTGGCGGGCGGGCTCGTCGACACCTATGTCGAGCAGCTGGGAGCCCTCAGCAGCGTGATCGTCCAGCTGGCGCTCCTAGCACTGGTGCTCGATCAGCGATCGCGGCGGGCCGGGCGGGCGCACGACAGGACCGCCGGCTGACTCGAGCCCTTCGCCCCCGCTGACGATCGACAGCCGCCACCATCGACGACTGCGGAAGCTCGGCACCAGACGTGCGTGTCGGGCTTGTCTCGTGACAAGCCCGACACGTCATCTGGCCTTGGGTCGCGGTACTACGCCTCGGGCACGAAGCAGCCGTGAGCGTACGCCAGCTCCCGCTCAGCCGGATCCTCGCTCGTCGCGAGGGCGGCCATGGTGGTGATGAACGCCTTGGCGCCGCCCTTGACGGGACGGTGACCGTCGACGTCCTTGGAGGCCTGGACCAGCTGCCCGAATGGAGCCGAACAGTGGACCAGGACACCCTTGCCGTACGAGGCCCTCGGGTGCTCGGTCGGCGCGGCAGCAGCCGATGCGGCCGTGGCGGCCAGGAGCGCCACAGCGGCGGCGGTGGCGATGATGGTGCGACGCATACGCGTACCTCCTCGAGATGCGGCACCAGGCAGGCGCATGGCTTGACCATGCTGGCGTGCGGTGCAGAGCGTACCCGTGCGGGCCGTTGGCGGGGGGTCATGGGTGGCCGCCGAGCGGACGATCCGGTGCCTGCTCGCACCGGAGCCGCCGACGGCGCAGCGCTGGTGCGTGCTCCACGGCACGAGCGCGCACACTGACACGAAGCGGTCGGCCGGAGTCGGCCACGTCACACGGCGGTCATCGACAGCGCCGAGAATGCCGGGGATGGCCACTCCTCACCGCCTTGCACCGCTCCCAGCGTTGCTCGCCGCCGTCTTCCTTGCCGCGACCGCGATGCCGGCGGCCGCGACGGTCGTGTTCGTGCCCACGCGTGAGCCTGCTCCCGAAAGCTGGCCCGCCGAGGTGCCGGTCGACGTGGAATGGGCCAACGTGTCGATGCTCATCCCGGAGGCGTGGACGTTCAGGATCAAGCGAGAGCCGGGGGTGGAGACCAACGGCGCGTCGCTGCTGGCCGCGTTCGGGCCCGGCAAGAGCACCTGTCTGCTCGACTACTACGAGGCGGGCACGGTGGAGACGTGGCAGGACGTCGGGGTCTCCCCCGTGGCCGAGCTGCGCATCGACGGTCATCCCACCGAGCGTTTCGACGACATGCTCGGGAGCGGCGCGGCGGCGGCGAGCGCCTACGCCATCGATGCCGGATCGCGCACCTACGCCCTGTTCTGCACGGCCGACCAGGCACCGACCGACCGCTGGTTGTCGATCGCCCAGACGATCACCGTCCCCTAGCCCCGACTCGGTCGGCCGGAACGCACTGGCGCCGGCCGACTTCGAGGGTCGACCGGCGTCGATGGCGGAGGGGGCAGGGGACCTACGGCCTGACCGCGAAGTCTCCCTGCATGAGGGCGTAGTGGCCGGGCACGGTGCAGGCGAAGCGCAAGCCGGTGAGGTCGTCGGGGACGACCCACTCGAGCTCCTGGACCCCGGAGTCCCAATCCGGGATGCCCACGTCGGTCGCTCCGTTCGGGACCGCCAGCTCGTCGTCGCTGCCGATCCAGAAGTTGTGCGCGAAGCCAGCGGTGTTATCGATGCGGAAGACGACCGTCTCGCCGGGCGTCACCGGGACCTCGGCCACCGGCTCGCCGTCCTGCAGGAAGCGCAGGGCGGCGTCGGCCTCGAGCTCGATGACTCGCGGCTCCCCGCCGACCACCGGCTCGACGGCCACGACCGGCACGGTCACGTCGTCGACCGGCGCGCCAGCGGTGATGACCGGGATGGCCGTGTCATTGACGAAGAGCAGCGCACCGTCCGCAGCCACGATCCGCGCGTTCAGGGTGTAGGTGGCGCTCTCATCGACCAGGGCGGCGTCGTAGATGGCGGCGAACGGGATCGCGGTCACGCTTGGATCCTCGACCGCGCCGGCAGCCGCGCCGATGGTCGTGGCCGGCGCGTCAGCCAGCGAGGTGTCCTCGACCAGGACCGTCCACGCGGCCGCCCCATCGAGGGTCGAACCCTCCGGCACGAGGATGCTGCCGGACACGGTCGTGTCCTCTGCCTGTGCGGCGACGGGCAAGGCCAGCGCCACGACGGCGGCGATGGCCAGGAGGAGGCTGCGAGCGGATGCCACCGGTCTAGCCCTCGTCCTCTTCGGCATTGTGCTCCTCGATGACCTTCTGGGCCACGTGCGAGGGCACCTCCTCGTACTGCGCCAGCTTGGCCGTGAACGTGCCCCGGCCGCCGGTGATGGAACGGAGCTCGGTGGCGTAGGTGAAGAGCTCCGCCTGCGGCACGTGGGCCGAGAGGATCTGCTGTCCGTCCTTCGCATCCATGCCCAGGAGGCGGCCGCGACGGGTGTTGAGGTCGCGGTTGACCTCACCCATGAACTGCTCCGGCACCCGCACCTCGACCTCCATGATGGGCTCGAGCAGGATGGGCTTGGCCTCGGCGATGCCCTTGCGCGTGGCCTGTGAGCCGGCCAGCCGGAAGCTGAGCTCATCGGAGTCGACGGTGTGGAACGAGCCGTCGTACAGGACGGCCTTGAAGTCGATGACGGGGTAGCCCGCGGTGGGGCCCTTCTCGGCGACCGCGCGCACGCCCTTCTCCACGCCGGGGAAGAACTGCTTGGGCACCACGCCACCCACGACCTTGGTGTCGAACTCGACACCGCCGCCGGGGTTGGGGCTGATCTCCAGCCAGACGTGGCCGAACTGGCCGCGACCACCGGTCTGCTTCTTGTGGCGACCCTCGACCTTGGCCGTGCCGCGGATGGTCTCGCGGTAGGGGACCCGCGGCGGGCTGGTCACGATGGTCGTGCTGAACTTGCGCGTGAGACGCTCACCCGCGACCTGGATCTGGTTCTCGCCCTGGGCCCACAGGAGCTGCTCACCGGTCTCGGCGCTGCGCTCGACCCTGAGCGTGGGGTCCTCCTCCTGGAGGCGTGCGAGCGAGCTCGAGAGCTTGTCCAGGTCGGCCTTGCTGGCGGGCTCGACCGCCACCGGCAGCGTCGGCTCCGGGTACTCGATGGGGGCCATCGTCAGGGGCGACTCCTTGCGCGAGAGCGTGTCACCCGTGACCGTGTGGGCCAGCTTGGCCACGGCCCCGATCTCCCCGGCACGGACCTCGTCGACCTGCTCCTGCTCGCTGCCCTTGATGTAGAAGACCTGCTGGACGCGCTCTTCCTCGCCCTTCTCGGCGTTCCACACCGAGTCGTGGGCCTTGACGGCGCCCGACCACACGCGGAAGTAGGTGAGCCGTCCGACGAACGGGTCGGCCGTGGTCTTGAAGACCTGCGCCAGCAACGGTCCGTCTGGATCGGGGGCGACCTCGATCTCGTCACCGCGATTGTCGGTGGCCTTGACCGGCGGCATCTCGAGGGGCGTGGGCAGGTAGCGGATGATGGCGTCCAGCATGGCCGTCATGCCCACGTCCTGGTTGGCCGACGTCACCATCACCGGCGCCAGCACGGAGTCCTTCACGCCCTTGTGGAGGCACAGCTCGAGCTCCTCGTCGCTGACCGCCTCGCCCTCGAGGAACTTCATGAGCACGTCGTCGTCGGCGTCGGCGGCGGCCTCGAGCAGCTGCTCGCGCCGGGTGGCGACCTCGTCGACCATGTCCTCGGGGACCGGCACCTCCTCGCGCTGGCCCGCGTCGTAGCGATAGGCCTTGCCATGCACGAGGTCGACGTAGCCGGAGAAGGACTCGCCCTTGCCGATGGCGATCTGGATGGGCGCGATCTTGCTGCCGAACTCGGCGCGCAGCGCGTCGAGCGCGGCCGTGGGGTCGGCGTTCTCCTTCTCGCAGCGGGTGATGACGAAGATGGCCGGCGTGTTCGTCGAGCGCGACAGCCGCACGGCCGTCTCCGTTCCGGCCTCGACGCCACCGGAGGCGTCGACGGTGATGAGCGCGCCGTCAGCCGCTGCGAAGCCGCTGATGACCTCCCCCACGAAGTCGGCATAGCCGGGCGTATCGATGAGCGTGACGTGGCTGCCCTCGCGGTCGAAGGTGTTGGCGGCGAGCGACAGCGAGATCTGCCGCTTCTGCTCCTCGGGCTCGAAGTCGAGCGAGGCCGTGCCGTCGTTGACCGAGCCCATGCGGTTGATGACGCCGGCCTTGTGGAGCAGGTGCTCGGCGATGGTCGTCTTGCCGGACCCTGCATGCCCGGCAAGGACCACGTTTCGGAGCCGTGAGATATCGACGTGCGGCACGCGCTGACCTCCAGATTTCGCGAGTGGGGTCGGCGGAGGCAATCCTGGGCGGGCCTCGTCCCTCGGGCCGACCGAGTCGGTTTCGTGCCCTCCATCATATAGAATCCTTGACCATGTCCGGACATTCCAAGTGGTCAACGATCAAGCGCCAGAAGGGCGCGAACGACGCCAAGCGTGGTGCCCTCTTCACCAAGCTGGGCAAGGAGATCAGCATCGCCGCCCGCCACGGGGGTGGCGATCCTGATGCCAACTACCGCCTGCGCCTGGCGGTCGACAAGGCGCGCGTCGCCAACATGCCAGCAGACAACATCAAGCGCGCCATCGAGCGCGCCACCGGTGGCGACAAGGAGATCGAGTACGAGGAGATCACCTACGAGGGCTACGGTCCCGGCGGGGTCGCCCTCATCGTCGAGACCGCGACCGACAACAGGAACCGCACCGCTGCTGAGGTACGCTCGATCTTCAGCAAGGCCGGCGGCCAGCTGGCAGGACAGGGCTCGGTCGCCTGGCAGTTCGAGCAGCGCGGGGTCATCGCGGTCGAGGGCGGTTCGGGCGACCCCGACGACATCGCGCTCGCGGCCATCGACGCCGGCGCCACGGACGTGGACACCGAATCGGAGCCCATCGAGATCACGACCGAGGCCACGGATCTCGCCAGCGTGCAGTCCGCGCTGGAGTCGGCAGGCGTGAAGATCGACTCGGCGGAGCTGGCCATGGTGGCCACGGCACCTATCGAGGTCGACCTCGACAAGGCCCGCTCCAACCTCAAGCTCATCGAGGCGCTCGAGGACAGTGATGATGTCCAGCGCGTGACGGCCAACTTCGACTTGCCTGACGAGATCCTCGCCGAGGCGGCCGGCTGATGATCGTGCTGGGGATCGACCCCGGCACCGCCCGTCTCGGATACGGCCTCGTGGAACGACAGGGCAGCACCCTGACGATGCTGGACTACGGCTGTCTCGAGACGATCAACGACCGTCCCCTCGAGCAGCGCCTGCTGCTCATCCACGAGGGGATCGACGAGCTCATCCGCAGCCACCGGCCAGAGGCCATGGGCGTCGAGCGGCTCTTCTTCAACAAGAACGTGCAGACCGCCATGGCCGTGGGCCAGGCGCGCGGCGTGGTCCTGCTGACGGCCGCCCAGCACGGGCTGCCAGTGCTGGAGTACGGGCCGCACGAGGTCAAGCTCGCGGTGACCGGCTACGGCAAGGCGCCCAAGGACCAGGTCCAGCGCATGGTCCAACTGGTGCTTTCGATGTCGCAGGTGCCCAAGCCCGACGACGCCGCCGACGCGCTCGCGGTGGCGGTGTGCGCGGCTCACGCCATCACTCCGGGCAAGACGGTGCTCGCGTGATCGCCTCGCTGGAGGGGGTCGTCACCCAGGTCAGCGGCACCGATGTCGTGCTCGAGGTCAACGGCGTGGGCTACCGCGTGTACCTCGGACCCTCGACGCTCGCCGGCATCACGGCCGGGCAACGTCTCAAGCTGCATACCCATCACCTCGTGCGCGAGGACGCGCAGGCGCTCTACGGCTTCGCGTCGACCGAGGAGCTGGCCTTCTTCGAGCTCATCACCACCGTCTCGGGCGTCGGCCCCAAGGTCGGATTGGCCATCGTCTCGTCGCGGCCGGTGGCCGACCTGCAGCTGGCCATCCTGCAGGGGGACGACGCCGTGCTCACCGCGGTCTCGGGCGTGGGCAAGCGTCTGGCCGGGCGCATCGTGCTCGAGCTCAGGGAGAAGGTCGATGCCGCCGGCACCGCGGCGGCGGGCCATGGCGGCAGCGAGGCCGAGGTCGTGGCCGCGCTCGAGGCCCTGGGCTACAGTTCCACGGAGGGTCGCGAAGCCGCCCGTGCCGCGGTCGGCACGCTGCCGCCGGACGCCTCGCTCGAGGACCGGGTCAAGAAGGCCCTCGGCAGCCTGCGCCAGTAGCGCACGGGTCAGGCGACGCGCGTGAAGACGTAGGCGAACGCCGCGCGCGTGTAGGCGATGCCTCTGCCCGAGCGATGCAGCGCCTCGACGTCGATGGGCCCCGGCTTCTTCGGGACGAGGTACGTGTCGAGGTCGTCGGAGCTGAGGTCATAGCCCTGCCCGCTCGACCTGACCACGCCGCTGAGCAGGTAGCGCGTGTCGATCGAAGCCATGGCCGCGTCGCCATGGCTGGAGTTCACGAGCAACCGGCCCCCCGACCGCAGGTGGCGTGTGCAGTGCTCGGAGATGAACCCGGCATAGAGCGACACGAGCAGGTCGAACGCGCCTTCGGGAAGCGGCAGCTCGGAGCGGTAGTCCCCGTGCAGGAAGGAGACCCGCGGCCTTCGAGGGTCATCGTTGCCGGCGGCACGTCGACGCTCCGCCACGAGGTCACCGACCGCCCCCGCTTCTCCGAAGAACCGCGCCGCGCGGCGGTCGAGGTCGAGGTACGTCACGTCGTCGAACCAGACGCTCGGGGCGATGTCGACGTAGCTGCCGGGGTAGAGGACCGTGGTCGCGTCCGGGAACGCGGCGGCGAGCGCGCCGAAGAGCGGCGCACGGTCACCG
>JBFLKP010000115.1:0-43379 GCA_040883225.1 Candidatus Limnocylindrales bacterium | reverse complement strand
GGGGTATGGCGAGGCAGCGGATCCGGATCCGCCTCAAGGCATACGATCACCGGCTGTTGGACCAGTCCGCGCTCCAGATCGTGGAGACGGCCCAGCGCACCGGTGCCGAGGTCGTCGGCCCGGTACCGCTGCCGACCCGTATCGAGAAGTTCACCGTCCTGCGGTCCCCGTTCATCGACAAGGACTCCCGGGAGCAGTTCGAGATCCGCACGCACAAGCGGCTCATCGACATCCTGGACCCGTCATCGAAGACCGTCGACGCACTGATGCGGCTGTCGCTGGCCGCGGGCGTCGACATCGAGATCAGGATGTAAATGAGTATCGGACTGATCGGCCGCAAGGTCGGAATGACACAGGTCTTCGCGGAGGACGGCACGATGGTGCCGGTTTCCGTGCTGGCCGTCGAACCCAATACCGTGACCCTGCTCCGCACCCAGGAGCGAGACGGCTACACCGCCGTCCAGGTCGGCGCGGGCACGGCCCGGCGCACGACCAAGCCCCGTGCGGGTCAGCTCAAGGACCTGCCCAAGGTGCGCGACGTCCGCGAGTTCCGCGTCGATGACGTGGGCGACTACGAGGTCGGCCAGACCCTCGACGTGAGCCTCTTCGAGGACGGTGAGTCCGTGGACATCAGCGGCACCTCCAAGGGCAAGGGCTTCGCGGGCACCATCAAGCGTCACCACTTCCGCCGTGGTCCCGAGACCCACGGGTCCGACTCGCACCGTGCCCCCGGCTCGGTCGGCGGCGGCACCTACCCGGGCAAGGTCTTTCGCGGCTCCGCCATGGCGGGCCACATGGGCCATGAGCGGGTCACCGTCAGGAACGCCACCATCGTGCGCACCGATGCCGAGCGCAACCTGCTGCTCGTCAAGGGTCCGGTCCCCGGGCCCCGGAACGCGCTCGTCGTGGTCAGGAAGGCCTAGTCCCATGCCCACGACCCCGCTCTTCGACAAGACCGGCTCCGAGGCCGGCACCATCGACCTGCCGGACGCGCTGTTCGCGGCGCCGGTGAACACGGCCGTCATGCACCAGGCCGTGGTGGCTCAGCTGGCCGGTCGCCGCGTCGGCACGGCCAAGGTCAAGACGCGCTCCGAGGTCCGCGGCGGTGGCCGCAAGCCGTACCGCCAGAAGGGCACCGGCCGGGCCCGCCAGGGCACTCGCTCCGCGCCCCACTACAAGGGTGGCGGCGTCGTGTTCGGGCCCAGCCCGCGCAGCTACGACAAGCGCATGCCCAAGCGCATGCGGCGGCTGGCCCTCGTCGGTGCGCTCACGAGCAAGTTCGACGACGGCGTGATCAAGGTCGTCAACGACCTCGAGCTCGGCGAGATCAAGACGGCGCAGCTGCTCGGGCATCTCAGCTCGCTGCAGGCCTCGGGCAAGGTGCTCGTGGTCGAGGACGGCAAGAACGAGGCCCTCGAGCTCTCCGCGCGCAACGTGCCCGATCTCGTCGTCATCCGCTCCGACTCGCTCAACATCGTCGACGTCATCGACGCCGACGCCATCGTCATCACCAAGCCCTCGATCTCGACCATGTCGGAGGTGTACGCATGACCCTCGAGGCCACGCAGATCGTCCTTCGGCCGGTCATCAGCGAGAAGTCGATGGATCAGTCCACCGTCAACAAGTACACCTTCGCCGTCGCCGACGGGGCCAACAAGATGCAGATCAAGGCGGCCGTGGAGGAGCTCTTCAAGGTCACCGTCACCCACGTCAACGTGATGACCACGAAGCGCAAGGAGAAGTCCCGCAACCGCCGTCGCGGGCGCCAGGTCGGCTACACGTCTCCCTGGAAGAAGGCCGTCGTGACCATCAAGGCCGGCGACTCGATCGAGTTCTTCGAGGGAGTCTGAGCATGCCTATCCGAGGCTACAAGCCGACCTCCCCCGGTCGCCGCTTCATGACGCGGTCGACCTTCGAGGAGATCACCACCGAGACGCCCCACAAGCCGCTGGTGGAGTCGAAGAAGCGCGGCTCCGGGCGCAACTCGCAAGGCCGCATGACCGTCCGTCATCGTGGCGGCGGCGCCAAGCGCAACTACCGGCGCATCGACTTCAAGCGCGACAAGTGGGACGTGCCCGCGAAGCTCGCCACCATCGAGTACGACCCCAACCGTTCGGCCCGCATCGGCCTGCTCCACTACGCTGACGGCGAGAAGCGCTACATCCTGGTGCCCAACGGTCTCCGGGTCGGCGACGTCGTCGTCGCCGGCTCCAAGGCCGAGGCTCGCGTGGGCAACGCGCTGCCGCTGAAGGCCATCCCGCTGGGCACGCAGCTGCACAACATCGAGCTGGTGCCCGGCAAGGGCGGCCAGATCGTCCGCTCCGCAGGCACCTCGGCGCAGCTGATGGCCAAGGAAGGTCAGTACGCCCTCGTGCGCCTGCCTTCGGGCGAGGTGCGCCGGGTGGACATGCGCTGCATGGCCACCGTCGGCCAGGTCGGCAACATCGACCACGAGAATCAGAGCCTGGGCAAGGCCGGTCGCGCCCGACACCTGGGCAAGCGCCCGGAGGTCCGCGGCGTGGTCATGAACCCCAGGGACCATCCCCACGGCGGTGGCGAGGGCAAGTCGCCCACGGGCATGCCACCGAAGACCCCCTGGGGTGCGCCCGCCATGGGCCACCGCACCCGCCGCAACAAGAAGTCGGGTCGCCTCATCGCGACCTCGCGTCACCGCAAGTAGGCAAGGAGAAGCGACATGTCGCGTTCCCTGAAGAAGGGCCCGTACGTCGAGCAGCGGCTCCTGGCCCGCGTGCAGACGATGAACAAGAACAACGAGAAGCAGGTGATGAAGACGTGGTCGCGTGCCAGCGTCATCTTCCCTGATTTCATCGGGCACACCATCGCCGTCTACAACGGCAAGAAGCACATCCCGGTGTTCATCTCGGAAAACATGGTCGGCCACCGTCTCGGTGAGTTCGCCCCCACCCGCAACTATCGCGGCCACGGGCGTCACACCGAGCGGTCCTCGGCGCTGAAGTAGGAGTCTCGATGCGAGTTTCTGCTACCGCCAAGTACATCCGCCGCTCCACGCGCAAGACGCGCCTGGTGACCCAGGCCATCGTCGGGCGTCCGGTGGAGGAGGCCGCGGCCATCCTGCGCTTCATGCCGCAGGGTGCCGCCCGCGATGTGGCCAAGGTGCTTGACAGCGCCACGGCCAACGCGGAGAACAACCACGACCTTCCCGCTGACGAGCTCTTCGTCGCGGAAGCCACCGCCAACGAGGGACCCACGATCAAGCGCTGGCGCCCACGCGCCCAGGGACGTGCGTTCCCCATCAACAAGCCCATGACCCATGTCACGGTCGTGGTCGAGAACCGGGAGGCTTAGCGGACATGGGACACAAGGTCCACCCCAACGGCTTCCGGCTGGGCGTCTCGCGCACCTGGAACGCCAAGTGGTACTCCGACAAGGAGTACACCGAGCTGCTGCGCGAGGACATCGCCATCCGCACGCTCGTCAAGAAGCGCCTCGCCAACGCCAGCGTCTCGCTGGTCGAGATCGAGCGCGGCATCAACCACGTGACCGTGACGGTCCACACCGCCAAGCCGGGCATCGTCATCGGCAAGGGCGGTGCCAACGTCGAAGGCCTGCGCCAGGCGGTCGGCAAGCTCACCGACCGCAAGGTCAAGCTGGAGATCCGCGAGATCCGCCAGCCGGAGCTCGACGGCGTTCTGGTGGCCACCAACATCGCTCAGCAGCTGACTCGCCGCATCGCCTTCCGCAAGGCCATCAAGCAGTCCATCCAGCGGACGATGAAGGCCGGCGCCAAGGGCGTGAAGGTGCAGGTCTCCGGCCGCCTTGGCGGCTCCGAAATGGCCCGCCGCGAGTGGGACAAGGAAGGCCGCATCCCGCTGGGCACGCTACGTGCCGACATCAGCTACGGCCAGGTCCTCAGCCGCACCACCTACGGCGCCATCGGCGTGAAGGTCTGGATCTATCGCGGCGATATCCTGCCCGAGAAGACGAAGCAGCCGGCCGAGGCCGCGGCCGGGGGAGGGGCATAGAGCATGTTGATGCCCCGACGCGTCAAGCATCGCAAGCAGCAGCGCGGCCGCATGAGCGGCATCGCCAAGGGTGGCTCGACCATCGCCTTCGGTGACTACGCGCTGATGACCGAGGAACCCGGCTACATCACCAGCCGCCAGATCGAGGCCGCTCGTCGTGCCATGACCCGCTACGTCCGCCGTGGCGGCAAGATCTGGATCCGTATCTTCCCCGACAAGCCGGTGACCAAGAAGCCGGCCGAGGTCCGGATGGGCAAGGGCAAGGGCGCGGCCGACCACTGGGTCGCCGTGGTCAAGCCCGGCCGCATCCTGTTCGAGATGGCAGGCGTCCCCCACGAGGACGCGGTCGAAGCCATGCGCCTGGCCAGCCACAAGCTGCCCACCAGCGTCAAGGTCCTGATCAGAGAGGGGGTCCATGATGGAGATCGCTAAGGCCCGCAGCCTCTCCGAGCAGGAGCTCGCCGAGGAGCTGGAGTCGGCCCGCCGTCATCTCTATGACCTGCGTTTCCAGCTGGCCACGCGCCAGCTCACCGATTACAGCCAGATCTCGCAGACGCGCAAAGACATCGCCCGCCTGCTGACCGTCCAGACCGAGCGCAAGCTCGAGGGCGGCGCGGTCAGCGGTTCGAGCGTGGCTGCCGGAGGAGAATAGATGAGCGCCGCCACTGCACCTGAGCGCGGAAAGCGCAAGGCCAAGGTCGGCCGCGTCGTTTCCGACAAGATGGACAAGACCATCGTCGTCTCCGTCGAGCGTCTTGCCCGCCACCGCATCTACAAGCGCGTCATCCGCCTGACCACGAAGTTCAAGGCGCATGACGAGAACAACGAGGCCCACGTCGGCGACACCGTCCGCATCGAGGAGGCTCGGCCCCTCTCGCGGACCAAGCGCTGGCGCCTCACCGAGATCGTGGCCAAGGCCGGCCTCGGTGCCGGCGAGGACGTGGTCTCCGAGGAGGCCGAGACGGCTGCGGCCATCCACATGGCGGCCCATCCGGGCAAGGCCAAGGCCGACGGGACCGACGAGGCAGAGACTGCCGAGCCCACTGCGGAAGCCGCTGCCGAGGCGCCCGCGGAGGGCGAGGAGGCGTCTGCATGATCCAGCCCAACAGCCGCCTGCGCGTGGCCGACAACACCGGCGCCCGCACCATCGAGTGCATCCGCATCCTGGGCCGCTCACAGAAGCCCACGGCCAGCGTCGGCGACGTCATCGTGGCCTCGGTCAAGCAGGCCATCCCCAACGCCGCGGTCAAGAAGGGCGACATCGTCCAGGCCGTGATCGTGCGCACGGCCAAGGAATACGGGCGCCCGGATGGGAGCTACATCCGCTTCGACGAGAACGCGGCCGTGCTCATCAACAACCAGGGCAACCCGCGTGGCACGCGCATCTTCGGCCCCGTGGCTCGTGAGCTGCGTGACCGTGACTACATGAAGATCATCTCGCTCGCCCCGGAGGTGCTGTAGATGGCACCGTCAGTCAAGCCTCGCCGCCACACCCGCGTCCCGGACCTGCGTACCGGTGACGAGGTCGTGGTGCTCAAGGGCAAGGACGCCGGCAAGCGCGGGGTCGTCCAGAGGGTGCTGCGCCATCAGCAGGGCTGGGCCCGCTCGACCGAGCGGTTCGGCTCCGGCTGGCAGGACAAGGCACCTCTGTCCGGCGCTGCCGTCGTCATCGAGGGCATCAACGTCGCCAAGCGGCACACGAAGCCGCGCCAGGTGGCGGGCCGGACCGAGCGTCAGCCCCGCATCCAGCAGGGCGGCATCCTGGACATCCCACAGCCCATCGCCATCAGCAACGTCATGCTCGTCTGTCCGAATTGCTCGCGCCCGACCCGCGTTCGCCACGAGCGCTCCGGCGACGGCCGCAGCATCCGCACCTGCAAGCACTGCAGCGAGTCCGTGACCCGAGCGGAGGCCAAGTAGTGAGCAGCGGACTGCGACAGCGTTACGAAGAAGAGGTCGTGCCGGCTCTCCTCAAGGAGTTCGACTATCAGAACCCCATGATGGTGCCGCGCCTGACCAAGATCACCGTCAACATCGGCCTGGGTGAGGCACTCACCAACAGCAAGGCCGTCGAAGCCGCCGTGGCCGACATGACCACCATCACCGGGCAGAAGCCGGTGGTCACCAAGGCGCGCCGTTCCATCGCCCAGTTCAAGATCCGTGAGGGCAACACCATCGGCGTCAAGGTCACCCTTCGTGGCCAGCGCATGTGGGACTTCCTCGAGCGGCTCACCCGGCTGGCCCTGCCCCGCATCCGTGACTTCCGAGGGGTACCCTCCAAGTCGTTCGACGGGCGCGGCAACTATTCGCTGGGTTTGCGAGAACAGCTCGCGTTCCCGGAGATCGACTACGACAAGGTCGATCGCCTGCGCGGGCTGGAGATGACGGTCGTCACCACCGCCAAGACCGACGAGGAAGGACAGCGTCTGCTGGCCCTCCTCGGCATGCCCTTCGAGAACTAAGGAGCGACCGAATGGCCAAGAAGTCCATGATCGCCAAGGCGAAGCGCGGCTCGCGCTTCCCCGTGCGCTCCTACCACCGCTGCTTCGTGTGCGGCCGCTCGCGCGCCTATATGCGTCGCTTCGGCCTGTGCCGCATCTGCTTCCGGGAGCGCGCCCTGCTGGGCGAGCTGCCGGGCGTCACCAAGTCGAGCTGGTAGGTCCATGAACGTTTCCGATCCCATCGCCGACATGCTCACGCGCATCCGCAACGCCAGCCGGGCGCGTCATGACGAGGTCACCGTGCCGGCGTCCAAGACCAAGCTGGCCATCGCCACCATCCTGCGCGAAGAGGGCTTCATCGAAGGCTTCTCCGAGTCGCAGGCCGGCCCGCGCAAGAACATCGACATCAGGCTCAAGTACGTGGGCAAGGTGCCGGTGGTCAGCGGGCTCAAGCGCATCAGCAAGCCGGGTCTCCGGGTGTACGCATCCAAGACGGAGATCCCGCGCGTGCTGGGCGGTCTCGGTGTCGTCATCGTCAGCACCAGCCAGGGCATCATGACCGGCCAGCAGGCTCGCAGGAGTCAGCTTGGTGGCGAGGTCCTGGCCTACATCTGGTAGGCGAACGATGTCACGAGTCGGCAAGCTTCCCATCACCATCCCCTCCGGCGTCGACGTCGCCGTGGAGGGCCATCACATCAAGGTCAAGGGCCCCAAGGGTGAGCTCGAGCGTGAGATCACGCCGGTGCTGTCGGTCGTCTCCGAGGACGGCCAGCTGCGCGTCGAGCGGCCCAACGAGGAGAAGCGTTCGCGCGAGCTCCATGGCCTGACCCGCACCCTCATCAACAACATGGTCGTGGGCGTGACCGAGGGGTACACCCGCAACCTGGAGATCCAGGGCGTCGGCTACCGCGCCCAGCTCGTGGGCAAGAAGCTGCAGCTCAACCTGGGCTACAGCCACCCTATCGAGATCGACCCGCCCGAGGGCATCACATTCACCGTCGAGAACCCCAACAAGGTCGCCGTGACCGGCATCGACAAGCAGCTGGTCGGGGAGATCGCCGCGCAGGTGCGCGCCACGCGCAAGCCCGAGCCGTACAAGGGCAAGGGCGTCCGCTACGCGGGCGAGGTCGTGCGCCGCAAGGCCGGCAAGGCCGGCAAGATCGGCGGCGCCTAGGTCGCCCCGGCCCATCCCATCGAGACAACCCTGGTCGTGGGGGGCGGGGGGGGCCCCCGTGTCGCCCCCCCGACCGCTAGCAGGAGACCGACGAACCGCGATGCCAACGGCCAGAAGCCGCTCCGCCGCACGTCAGAAGCGTCACTCGCGGCTCCGCCTTCGCGTGGCGGGGTCCGCTGAGCGACCGCGCCTGGCGGTCTTCCGGAGCATCAACCAGATCTACGCCCAGGTCATCGACGACGCCACCGGGCACACTCTCGCCAGCGCTTCCTCGACGGAAGCCGAGGTCAAGGGCGCCGGTGGCACCAAGACCGAGCGCGCCAAGCAGGTGGGCACCCTCGTGGGTGATCGCGCCAAGGCCGCTGGAGTCGAGCGAGTCGTGTTCGACCGCGCCGGGTTCAAGTACCACGGACGGGTCCGTGCGCTCGCAGAGGGCGCGCGCGATTCCGGCCTGGAGTTCTAGGAGGGCCCATGGCTCGGATCGATCCAAGCAAGCTCGCGCTCGAGGAGCGAGTCGTCCAGATCAACCGCGTGGCCAAGGTGGTCAAGGGTGGTCGGCGCTTCAGCTTCTCCGCGGTCGTCGTCGTCGGTGATGGCGAGGGACATGTCGGCGTCGGCCTGGGCAAGGCCGGCGAGGTACCGGAGTCCATCCGCAAAGGCGTCGAGGACGCCAAGAAGAACCTCATCAAGGTGCCGCTCGTGGGCACCACCGTGCCGCACGAGGTCCTGCAGCGATACGGTGCCAGCACCGTCATGCTCAAGCCCGCCTCGCAGGGTACCGGCGTCATCGCCGGTGCGTCCGTGCGTGCCGTGGTCGAGGCCGCGGGCATCCGCGACATCCTCTCCAAGTCGCTCGGCTCCAACAACCCGGTCAACGTGACCCGGGCCACGCTGGAGGGGTTGCGGTCCATGCGCTCCGCTGCCGAGCTCTCGGAGTGGCGCGGCAAGACGCTGCGCTCGATCATCCCCGGCCAGCCGATGCCGGGTGGGGATGAGGCCGAGGCCGTCGCGAGCGGGGAGGCCGTCGATGGCCGGTAAGCTCCGCATCACGCTCCGGAGGTCGACCGTCGGCACCAACCCCAAGGCGCGAGGGACCGTGCGCGCGCTGGGCCTGCGGAGCATCGGCCAGACCGTCGAGCTGCCTGACGATCCTGCCGTTCGCGGCCAGATCCGCGCCGTGCGCTACCTCGTCGACTTCGAGGAGGTCGCGGCGGCTCCGGCCAGGAAGTCGACGAGCAAGAAGAAGGAAGAGGCTGAGGCGTGAAGCTCCATGACCTGAAGCCGGCGCCCGGCTCACAGAAGCGGCGCATTCGTGTCGGTCGCGGCGTCGCGGCCGGTCGCGGCAAGACCGCCGGCCGCGGCACCAAGGGCCAGAAGTCCCGCTCCGGCGCCAGCATCCCCGGCTGGTTCGAAGGCGGCCAGACGCCCATCCACGTCCGCGTACCCAAGCTGCGCGGCTTCAAGAACATCAACCGCATCGACTACCAGGTGGTCAACGTCGGCCGCATCTCGGAGTACGCGGCAGCCGGCCGGTTCGGCGACGCCGGCGCGGGTCCCATCACGGTCAACGGGGAGATCCTCGCCGGGGCCGGTCTCGTGACCCACGCCGACCGCCCCATCAAGGTGCTGGGCGATGGCGACCTCGAGGCCAGGGTGGCCGTGACGGCCGATGCCTTCACCGCCACGGCCAGGGCCAAGATCGAGGGGGCCGGCGGCTCTGCCGAGCTGCTGAACCCGCCTGCCGCCGAGCCCGAGCCCGGGGCCGAGGACCCCGTCGAGGCGGTCGCCTCCGAAGGTCAGACACCCGCCGCCGACGCTGGCCCCGCGCCCGCTGCCGACGAGACGCCCGAGCCCAAGGCCGAGGCGGAGGATGCCCCCGAGGCCCCGGCCCAGCCCGACGACTCCGACGAGCCGGCAGCCGAGTAACCCGTGTTCGAAGCCCTCGTCAACGCGTTCCGTGCGCCGGACATCCGCAAGCGCATCCTCTTCATCCTGGGGATGCTCATCATCGTGCGGATGCTGGCGCACGTGCCCGTCCCCGGCATCGACCGTGATGCT
Organism: Candidatus Limnocylindrales bacterium; assembly: GCA_040883225.1. GTDB lineage: Bacteria > Chloroflexota > Limnocylindria > Limnocylindrales > CSP1-4 > JAFMJV01. The sequence goes on along the minus strand of JBFLKP010000115.1, from coordinate 33,702 downwards.
CTCGAGGGGATCATCGGCGAGAACAGCTTCCTGCAGATGCTCAACCTCTTCTCCGGAGGTGGCCTGCAGAACTTCTCCATCATCGCGTTGGGCGTGAATCCATACATCAACGCGTCGATCATCATGCAGCTGATGACGGGCGTCGTGCCCCGTCTCCAGCAGCTCTCCCGCGAGGGTGAGTACGGCCGGAGCAAGATCAACTCCTACACGCGCTACCTCACGGTGCCGCTGGCGGTGCTCCAGTCCTACGGCTATCTCGCGCTGCTGTCCTCGGGCACCAATCCGGCGGTGCCGGACTTCGACATCACGAGCCTGGCGACGCTGACGCAGATCATCACGCTCACCGCCGGCACCATCCTCGTCATGTGGATCGGCGAGCTCATCAGCGAGCGCGGCATCGGCAACGGCATCAGCTTCATCATCTTCGCCGGCATCGTGGCCGGCCTGCCCGGAGCGGTGAACACGTTCCTGGCTTCGCCCGACCTGGCTGCCGGGATCGCCTTCGGCGCCCTGGCCATCGCGGCGGTGTCCATCATCGTCTACGTCCAGGAGGGCCAGCGCCGCGTGCCCATCCAGTACGCCAGCCGCGTCCGCGGCCGGCGCATGTACCAGGGCGGCGCCACGTTCCTGCCCCTGCGCGTCAACCAGGCCGGCGTCATCCCCATCATCTTCGCTATCTCCATCCTGCTCTTCCCGGTGCAGATGGCCAGCTACTTCAGTGCGTCGGGCGGCGTCATCGAGGACATCGCCAACGTCATCATCGAGTGGCTCAGCGAGGGCAGCCCGATCTACGCGATCGTGTACTTCTTCCTCGTCGTCGGCTTCACCTACTTCTACACGGCGTTCACCTTCAAGCCCGACGAGACGGCCGACCAGCTGCGCAAGAACGGCGGCTTCATCCCCGGCATCCGACCGGGTGCGCCGACGCGGGACTATCTGGCCAAGGTGGTCTTCCGCATCAGCCTCGCCGGCGCCATCTTCCTCGGTACCGTCGCGGTCAGCCCCATCATCCTGGGCTGGTTCTTCCGAGATAGCGTCCTGGGCTCCTTCAGCCTCGGTGGCACGGCTTTGCTCATCGTGGTGTCGGTCGTGGTCGAGACCATGAAGCAGCTCGAGGCCCAGCTGATGATGCGGAACTACGAGGGCTTCATCAAGTGAGGTCCGAAGCCGTCGCCGGCCCGGCCGCCGGCAAGCGTGGTTCACGTCGCATCATCGTGATGATGGGCGCTCCCGGGGCGGGCAAGGGCACCCAGGCCGAGCGCCTCTCCGAGGCCCTCGGACTGCCGCACGTCTCGACCGGCGAGCTCTTCCGCGCCATGCGCAAGAGCAGCACGCCGCTGGCGCAGAAGGTGCGCGAGTACATGGACTCGGGAGCCCTCGTGCCCGACGACATCGTGGTCGCCATGGTCGACGACCGGCTGACCTGGAAGGACGCCGCGAACGGCGTCATCCTCGACGGCTTCCCGCGCACGGTCGCACAGGCGGAGGCGCTCGACTCCATGCTCGCGAGGGTGGGCACGTCGGTCTCGGCCGTGCCCTACATCGAGGTCCCCACCGAGCTGCTGCTGGCGCGTCTCACGGGCCGCCGCATCTGCACCAAGGATGACCAGCACGTCTACCACGTCGTGGCCATGCCGCCCAAGCAGGCAGGCATCTGCGATATCGACGGCGCCGAGCTGTACCAGCGGAAGGACGACAGCGAGGAGACCGTCCAGGGACGGCTCGACCAGCAGCTGCCGCCGATGTTCGAGGTCGTCGACTACTACGCGGGCAACGACGTCCTCTTCTCCGTGCCCGGTGACCAGCCGCCCGAGGACGTCACCGCCGAGCTGCTCCGCGTCATCAACAGCAGGACGCAGGCCTAGTGCTCTTCGATCGTCGACGCGTGGTGCTCAAGTCTCGGTCGCAGATCGAGAAGATGGCCGTGGCCGGCCGACTCACCGCGGCCGCGCTCGACGCGGTGGCGGAGGCCATCCGCCCGGGCATGACGCCGCTGCAGCTCAACGCCATCGCCGACGAGGTCATCCGCGACGGTGGCGGGACGCCCAACTTCATCGGCGTCCCCGGCCACCTTACGCCCTTCGAGCACGCCACCTGCATCTCCATCGACGATGAGGTCGTCCACGGAGTGCCCGACGAGCGGATCATCGAGGAGGGCATGATGGTCTCCGTCGACTGTGGTGCCGAGGTCGACGGGTGGAACGGCGACTCCGCCAGGACCTTCCTCCTGGGCGACGTGCCCGACGAGAAGCGGGCCCTCTCGGAGGTCACCCGCGCGGGCATGCTGGCGGGCGTGCGCGCAGCGATTCCGGGGGCCACGCTCGAGGACGTGGCCGCGGCCATCGAGGACGTCGGGCTGGCTGCCGGCTACGGCATCGTGCGCGGCTATGTCGGCCACGGCATCGGCAACGAGATGCACGAGGAGCCGCAGGTCACCAACTACCGCACCGGCCGCCGGGGACGGGTGATCGAACCCGGCCTGTGCGTCGCCATCGAGCCCATGTTCACCATCGGCTCCCACGAGACCCGCGTCAAGGCCGACGGCTGGACCGTGGCCACCGCCGACGGCAGCCTGGCTGCCCACTGGGAGCACACCATCGCCATCACCGCCGACGGTCCGCGCATCCTGACGCTGGCCGCCGGCGAGGTCGTTGAGGGCCTGCCCGAGATGGCCGAGGCCAGCGCATGAGCTCGCCTCGACCCGCGCTTGCGGATCTTCGCGCCCATCTGATACACTCACTCTTCGCGCGCCGGGAGTGTCCCGGCGCTTGCTGGCGCCCGGGTGACGGCCTCCGTCCCAGCCTCGGGCCCATCCATTCCAACACGTAGTCGGGGTCTAGCGGTCGCCTGTGGCAAAGCGAGATGCAATCGAGGTCGAGGGTACGGTCATCGAGCCGCTGCCGAACACCATGTTCCGGATCGAGCTCGAGGACAAGCATCAGGTGCTGGCCCACATCAGCGGTAAGCTGCGCATGAACTTCATCCGCATCCTCCCCGGCGACCGCGTTCGCGTGGAGTTGTCACCGTACGACCTCTCCCGCGGCCGCATCACGTATCGACTCAAGTAGGACACGGACACAACGACGTGAAGGTCTCTGCATCGGTTAAGCGGCGCTGTGATCGCTGCAAGGTGATCCGGCGGAAGGGGCGGGTGATGGTCATCTGCTCCAACCCCAAGCACAAGCAGCGCCAGGGCTAGGAGGAACGGTGGCACGTATCGCCGGCATCGATATCCCCCGCGAGAAGCGGGTGGAGATCTCGCTGACCTACATCTACGGGATCGGGCTGTCCACCAGCCAGAAGGTCCTCGCACAGGCCAACGTGAACCCGGACACCCGCGTCCGTGACCTCACCGATGAGCAGGTCAACCGCCTGCGCGACATCATCGATCGCCGCTACACCGTCGAGGGTGACCTTCGCCGCGAGACGGCCATGAACATCAAGCGGCTGACCGAGATCGGTTCGTACCGCGGCCTGCGACACCGGCGCAACCTGCCGGTCCGCGGCCAGCGCACCAAGACCAACGCACGCCAGCGACGCGGTCCCAAGAAGACCGTGGGCGTCCGGCGCAAGAAGTAACCCACGACCGCCACGCGACCCAGCCCACCAGCTGGCCTGTCGCGCGGCGAAAGGCAGGAGAGACACTCGATCGATGGCGGAACGAAAGCGCGCCACGAAGTCCAGGCGCAAGGAGAAGAAGAACGTGCCCCAGGGGCACGTCCATATCCAGGCGTCCTTCAACAACACGATCGTCACGATCACGGACCTCAGTGGTGCGGTCGTGGCTTGGGGTAGCGCCGGCACGGCCGGGTTCAAGGGCTCCCGCAAGTCCACCCCGTACGCCGCCGCCCTCGCCGCCGACGGCGCCGCCAAGCGCGCCATGGAGCACGGCATGCGTCAGATCGAGGTATTCGTCAAGGGTCCCGGCTCCGGCCGCGAGCAGGCCATCCGCTCGCTGCAGGCCGCCGGCCTCGAGGTCAGTGCCATCACCGACGTGACCCCGCTCCCGCACAATGGCTGCCGCGCCCCCAAGCGGCGCCGCGTCTAGGAGGGCCGTCATGTCTCGATATCGCGGACCGGTCGGCCGTCTCTGCCGGCGTGAAGGCGTCCATCTCTACCTGAGCAACAAGTGCTACACCAAGAAGTGCCCGCTCGAGCGTCGGCCCAGCCCGCCCGGTCAGCACGGCATCCGACGCCGCAAGATGTCCAACTACGGCATCCAGCTGCGCGAGAAGCAGAAGGTCCGCCGCGTGTACGGCGTCAATGAGCGCCCCTTCAAGCGCTACTACGACACGGCCGCGTCGCGGCCCGGCGTGACCGGTGAGAACCTGCTGCGCCTGCTCGAGACCCGCCTGGACAACGTGGTGTTCCGCATGGGCTACGCGTCCAGCCGCCCTCAGGCCCGCCAGCTGGTGAGCCATGGCCACTTCGAGGTCAACGGGGTCCGCACCAACGTGCCCTCGTTCCGCGTCCGTGAGGGCGACAGGATCGAGGTCCGGGCCAAGAGCAAGAAGTCCGAATACTTCAAGCAGCTGAAGGACGCCATGGGTGGCGCCCCCAAGCCCGAATGGGTCAGCGTCGACGCCGACAAGCTTGCCGGCACCGTGACCGCACTCCCGACCCGCGACCAGATGCCGCTCGAGCTCAACGAGCAGCTCGTGGTCGAGTACTACTCGAGGTAGCGCCACCACATGATCGAGTTGGAGAACGCCCAGATCGAGTCCGTCGAGGAGCTCGAGACCGAGACGTACGGCAAGTACGAGGCGAGCCCGCTTCGCGCTGGCTACGGCGTCACCTTGGGCAACGCCCTTCGCCGCGTGCTGCTCTCCTCCCTGGAGGGTGCGGCGGTCACGTCCGTGCAGATCCGTGACGTCAGCCACGAGTTCAGCACCATCGCCGGGGTCAAGGAGGATGTCATCCAGATCCTCCTCAACCTCAAGCGCCTGCGGCTCAAGAGCTACGTGCCCCATCCCACCCAGCTCAAGCTCGTCAAGAGCGGCGCCGGGCCGGTCACCGCGGCGGACATCGTCGAGTCCGCGGACGTCGAGATCGTCAACCCCGACCAGCACATCCTGACGCTGGAGCCGGATGCGACCATCGAGATGGACCTGACCGTGGAGCGGGGTACCGGCTACCTGTCCGCGGAGGACACCAAGGAGGGCCTGCCCATCGGCGTCATCCCCGTCGACGCCATCTTCACGCCCGTGCGCAAGGTCGACTACCACGTCGAGAACACGCGCGTGGGCCAGGTCACCAACTACGACAAGCTGACGCTCGAGATCGAGACCGACGGCACCATCTCCCCGGAGGAAGCGCTCTCGCGCGCGGCGGAGATGCTCGTCGAGCAGTTCGGCCAGTTCACCACCGCCGGCCGCCAGCTGACCAGCGAGGTCGAGGCTGTGAGCGGGCAGGAGACGCTGCCGCCCAACGTGCTGGACATGCCCATCGAGGACCTCGACCTGCCGATGCGGGCCTACAACTCGCTGAAGCGCAACAACATCGTCAAGGTCGGCCAGCTGCTGCAACTGCAGGATGAGGACCTGCTGCGGATGCGCAACTTCGGCAAGAAGTCCCTCGACGAGATGAAGGACCGCCTGCGCATGCGCGGCTTCCTGCCGCCGGAGGACGAAGCCCTCGACGGCTTCGAGGCCGACGGTCTCGAGGACATGGAGATGGCCGGAGAGCCCTTCCCCGAGGAGGAGGCGTAAGGCATGCCCCATCGCATCGACGGCCGCAAGTTCGGCCGCAAGACGGCGCCGCGCCAGGCCATGTACGCCAACCTCATCGTGGCCGTGCTGCGGTATGAGCAGATCAAGACCACCGAGGCCAAGGCCAAGGAGGTTCGCGGCATGGTCGAGCGTGTCATCACGCTGGCCAAGGGCGGCACCCTCGCGGAGCGACGCCGCATCGTCTCGGAGTTGCCGGACGAGCCGCTCGTGATCGAGAAGCTCTACGACGAGATCGCTCCCCGCTACGGGGATCGCAACTCGGGCTACACCAGGATCGTCAAGCTCGGCCCGCGGCCGGGCGACAACGCTCCCATGGTCCAGCTCGAGCTGGTCTAAGCAAGCCGTATCGCCGGGCGCAGGCGCGTCAGGGGACGACGGACAAGATGAAGCACGCCCGAGAGGGCGGCCCCGTGCGGTACCGCGCACGGGTCGAATACGACGGCACGGAGTTCGCCGGCTTCCAGGCACAGCCTGGACGTCGGACCGTCCAGGGAGAGCTGGAGCGCGTGCTGGCGCACCTGTCGGGTGCGTCGGCGTTCCGGATCAAAGCGGCCGGTCGGACGGATGCCGGGGTGCATGCCACCGGTCAGGTGATCGCCTTCACCTGGCACGGCAGCATCACCGCGTCGGAGCTCGGTCAGGCCATCGGGGCGCTCTTGCCCCCGGATGTCGCGATCGGGTCCCTGATGCGGGTAGCGCTCGACTTCGATCCGCGTCGCGCCGCGACGCGGAGGGAGTACCGCTACAGCATCTGGACGGGGCCGCGGAAGCCTCTGCGCAACCGCTACCACTACGAGCTCGACGAAGCGCTCGACGTCGAAGCCATGCATCACGCCGCCCAGGTCCTGGTCGGCCGGCACGACTTCGCATCGTTCGGGCGCGTTCAGCACACCTCGGTCCGGACGCTCTACGAGCTCCGGGTCCGCAGGCTCGGCCACCTGGTCACGATCGACGTGATCGGCGACGCCTTCCTGCGACAGATGGTGCGCAGCATCGTGGCCGCGCTCATCCGCATCGGCATGGGTCGGGCCACGAAGAGGGACCTCGAAGGCGAGCTGCGCTCGACCGGACGGGCCTTCGACGGCGCGGTCGTCCCCGCCCACGGGCTCTGCCTGCGGCGGGTTGTCATCGGGCCATCACGAACCAAGGAAAACGACAAGGAAGCACGACAGGGGCCATGAGCAGGACCTACACGCCAAAGGCAAGTGAGATCGAGCGCCAGTGGCTGGTCGTCGATGCCGACGGTCAGACGCTCGGCCGTCTCGCCACGCGTGTGGCGCGACTGCTGACGGGCAAGCACAAGCCCACGTACTCGACCCACATCGACACCGGCGACCACGTCATCGTCATCAACGCCGAGAAGATCAAGGTCACCGGCGACAAGCTGGAGTCCAAGCACTACTACCGGCACAGCGGCTATCCCGGCGGCTTCCGCGAGGAGAAGCTGAGCCACCTGCTGGAGCGACGCCCGGAGGAGGTCGTGCGCCGAGCGGTCAAGGGTATGGTGCCGCACACCCGTCTCGGCACCCAGCAGATGCGCAAGCTCAAGGTCTATGCCGGCAAGGAGCATCCGCACGAGGCACAGCAGCCGGTCCCGGTCGACGTTGGAGGCGCGAACTAGATGAACCAGGTCACCTTCTTCGAGGGCACCGGCCGTCGCAAGACGGCCATCGCGCGCGTACGCCTGCTCACGGGCGAGGGCGAGGTCGTGGTCAACGGCCGCAGCCTCGAGGAGCACTTCGGCAATGCCGTCGATCTCCAGGACATCCTCATGCCGTTCCGGGTGACCGGGACGGAAGGCAAGTTCAACGCCATGGTCAAGGTGCACGGCGGAGGCCACCACGGTCAGGCCGGCGCCATCCGTCACGGCATCGCTCGCGCCATCCTGCAGTCGGACCCCGAATCACGTGTGTCGCTGCGCCAGGCCGGCCTCCTCTCGCGCGACCCGCGCATGAAGGAGCGCAAGAAGTACGGCCTCAAGCGAGCCCGCAAGGCCCCGCAGTTCACCAAGCGCTAGTCCTGCGCCGCGCGTAGGGCGCGGCCGTGGGAACGCGGCATGGCCCGTCCGGGGCGGGAACCACCCCGGACCGTCGGCCACCACACCGATCCGCAGCCCGGGACCTTCGGTGCATCGTCCCGGGTCCGCCGCTGTCCGACACTGGTCCAGGATGAGCGATTCCGTATCCGTTCGCTACAAGGACGCCCTGCAACGCGGTCACGTGGCCGTGGTCAAGGGCATGCCCCGCGAGGCCATCGGCCACTACGAGCAGGCCGCCGCCCTCGTGCCGGATCGACCGCTGCCCTTCATCCGCATCGGCCGCATCTACCTGCGCATGGAGCAGCCTCGCCAAGCGCTGCAGGCCTTCGAGGCCGCGCTCGAACGGTCACCCGGCGATGCTGACGCGCTCGAGGGCAAGGCGGCGGCACTGGCGGCCAGCGGCCGGTCCGAGGAGGCCGGCCTGGCGCGCACGCACGCCGCCCAGCTGGCCGCACGCGATGAGACCGGCAGGTCCCGTCGGCGCCCGATCGACCCCCGCCTGTTGGAGCTCGAGCGCCACGTGGCCAACGGTGTGGCGGCCCGTATGGCAGGTGATACGGGTGTCGCCGCTGCGGCCTACCTGACCGCAGCCAACGGCTACGTCGCGCTCAACGACTTCGACGCCGCCATCGACGCCTGCCTGCGTGGCCTCGAGGCGCGGCCCGGCAACCTCGACATCCACTTCGTCATGACCATGCTCTACCTCCGACGCGGGTGGATCGAGCTGGGCGTTCAGCGGGCCGTGCTCATCGAGCACCGCCTCGACATCGACGATGACCCGCTCCGGCGCAACGCCCTCACGGCCCTCGCGCGCGACTATCGCACCCGCGCAGCGGAGCTCGAGCGCATCGCCACGCGCAGCGTCTGAGCACGCTTGGGACACCGGCGCTGACGGCGTCCGGCGGTGGTAGTCTCAGCCTCAGATGGATCAGCTGCGTGACCTAGCCGCGGATCTGCGGATCGAGCCGAGCGCACTGCTCGACATCTTCCTGACCGCGGTCCTCATCTACCTCGTGCTGCGCCTCATCCAGGGCACGCGCGCGGTTCGCTTGGCCATCGGCGCTGCCATCGTCTACGCCGTCTACGTGCTCGCGCTCGAGCTCGACCTGCGCCTGCTCTCGGGCATCCTCCAGACCGGAGCCGTGGTCGGCCTCGTCGCTCTGGTGGTCGTGTTCCAGCCGGAGTTACGACGAGGGCTCGATCGCATCGGTCGCGTGCCCATCTTCCCGGTAGCGGCCGCAGGGGGCCATCAGCGGGTGGCCGGCCTGCTCGCCACCTCCGCCGCCAAGCTCTCCCGCCGGCGGACCGGGGCGCTCATCATCATCGAGCGCGACACCGGCCTGGGCGACATGGCCGAGACCGGCGTGCTGGTGCACGCTGACCTCTCGGCCGAGCTGCTGGCCTCGCTGTTCGCCCCCGGCTACCCGTTGCACGATGGCGCGGTGCTCGTGCAGGGCGACGAGATCGTGGCCGCCGGGGTCATGCTCCCGCTGGCCGAACGGGACGGTTCGCTGGAGGACTACGGCACGCGCCATCGGGCCGCCCTGGGCATCACCGAGCAGACCGACGCGGTGGCCATCGTGGTCAGCGAGGAGAGCGGCGCCGTCAGCCTGGCGGTGGGCGCGGACATCACGCGCAACGTCGATGAGGACGAGTTGCGCCAGCGTCTCTTCGAGCTGCTGGCTCCGGCCGACGTGGCCAGTCGAGCTCGTCGCTCGCTGCGCGATCGCCGCGCCGGGCGGCCCGATGACACCACCGCTGGAGGCGCCGCCCGATGAGCCTCATCAGCCGCCTGCTCTTCAGCTACTGGCCGCTCAAGGTGACCGCCCTGGGCCTGGCCGTGGTGCTCTACATGGGCGTGGCCATCTCCGAGTCCACGCGCACCTTCGAGGGCCCCATCCCCATCGAGGTGCTTAATGCTCCCTCGGGTGGCGCCCTGCTCGACGACCCCGGCGTCGTCGAATCCATCGAGTACCGCGCCTCGGACGAGGTCGCCGAGGCCCTCACGCGCGACAGCTTCCGCGCGTCCATCGACCTCTCGTCGGTGCAGCCACGTCCGGGCGCCAACACCGTCGCGGTGCCCGTGGACGTCTTCCCCGTCGACCCCCGTGTCCGCGTGGTCGACTACGAACCACAGGGCAGGACCGTGCGCGTCGACGCGGTCATCTCACGGCTGCTGCCGGTCGAGGTCGAGCACGGCCCGCTGCCCGAAGGCATCGAGCTCGGCCCCATCACCGTGGAGCCCAACCAGGCCACCGTCAGCGGAGCTTCCTCTCGCCTGCAGAACGTGCGTAGCGTGGAGGGCCGGTTCGTGGTCGACGCCAGCGGCATCAACATCGACGTGAACGTGCCGCTCGAGGCCTTCGACGCCGATGGCGCGATCGTGCCCGGTGTCGACGTCCAGCCATCGACGGCCCGGGTCCGTTCGGATGTGGGCTACCAGCTGGCCTATGCCACGCTGCCGGTCATCCCGCAGCTCGTGGGCGAACCTGCGCGCGGGCGGCGCGTCGACAACGTCTCGGTGCTGCCGGCGACCGTCACCGTCAGCGGCGAGAGCCCGGACGTGCGCGGCCTCGATCGGATCGATACCGCCCCCGTCGACATCTCCGAGCAGGAGGTCGAGCTGGTGGCCGAGGTGCCGTTGGAGCTGTCCGAGGAGCTCACGGCGACGGGTGAGGGCCTCGTCACGGTCATCGTCACCTTCACCGAGGCGCTGGGCTCGCGCAGCTACGAGATCGGCACCGCCATCACCGGCGCGCAGCCCGGCTTCACGTACCAGCTCGAGGAACCGTCGGTCAGCGTGACCCTCTCCGGTTCGGTGCAGCAGCTCGACGAGCTCACCCCGGACGAGGTCAGCGTGGAGGTGCCGGTCGACGAGCTCGTGGTGGGCGACAATGCGGTCATGCCCATCGTCCGAACGCCTCGTGGCACCGCGCTGGTGCGCGTCGATCCTCCCACCCTGCGCGTCACGGTCGGCCAAGCCCAGTGAGCCAGCTCTTCGGCACCGACGGCATCCGGGGCGTGGCCAACGAGGATCTCAAGCCCTCTCTGGCCCACGCCCTCGGCCGTGCCCTGGCCACACGCCTGGCCGGTCCCGGCGGACGCATCCTGGTCGGCCAGGACACCCGCCGCTCGGGCGACATGCTCGTGGCCGCGCTGATGTCCGGCGGCACCAGCGCCGGGGCCCACGTCTATGCGCTGGGGGTCTGCCCCACGCCTGCGCTGGCGCACGTCACGGCCGTCGGCGAGTACGCCGTGGGGGTCATGGTCAGTGCCTCCCACAACCCGGCTGAGGACAACGGCCTCAAGGTCCTCAGCGGCAAGGGCCTCAAGCTCGACGACGAGATGGAGGATGAGCTCGAGACGCTCATCATCCGCTCGGAGGAGCTGGGTAGCCCGCGCAACGATGATCTCGGTCGCGTCGTCGATGCTCGCGCCGACATGCGTCACTACCTCGGGCACCGCCTGGGCATGGCCCGGCGCATCGGCTCCGACCTGCGGCTCCACGTCGACTGTGCCAACGGCTCGGCCAGCGCCGTGGCCGCCGAGATCCTGGCGGCCTCCGGCGCGTCGGTGACGGCGCACTTCGACCAGCCCGACGGGTGCAACATCAACCGTGACTGTGGTGCCACCGTGCCCGGGACGCTGGCTGCCGTCGTGGCCCGTGAGGGCGGCGACGTCGGCTTCAGCCTCGACGGCGACGCCGATCGCTGCGTGGCGGTGGATGAGCGTGGCCGGGTCGTGGATGGCGACCAGCTGCTGGGCATCATCGCCCTCGACCGGCTCGCTCGCGGTGCCCTCGCGGAGGAGACCATGGTCGTGACCATCCTCAGCAACGGGGGCCTCGCCCGGACCGTGGAGCAGGCCGGGGGGCGGGTCCTGCGCACCAGGGTCGGCGACCGCTACATCGTCGACTCCATGCTCGTCTCCGGCGCAGGGTTGGGCGGCGAGAAGAGCGGTCACGTCATCGTGCGCGAGCACACCACCACCGGAGACGGCATCGTCACGGCCCTCGAGATCCTCGACATCCTGGCGCGTACCGGGCGGCCCCTGAGCGAGCTTGCGGCGGCCATCTCGCTGGACCCGCAGGAGCAGCGTGCGGTGCGCGTGAAGACCAAGGAGTGGCGCGCCGACCGGGTGCTCGCCGACGCCGTGGCGGCCGCGCAGGAAGAGCTCGAGGGTGAGGGCCGGGTGGTGGTACGCCCGTCGGGCACGGAGCCGAGGCTGCGCGTGATGGTCGAGGGTCGCGACAGGGCTCGGGTGCTGCGCCTGGCCGACGACCTCGCCGCCCTCGCCGCCGAGCGCCTCAACCAGGAGCGCTAGTCGATGTGTGGGATCGTCGGCTACGTCGGACACCAGCAGGCGGCCCCGGTGCTGCTCGAGGGCCTCGCGCGCCTCGAGTACCGCGGCTACGACTCGGCCGGCATCGCACTCTCGACCCAGGATGGCGACCTCTTCGTACGCAAGCGGGCGGGCAAGATCGCCGTCCTGCGCGAGTCGCTCGCGGAAGGCACACCCCCCGCGACCGCCGGCCTGGGGCACACGCGCTGGGCCACCCACGGTCGCCCCAACGACCTCAACGCCCACCCTCACATCGACTGCACCGGCGAGCTGACCGTCATCCACAACGGCATCATCGAGAACTTCATCGAGCTGCGTGCCGAGCTGGAGGCCGCGGGCCATGTGCTCGGTAGCGAGACCGACACGGAGGCCATCGCGCACCTCGTGGAGGAGGCCTATGACGGCGACCTCTCGGCCGCGGTGCGCACCGCCCTCCAGCACGCCCACGGCGCCTATGCCCTCGCGGTCATCCACAAGGGCGAGCCAGACCGCGTGGTCGGGGCCAAGATGAACGTGCCGCTCATCGTCGGGCTGGGCCGCGACGAGGCGTTCCTGGCTTCCGACGTGGCCGCGGTGCTGGCGCACACACGTGAGGTCATCTTCCTCGAGGAAGGTGACGTCGCTGACATCCGGCCTGGCTCGGTCACCATCACCGACATCGTCGGTCGCGAGCAGGAGCGCCCGGTCAGTCACATCGATTGGGATATCGAGGCCGCCGAGAAGGGCGGCTACGAGCACTACATGCTCAAGGAGATGCACGAGCAGCCGGAGGCCATCCGGGCCGCCATCGCCGGCCGCGTCCACGGGGACGAGGTGCGGGTGCCGGAGCTGGACCCCCTCGGGCCGATCCTCCCGTACATCGAGCGCATCGAGCTCGTCGCCTGCGGCTCGGCGGCCTATGCCGCCGCCGTGGCGGCGACCGCGCTGCAGGTCTGGACGGGCATCCCCGCGCGCTGGAACGTCGGCTCCGAGTTCCGCTACGATCCGCCACCGCTGGACCAGAAGACGCTGGTCATCGCCGTTACGCAATCGGGCGAGACGGCGGACACGCTGGCGCCCACGCGGCTCGCCCGCGAGCGGGGCTGCCCGATCGTGGCCGTGACCAACACGGTCGGCTCGGCCATCACCCGCCAAGCCGACGCGGTGCTCTTCCTGCAGGCCGGCCCGGAGATCGCCGTCGTGGCCACCAAGACCTTCGTCACCCAGGTCGTCACGCTGCTGCTCGTGGCCGCCCAAGTGGCGAAGTCGCGCGGGCATCTTGACGGGCTCTACGAGAAGGCCCTCGTGGAGGGCCTGCGAGCCCTGCCCGCCAACGCCCAGCGCACGCTCGAGCTCAACGAGGCACCGGCCGCCGAGCTGGCACGCCGCTACCTGGGCTCACGCGGCTACATGTACGTCGGCCGTGGCATCACCTATCCGGCCGCACTCGAGGGCGCGCTCAAGCTGAAGGAGGTGAGCTATGTGCACGCGGAGGGCTACGCCGCCGGCGAGCTCAAGCACGGGCCCATCTCGCTGCTCGACGCGGAGGTACCGCTGGTGGCCGTGGCCACTCGCACGGCGGTGCACGACAAGCTCGTCAGCAACCTCATGGAGGGCCGTGCCCGGGATGCCCGCGTCATCGCCGTGGTGACCGAGGGTGATGACCGCATGAAGGCGGTGGCCGACGACATCATGTGGGTGCCACCGACCGTGGAGATGCTGAGCCCGGCCCTGGCGGTCATCCCGCTCCAGCTCTTCGCCTATCACACGGCCGTCGCGCGGGGCACCAACGTGGACCAGCCACGCAACCTGGCCAAGTCGGTGACGGTCGAGTGAGCGAGCTGCCCACGCCCCCGCCCGGCGCCCAGGAGGTGGGCATCGACATCATCAAGGTCGAGCGCATCCGGGCGGCCATCAAGAAGCACGGCCGGCGCTTCGCCAAGCGCGTGCTGACCGACCACGAGGATGCCTACGTGCGTGACCGACCGGAGAACTTCGCCGGTCGCTGGGCCGCCAAGGAGGCGGTCTCGAAGGTGCTGGGCCTCGGCGTACGCGGGGTCGGCTGGCGCGAGATCGAGATCATCCGCCTGCCCACCGGCGCGCCCATGTGCCGGCTCCACGACCGAGCCCTGGCGCGGGCCAACCAGCTGGGCATGGAGCGGGTCGCGGTGTCGATCAGCCACGAGCGCGAGTTCGCGGTCGCCATCGCCTTCGGCGTCCGGACCCAGGGTGGCGAGTTCGTCTTTCCCATCGACATGGAAGCACGCATGGATGACCGCGAGAAGCAGCTCATGGCGCGCATGCGCCGGCTCCGCGACCTCGATGCCGAGGTCCGTGCCGCCGAGGCCGGCGCCGACGCCGCGATCGAGCGGGAGCGCGAGTGACGGCCGCTGACGCCAACGTCATCGACGAGGCCGCCGCGGCCGGGCTGCTGCCCGAGCGCGACCCGCGCGGCCACAAGGGCACGTTCGGACGCGTCGTGGTCATGGCCGGATCGCTCGACTATGTCGGTGCCGCGCTCATGGCTGGAACGGCGGCGCTGCGCGCTGGCTGTGGCCTGGTGACGCTCGCTGTGCCGGCCTCGTTGCAGCCGATCATCGCCGGGCGCGTGCCGGAGCTCATCACGCGCGGCCTGCCCGAGACCGCACCCTTCGTCATCGACCCACCCGCGGCCGTGGCCGCGCTGCTGGAGCTGCCCCACGACTCGCTGCTCCTGGGACCGGGTCTGCCGCCGTCACGAGCCAATGCGCGCGCGCTGGCCGGCCTGCTTCGCGCCGAGGGGCCGCCGGCGGTCGTCGATGCCGGCGCCCTCGCGGCGCTGGCCGACGCGCCGGGCTGGTGGACCCGCCTGGGCCGGCCGGTCGCGCTCACGCCGCATCCCGGCGAGCTGGCCAGGCTCGGTCGCTCGGCTGGCGAGGCCGATCACGAGCGCCGTGCCGCCGCCATCGCCGCCGCTGCGGAGTGGGGCGTGATCACGGTCCTCAAGGGTGCCAACACCATCATCGCCGCCCCCGACGGACGTCACCTGACCGCGGAGTTCGAGGTCCCGGCCCTAGGCACCGGCGGCACCGGCGACGTGCTCGCCGGGGTCGTCGCCTCGCTGGTGGGGCAGGGGCTGGACCCGTTCGCGGCCGCCGCTCTGGGGGTCTACCTCCACGCCCGCGCCGGCGAGGACCTCAGCGGGCACCTCGGCGACGCCGGGCTCATGGCCACCGACCTGCTACCGGCCATCCCGCGCGTGCGACGCCACCTCGCGGCCGTAGCCGACCGCGGCCGCCGCCTTGGCTTCGAAGCGCCCGGTGGCGGAGCGTGACCGACCGTCGCGGCGCCTGGCTCGATATCGACCTCGATGCCATCCGTCACAACATCGCCCTCATCCGCTCGGTCGTGGGCGAGGCCGCCGTGGCGCAGGTGGTCAAGGCCGAGGCCTACGGGCACGGCATGATCCCGGTCAGCCGCGCCATCGAGCCGGTCGTGGACGCGTTCTGTGTGGCCACGCTCGATGAGGCCATCGAGCTGCGGCCCCACGTGTCCAAGCGCATCATCATGCTCTACCCGGTGCCGCACGGGGCGGTCGCCGAGGCGCTCGCCATCGACGTCGAGCTGCCGGTGATGTCAGCCGCCGACTTCGAGGCCATCGGACGCGCCCTGCCCGAGGGCCGCCGCCCGGTGCGCATCCACCTCGGCGTCGAGACCGGGATGGGGCGTGGCGGGCTGCAGCCGGAGAACGTGGTCGCGGTCGCGGCCGCAGCCCACGCCGACCCCCGCTTCGAGCTGGCCGGCCTGTGGTCGCACCTGCACAGCCCGGAGGATCCGCCCACCTCCGACGGCCAGCTGCTGCGCTTCGACATCGCGGCCACGGCCCTGCGTGAGGCTCGTGTCCCGGTCCCACCACGCCACGCGGCAGCCTCCGGCGGCATCTTCACCGGCGACGAGCCCGCGCTCGACTTCGTGCGCCCGGGCGTCGCGTCCTACGGTGTGCTCGACGAGAGCCTGCCCATCGCGCCCGACGCGCAGGAAGCCGCCGCCCGGTTGCGACCGGCCATGTCCCTGCGGGCCCGGCCCATCGCCTTCTCGCGCGTACCCGAAGGCGGCAGCGTGGGCTACGGCGGCACCTGGACGGCGCCGCGGCCGTCCCGGATCGCGGTCCTTCCGGTGGGCTACGGCGACGGCTATCTGCGTGCCACCCAGCCCGGCGCGGAGGTCATCGTGCGCGGCCGGCGGTTGCCGCTCGTGGGCCGCGTGTCGATGGACGCGGTGACCGTCGACGTCACCGATCTGGACGGTCTCGACTACAGCGAGGAGTTCGTCCTGCTGGGTTCCCAAGGTGGCCAGTCGATCACCGCCGGGGAACTGGCGCGTTGGCGCAACACCATCGCCTGGGAGGTGCTGACAAGCATGGCCCATCGGCTGGCCCGGGTGTACCATCCATCGGCCGGTGCGGCTAGAGCGGACTAGGACTCTCGGTCGCAGCCGGCGCAGACACTTCGTGATGACGATGCCGACGGTCAGAGAGGGGCCCTTGGCGACAGCCGTGAAGTCTCGTCGTGTCTCGAGGAGGAATGCGGTTTGCTACGACCGACGGAGACCACCGAGCAACTCCATGAGTCGCCTGATATCGGAGGGTTCGACGGGGACGACATCGAGATCGTCGCGCGCGAGATCACCATGCGCGGTGTGACCGTGCCGGCGGTGCTCTTCCTCGAGGCCAATCGCGGCGCCGGCTCGCTCGATGGGCTGGGCATGCTCTTCTTCGACCCGGCCGTCCGGCGCATCTTCGGTGGCGCGATCCCCGGAGCCAGCTCGCTGCTCGCCGACGACGATGGCATCGAGCGCCTCATCGATCGCCTCGAGGAGCTCGACGCGGAGTTCGGCCTCGACGCCTGATCGCAGGCCGCCTGCGCCGGACCCGGCTACCATCTGACGCGTGACCCAGGACACGCCCGCCTTCTTCACGCTCGACCGTGGCACGGTCAGCACCACGGCCGCGCTCATCGCACCGGTCGACGGCCGCTATCGCATGGCCGCGGCCGCGTCGGCCCCGGTCGGTATCGACCCTGAGTCCGTGCTCGAGGACCTGGCCTGGCGCGTCGCTCGCACGGACGCCTCGGTGGCTGGCTCCATGGAGGGCTGGCGAGACTGGTCTCGCCTCGAGGTCTTCACCGGCCCGCCCCCGCGAGGCGTGCTGGTGGCCGCCAGCGAGGCGGCCGGCGAGCTGCTCGAACGGGCCTTCGATGGGGCCGGCTGGACCATCGAGGGGCGCTTCTTCGGGCCCGCACCGGACATCGTCGCTCTTGGTGAAGCCTGCCTCGACCCCGACCTGCACGCGGTCGTCATGGGTGGCCGGGACGCGGCCGAGGAGAACGAGCTGGGGGCTGCCCAGCAGCTGTGGCCGCGGGTGGCCTCGCTCGCGCGGTTCCGTGACGACCTCGCGGTCGTCGCCAGCGGCCCCTTCGTGGACCGTCCCGAGGGCATCCCCGACGGCCGGCTCTTCTCCCTGCCTGCACCCGAGCGAGTATCCAGCCGGTCGGAGTCGCAGCTGCGCAGCGCAGCGCTGCAGGTCGGCCGCTTCCTCGCCGACCGCGGGGCCACGCCGGGCATCGATGCCCGATCCGCCTTGCGGGCCTCGGTCCACTCGCTCGCGACCGTGCTCGAGGCCAGCGTCGATGGCATCGAGATCGGCGTCGCTTCCGGCTCTCGAACGCTCGCCGCTCCTGGTATCGAACAGGGCCACGGCGTGTATGCCACAGCTGGTTCGTTCCCGCGCGCGCTGCTTACTGACGCCGACGCGGGCGATGCCGTGCTGCGCTGGTCGACGCTCGGCGGGGGCGACCCGGCGGCCTGGCTCGACGGCGTGCGCAACCTGGTGCTCCGGCCCTGGGCCGCTGCCGGGTCGAACGGTGCCCGCTTGCGCCTGGCCGCGCTCCGCGCCGCGCTCGAACGCCTCGAGGCGGCTTGGGCCGATGCCGGCGACGCGGACCGCGGTGGCGCCGGTGTCGTGGCGCTTTCCGGTGGCGCCTTCGCGGGCCTGCCGCCGGCCGCGGTGGCGCTGGCCCTCGTCGACGGCGTTCGCCGCGCCGGAGCGGTGAGCCTGCTCCACGACCACGCGGGCGTGCTGGCCCCCCTCGGTGCCCTGCCCGTGGAAGCCGACCGCCAGCGTCTGCTGGGGGACCTCATGGGCGACTGCCTTCTGCCGCTCGGCAGCGCCATCGTCACGGGCACCATCCCGGAGCGCAAGAAGGGCAAGGCACCGGCTCGCATGAGCATCGCCAGCGTCCTCGGAGACCAGCGCTTGCAGCTCGACCCCGGAGAGCTCCAGCTGGTGGACCTGCCGCCGGGGATCTCCGCAAGCATCGGCATCGACCCGGGCGAGGGCACCATCCTCGGCAGCGAGGGCGCACCGATCTCGATGGAGGTGAATGGCGGCCTCGGAGGCCTCTTCGTCGATACTCGCCCCATCCCCCTGGACCTGCCCGACGGTGGGGAAGCCCGGCGCAGCCGGCTCGAGACCTGGGAAGCGCCCGTGTGGGCCGGGAGCGAGTGATGACCCCGTCCCAGCCCGACCGCGACCCGCGCCCCGATCCCGGTCGCTTCGTACCGCCGGCTGCTAGCCCCGGCAGCGGCCGGCTGCTGCGGATCCCGCTCGGCCTTGCCGACCGCCCGCTGGTCGGCCCGGGACAGCCGGTCGAGCTCGGACAGCCCATCATCGAGCACTTCCGCGAGCAGGTCGCGGTCGAGGTCGACACCAGCGCCGCGATCATCGGTATCCCGCCGGGGGCGGTGCTCGACGACGTTCCTGTCGAGTCCTCTGGTCGCCTCGGCCGGCGCTCGGGCGATGGCACCTACCGCACCCGCGTGTGTGAGCACGGTCGCGACGGTGTCACCCGCCTCGTGGCCGGCCGCGGCGAGGTCATCATCGATGCCCCTGCCAGCGGCGTCGTCGAGGCCGTCACCCCCGCCCGCGTGGACCTTCGTGTCCACGGGCTCGCCGTCGACGCGCGCATCGGTTGGGGCCGGCCCACGATCGGTCGCATCCTCGTCGCCGTCGATGCGCCCAACGCCGAGCTGCAGACCTCCAGGATCGATGTCGGGGCCGCCGGCGCCATCCTCGTGGTCGGCGCTCGCGTCGACATCGAAGCGCTCTCACGCGCCCGCGCCATCGGTGTCGCAGCCGTCGTCACCGGCGGCGTGGCCAGCCGCGACCTGCGCCAGCTCAGCTCATCGGAGGCGCGCCAGCAGGCGTCCCTGCACGCAGCCGCACCCTTCGGGCTGGTCGCTCTCGGGGGCTACGGCCGCGCGCCCATCCCCTCGCACCTGTGGGACCTGCTGGTGGCCGCCGACGGCCGCCAGGCCGGCATCGTGCCCGGCTCCAGGATGCTCATCGTCGACGGGGACCCGGCGCCATTGCTCGAGGCAGCCTCGCGTCCGCCCGACACCGTCCGCGTGGTGGCCGGCGAGCATCGCGACCACGAGGGCTTGCTGGTCGGGCTCTCTGGTCCGCGCCGCTGGCCCGGCGGAGCCTATGCCCCCGGCGGTTTCGTCGAGCTTCCCGGGCCCGAAGGCGGGATCGAGCGCCACTGCGTCCCACTGACCCTTCTGGAGCGACTCGGCTAACCTGCGGCCAGTGACCATGACCGATCCGGACCTCCGGCCCCTCAGCCTGCGCGTCACGACCACCTCTGCCGAGCACACCCGGGCTCTCGCGGCAGCTCTCGCGCCGGCCGCTCAGGCCGGCGACCGTCTGGCGCTGGTGGGCCCGCTCGGCGCGGGCAAGACGCAGTTCGCCAAGGGCTTCGCCGTGGGCCTTGGCATCGACGACGTGGTCAACAGTCCCAGCTTCACGCTCATGGCCGAGTACGAGGGCCGGCTCAGGCTCTTCCACCAGGACCTCTATCGCCTCGAGGGCGCCGACGAGATCCTCGCCGGCGGGCTCCTCGATGAACGACAGGACGACGGCGTGACCCTCAGCGAGTGGGCCGACCGCCTCGATGCCCAGCTCGATCCAGCCCGCCTGACCGTGGCCATCGAGCCCACCGGCGCGGACGCTCGCGACATCGAGATGAGCGGCCACGGCGACATCGCCCGCCGGTACCTCGAGGCCGCTGCGGCCTGGCGGTTGGCAGCCGCCGACACAGGGATGGTGCAGCGGTGAGCGACCGCCTCATCCTCGCGGTCGACACCTCGACTCGCGCGAGCATCGTGGCTCTCGGTTCCAGCCTGCCGCTCGCGATCAGCCGCCGCGAGGTTCGTCATCGCCACGGCGCACACGTGCTCGAGCAGATCGAGGAGGTGCTGGGCCAGGCCGGACGCTCGCTCGATGACGTTGCCGCGCTGGCCGTGGGTACCGGTCCGGGCTCGTTCACGGGTTTGCGTGTGGGGCTCGCCACGCTCAAGACGGTGGCCTATGCCCGTGAGTTGCCGCTGGTGGGCGTGATGTCGTCAGATGCCCTCAGGCTCGCAGCCACGGTCGAGGGCGCTGCCGCCGACGCCCCGGTCGTGCTGCCCGCCGGTGCTCGGGACCACTACCTCGCGTGGGCCGGGCACGATCCGCTGCTCATCGCTTCTGGCGAGCTGTCCCATGCGCTGGCCGGCGCCACGGCCGTGGCCGTCGACGTGGACCCCACGCTCGTCGGCGAGGAGGCCGCACGCGTCGGCGCAGCGGCCGTCGAGGGCCTGGCCGCCGCGCTGCTGCAGCTGGCGAGCGCCCGCGTCGAAGCCGGCCAGACCGACGATGTCGCCGAGCTCACGCCTGCCTACGTGGCGCTGCCGCGCGGCGTGAAGCGAGCTGCCGAGGACCTGGGATGGTCGCCCGACCTCCGGTAAGGCTGGTCGTCGCGGAGATGTCCGCCGAGGACATCCCTGCCGTCCACGCCATCGAGAGCGCCTCGTTCCCGACGCCGTGGCCGCCGTACGCCTTCCGCCAGGAGCTCGAGACCAACCGCCTTGCGCGCTACCTGGTGGTGCGCGCGGGAGAGCGGGTCATCGGCTATGCCGGGATCTGGCTGATGGTCGATGAGGCCCACGTGACCACCTTCGCCGTGCTCCCGGCCTATCGCCGTCGTGGCATCGGGGGACTGCTGCTGGTCGAGCTGATGGAGCTGGCCGCCGACCTCGGAGCCGCCGTGTGCACGCTCGAGGTCCGGCTCACCAACGCCGCCGCGCGCCGGCTCTACGGGGCGTTCGGCTTCAAGCCTGTCGGCGTTCGCCCGCGCTACTACACCGACAACGGCGAGGATGCCCTGATCATGACCACGGACCGCCTCGAGACCCCCGAGATGCAGGGACTGCTCTCGAGCAAGCGTGGTCGGTACGCGACCGACGTGCTGCTCGACGACCCGGGCGACGTGCCCGATCCCGACGACCCACCGGAGGTGCTGGACCAGTGAGCAGCGGACGCATCCTGTCGGTCGAGTCCTCCTGCGACGAGACCGCCGTGGCCGTGGTCGAGGGTGGCCGCCGCATCGTCGCCAACGTCGTCGCCAGCCAGGTGCAGCTGCATTCGGCCACGGGCGGCATCGTGCCCGAGGTCGCCGCCCGGGCCCACCTGCGCTGGATGATCCCGGTCCTTGACGAGGCCCGCGAGCGAGCCGGCATCGAGGACTGGCGCGCGCTCGACGCGGTGGCCGTGACCGAGGGCCCGGGCCTCGCGGGCTCGCTGCTGGTGGGCATCACCCTGGCCAAGACGCTGGCCTGGTCGGTCGGCCTGCCGCTGGTGCCGGTGAACCACCTGGAGGGTCACATCTACGCGGCCTGGCTGCTCGACCCCGACGAGGAGGACAAGCCACCGCCCGAGTTCCCGCTCGTGGCCCTCGTCGTCAGCGGCGGGCACACCTTCATCGTGGAGATGCGGGACCACCTGACGTATCGCCTGCTGGGTCAGACCGTCGACGACGCTGCCGGCGAAGCCTTCGACAAGGTCGGCCGCCTGCTGGGCCTGTCCTACCCGGGTGGTCCGGCCATCATGCGGGCGGCCGCGGGAGCGACCGCCCGTGATCGTCGCTTCCCGCGCGCGTGGATGGCCGAGTCGTACGACTTCTCGTTCTCCGGCCTCAAGACCGCCGCCCGCCACGAGGTGGCACAGACCCTGGGGTTGCCCGCGGAGTCGCGCGAGCTCGACGGCGCCGACCTCTCCGAGGCCGACGTGGCCGAGCTGGCGTGGGGGTTCCAGGAGTCGGTCGTGGACGTGCTCTCGAGCAAGCTCCTGCGCGCTGCCCGGGAGCTGCAGGCGAGATCGATCATCCTCGGCGGTGGCGTCGCCGCCAACGCCGTCCTTCGGGACCGCATCGACGAGGGTGCCCGGGGGATGGGCCTGCCGCTCATCGTTCCGCGGCCCGGGCTCTGTACCGACAATGCGGCCATGATCGGGGCCGCCGGCTTCCACCGCTACCTGGCCGGAGAGCGTGGCGACCGGTCCCTCGACGCCCGGCCCTCGTACAGGCTGGCCGTCTGACCGTGGCCGGCGACGGCGACACGCTCGATCCCGCCCATCTCGGCCCCGAGGCGGTCGAGCGCTACCTCCGACGCCACCGGCTCGGCGCGCGCAAGTCCCTCTCCCAGAACCATCTCGCTGATGGCCTGGTGCTCGAGCGCATCATCGAGGCCGCGAGCGTGTCCGTCGGGGAGCGGGTCGTGGAGGTCGGCCCCGGCGTCGGCATCCTCACCGCCCAGCTGTTGGCCGTGGGCGCCACGGTGACCGCCGTGGAGCTCGACCCGCGCCTCGCCGACCACCTGCGCACCCGCTTCGCGGAGGAGCCCCGGCTCAGGCTGGTCGAGGGCGATGTCCTCGACCTGGAGGTCTCGGAGCTGGTCGCCCCTCCGTGGGCGCTGGTGGCCAACGTGCCGTATCACATCACCAGCCCCATCCTCCACCACGTGCTGGGCTCCGAGCCGCGGCCCGAGCGCTTCGTGATGATGGTCCAGAGGGAGGTGGCCGAGCGCATCGCCTCAGCGCCCGGCGGCATGAGCTATCTCACGGTCTTCGTTCAGTACCACGCCGACGTCGAGGTCGCCTTCACCGTGCCGGCCGCGGCCTTCGAGCCTGCCCCCGATGTCGACTCCGCCGTCCTCACCGGCACGACCCGCCCGCGGCGGCTGGGAGCAGGGGAGGAGGACGAGCTCTGGCGCCTGGTGCAGGCGGCCTTCCGGGAGCGACGCAAGATGATCCACAACGTGCTCGCGCGGCAGTTGCCCGGCCTCGACCGAGAGCGTGTGGCGACCGCGCTGGCGGCCTGCGGCATCGCGCCGGAGCGGCGGCCGCAGACGCTGGCCGTCGACGAGTGGCTGGCCTTGCGCGCCGCCCTGAGCCCCTTGCCGTGACCCGCTTCGAGGCCGATGCCCACGCCAAGATCAACCTCGCCCTCGCCATCACCGGCAGGCGCGACGACGGCTATCACGAGCTGCGCTCGGTGTTCCTGCGGCTGGCCCTGCACGACCGTCTCGAGGTCGAGCCCGTCCCCGGTGCTCCGGCCGACCACCTCGAGGTCGAAGGCGAGCAGGTGGCCGTCGGCGACAACCTCGTGTTGCGTGCGGCCACCCACCTGCGCGCGGCCATCGACCCTTCGTTGCCATCGCTGCGGTTCGGCTTGCGCAAGCGGATCCCGACCGCCGCCGGGCTCGGCGGCGGCAGCTCCGATGCGGCCGCAGCCATCGACCTCGCCCTCGCAGCCTGGGGCGTGCGGCTCCATCCCGCGGAGCGTCTCGGAGCGGCTCTCCGCGTCGGCGCCGACGTGCCCTTCTTCTCCGCCGGCCACCCGGCCTCGCTGGTCGAGGGCATCGGCGAGCGCGTCTCTCCGCTGCCCTCGACCGAGCCAGCAGCGGGCATCCTGCTGGTGACGCCGAGCGCCCGGCTCTCGACCGCCGACGTGTTCGCGGAGTACGACCGTGCGCCGTCGGCGGGGGCGCTCGAGCGGGTGGACGAGGTGGTCGCCCTGCTGCGCGAGGGTGTCGACGGCATGATGCTGGCCGCGTCGACCGCGGTGCTACGCGACGCCAACGACCTCTGGCCCCCGGCCGCTCGGCTGCTGCCGGAGCTGGCCGCCACGCGCGATCTCGTGTCGCGGACCATCGGCCGCGCGGTCCTGCTGACGGGCTCGGGGCCGACCCTCGTGGCCGTCTATCCTTCGGAATCGGCCGCCACGCGCGCCGCCGCCGCGCTCGGCGCCAGCAGCGCGCCCGAGCTCGAGGGCGCCACCATCATCAGCACGTCCACGCTCGGACGGGGAGAGGACTCGTGAAGCAGCGCATCCAGACATCGAAGGCCCCCAACGCGCTCGGGCCCTACAGCCAGGCCATCGTCACCGACAGCCTCGTCTTCTGCTCCGGCCAGGGGCCCATGGACCCCGAGACGAACACCATCGTGGAAGGCGATGTGGCCACTCAGACCCGGCGCACGATGGAGAACATCAAGGCCGTCCTCGCGGAGACGGGGCTCGACTTCAGCGACGTCGTGAAGTCGACCTGCTATCTCGCGGACATGGACGACTTCAAGGCCTTCAACGAGGTCTACGGCTCCTACCTGCCCGAACCGTATCCTGCGCGCACCACGATCCAGGCAGCCCGGCTGCCGCTGGACATCCGCGTCGAGATCGAGGTCATCGCCCAGAAGCGCTGAAGCGGGCGCTCGAGGTCGATCGTCGGCGACGCCGGCCTTCGCCCCGGTCCATCGGTGATCTGGGCCTAGAGGGCACCGCCGGCCGCCTCGGGGGCACCGGCATCCTCTCCGCCGTCGCCCACGGCGTTGCGCGCAAGGTAGTCGTCGGCGAGCAGGATGTTGGTCTCGGCCGCGCGTTCTACGGTGCGCACGAGGTCGGCCATGCTCGCCTCTTCCTCTCGCTGCTCGGCCAGGAACCAGGCCAGGAACTGCTCTCCCACGAGGTCGCCTTCCTCGCGCGCAAGGTGGGCCAGGTCGGTGATGAGGCGCGTGACCTCCCGCTCCTGCTCGAGCGCCATCCGCACCGGCTCGATATACGAGTCGAACGCCGTCCTGGGCGCCTCCACACCGGGGATGGTGACCTTGGCACCCGCGTCGAGCAGGTACTGCACGATCATCATGGCGTGGTTCCGTTCCTCGACCGCCTGGCGGTAGAAGTGGGCTGCCAGCTGCGGCAGCGTCTGGTCGTCGTACCAGGCCGCGATGGCGACGTACTGCTGCGAAGCGGCGAACTCGTTGGCGATGTGCTTGTCGAGGGCCTCGTTGAAACGGGACATGGCAGACCTCGTCTGTGGCTGGTTCGTCCTGACATGGTAGGTCCATGGCTGGGTCAGGCGTTTGACACCCCGAGGGCGCGACCCCTAGATTCATCCAACCTGATGCCCGAACACCCTCCATCACCGAAGGGCGGTACCGCCGCTTCGTGAACACCCACCAACCACAGCCCCTCGTGGCGGTCGTGATGGCCGCGGGGCTTGGTACCCGAATGCGTTCGAGCACTCCCAAGGTGCTCCACCCCGTCTGCGGCCGACCCATGCTGGGTTATGTCCTTGACGCTGCCCAGGCCGCGACCGGCAACCGTCCGACCGTCGTCATCAGCCCGCCGGTCGCTCAGGTCGCCGACGTCTTCGCGGGAGCGGCTGACTTCGCCATCCAGGCGGAGCCACGAGGGACCGCCGACGCCGTCGCCACGGCACTGCGTGAGCTGCCGACCGAAGTGCGCGAGATCCTCGTGCTCTCCGGCGACGTCCCCCTGGTGGACGCGGACGTGCTGCTTGACCTGGTCGAGGCCCGGCGCGACGTCGATGCGGCGGTGGCGCTGATCTGCGTGGACATGGAGGATCCGGCCGCGCTCGGGCGTGTGACCCGAGACGCCGAGGGCCGCACCACCAGGGTGGTCGAGTTCAGTGACGCGACCGAGGAGCAGCGCGGCATCACCGAGATCAACGCCGGGCTCTACGCCTTCGACGCGGAGTGGCTGCGCCTGCGCATCGGCGAGGTCGAGCCCAGCCCGGTCAGCGGCGAGCTCTACCTGCCCGAGCTCATCCCGCTGGCGCGCCGCGACGACCGCGCCGTGGTCACCCTCGAGGTCGAGGACGACGGCACGCTGTTGGGCATCAACGATCGTCGTCAGCTGGCCGACGCCGAGCTCGAGATGCGCCTCCGCATCCTCGAGGCCCACATGGCCGCGGGCGTGACGATGTTGGACCCGTCCACCACGTACATCGACCAGAGCGTGCGCATCGCCGAGGACGTCACCCTCGAGCCCAACGTCGTGCTTCGTGGCCAGACGGTCATCGAGCGCGATGCGGTCATCCGCGCCGGCTCCCAGGTCTTCGACACCACGGTCGGCGAGCGCACCGTGGTCTGGGCCAGCGTGCTGGAGGGCGCTACGGTCGACGCTGACGCCACCATCGGCCCGTTCAGCCACGTGCGCAAGGGCTCCTACATCGGCCCACGGGTCGAGCTGGGCAACTTCGCCGAGGTCAAGAACAGCACGATCGGGGCCGGCACCAAGAGCCACCACTTCAGCTATCTCGGCGACGCCGAGGTCGGAGAGAGGGTCAACATCGGCGCCGGCTCCATCACCGCGAACTATGACGGCCGCATGAAGCACCGCACGAAGATCGGCGACGGTGCCTTCATCGGCTCCGACACCATCATGCGTGCGCCGGTCACCGTGGGTGCGGGCGCCTACACCGGTGCCGCCTCGCTGGTGACTCGGGACGTGCCCGATGGGGAGATGGCCCTGGGCGTGCCGGCACGCATCCGCGAGCGCCATGCCCAGGCCTCGAAGTCCGCCGCGGCCGAGGCCGAGGCCGCGACCGAGGGCGCTGACGGAACCCACACCGAGGACGCCCCGGACCGCTGATGGGCTCCCTGGTCGAACTCCTCATCATCGCCCTGCTCGTGGCCTTCAACGGCGTCTTCGTGGCCGCCGAGATCGCCCTCGTCACCGTGCGCCGCAGCCGGTTGCGGCAGCTGAGCGACGAAGGCGACGCGCGCGCGACGCGCGTAGCGCGCATGATCGAGCAGCCGGCCGGCGTGCTGGCCACCATCCAGCTCGGCATCACCTTCATCGGCTTCCTGGCCGCGGCCTTCGCCGGTGCCAGCGTCGCGGGCCAGCTCGCGGAGTGGCTGCGCAGCGTGGGTCTCGGAGGCGCCGCGGAGCTCATCTCGCTGCTCATCGTGACGCTCTTCGTGAGCCTCGTGACCATCATCTTCGGCGAGCTCGTGCCCAAGACGCTGGCCTTGGCCCATGCCGAGCGCTACGCCCTCACGCTCTCGCGGCCCATCGAGGTCATCGGGCGCGCGTTGGGACCGGTGGTCTGGTTCCTGACGACGGTCACGCATGCGGTGACACGGCTGTTGGGCGTGCGCAACGTCAGCACCGACGACGCCATCACCAGCGAGGAGCTGCTCATCCTCGTCGAGCGCGGGTCGGAGCAGGGCACGATCGAAGCCGAAGAGGAGCAGATGATCGGCGGCGTGCTCGAGCTCAGCGAGCAGCGCGCGCACGAGGTCATGGTCGCGCGCGTCGACATGATCACGCTCGAGGCCGACGCCACGCTGGCCCAGATCGTCGACACCATCGTGGGCGAGGGCCACTCGCGTATCCCGGTCTACGAGGACAACATCGACAACATCATCGGCATGCTCTACGCCAAGGACCTGCTGCCCTTCCTGGTGGGCGAGGACCGGCCGCCGTCGATCCGCAGCCTGCTGCGCACCCCGCTCTTCGTGCCCGAGTCCATGCTCGTCGATGACCTGCTTCGCTCGCTCCAGCGCCGGCGCGTCCATATCGCCATCGTGCTCGACGAGCACGGCGGCACGGCTGGCCTCGTGACCATCGAGGACCTGCTCGAGGAGATCGTCGGTGAGATCCAGGACGAGTACGACGAGGAGGAGCCGATGATCGTGCCCCTCGGTGACCACGAGGCGCGGGTCGACGGGCGGACCGACGTGGACGACCTCCTCGAGCACTTCGACACGGCCCTCGACGGTGACGACCAGGAGGAGTTCGATACCGTCGGTGGGCTCGTCTACCACCACATCGGCGGCGTGCCCGCGGTCGGGGACACGGTCCAGGTCGACGGGCTCAAGCTCACCGTCGAGGCGACCGACGGGCGACGAGTGCGCACGGTCCACGTGCTCCACACCCCGCCAGAGCCCGTGGAGGTCGAAGCGACCGAAGTGTAGCTGCGGCTCCGCCCCCGGCTCCTAGGCGCGGATGACGCCGCGCACGACGTCGGCCAGGCGCTCCATCGACGCCCGGTCGACGGTGCCCACGGAGCCGAGCTGGGCCAGCGCCTCATCGCGGTACTCGCGGGCGCGGGCGCGGGTGTAGTCGCGGGCACCGACGCGCTCGAGGATGGCCTCCACCTCGCCGACCTGGTCGGGGGTGGGGTCGCGGTCCGACTGGGCCAGGATGGCCCGCAGCCGCGCTCGATCGTCGCCGGTCGACTGGGCCAGGGCGTAGATCAGCGGCAGCGTCTTCTTGCGCGTGACGATGTCCGAGGTCGCCTTGCCCGTCGAGGCCTCGTCGCCCCAGATGCCCAGCAGGTCGTCGTTGAGCTGGAAGGCCAGTCCCAGCGCCCAGCCGAACCGGCGATAGGCGCTGATGACGCTCTCGTCCTCGGTGGCCAGCACCGCGCCGGCTTCTGCCGAGCCGGCGATGAGCGCGGCCGTCTTGCGGCCGATCATGTCGAAGTAGTAGTCGACCGACATCCACTCGTCGTGCTCCGACGTCCAGATGTCCATGAACTGGCCCTCGCACAGCTCCAGGCAGGTCTGGTCGTAGAGGCGCATGAGCCGCAGGATGCGGGCGTCATCGAAGCCCTCTTCCTCCAGGCGATAGAGGGCCATGCGGCTGAGCGTGAAGAGCGCGTCGCCGGTGTTGATGGCCTGCGCCTTGCCCCACACCGTCCACAGCGCCGGCCGATGCCGGCGCTCGGTGCCGTTGTCCTCGATGTCGTCGTGGACGAGGCTGAAGTTGTGCCCCATCTCGACCGCGGCCGCACCGGGCAGCGCCTTGGCGTGATCGCCCGCGATGGACTGGTACGCCAGCAGGCCGATGAGCGGACGCATGCGCTTGCCGCGCGGAGCGTGCGTGTCCAGGCCCATGTGGTAGCGGACCATCTCGTACAGCTCGCGCGTGCGGGCGTCTTCGTGGCGCTCGATGACGCCGAGCATCTCCTGCTCGGTGTCGGCGATGAGGCGGTCGAGGTCGATGGCGGTCAGCACGCGGACATGATACCTGCTCGTAGCACATTCCCGGATGACGACTCCACGACACGCCCCGCGGCCGCACGATACGCTCCGGAGCGTGCCTCGACCGCGGACGTACAAGACGCGCGCCATCGTCCTCGCCCACTTCGACCTGGGTGAAGCCGACCGCATCATCACGCTGCTCACGCCCGAGGACGGCAAGATCCGGGCCGTGGCCAAGGGCGTACGCAGGCCCAGGAGCCGCATCGGCGGCTCGGTCGAGCCGTTCGCGGAGCTCGAGGTCGTGCTCGCGCGCGGCCGCAACCTCGATGTCATCACCCAGGTCAGCGTGGCCCACGCCTGGCTCCGCCTGCGCGACCGGCTCGAGTCCACGGCCACCGCCTGGTACCTCGGGGAGCTGGCCGACCGGGCGGTCGAGGAGCGGGCAGGGGAGCATCCGGTCTATGGCCTGCTGCGGCGTGCCTGCCAGCTGCTCGACGACGGCATGGAGCCTGGCCGGGTGGCGCGCTGGTTCGAGTCGGGCCTGGCGGATGCGCTCGGCGTGCGGCCCGAGCTCGACCGCTGCGTGGAGTGCGACCGGGTGCTCAACGAGACCGACACCTTCCGCTGGGT
This sequence comes from Candidatus Limnocylindrales bacterium, assembly GCA_040883225.1. Classification (GTDB taxonomy): domain Bacteria; phylum Chloroflexota; class Limnocylindria; order Limnocylindrales; family CSP1-4; genus JAFMJV01. The sequence continues at coordinate 3,845 of JBFLKP010000115.1, read as the reverse complement.
TCCCGCGCTGGGTGGGGTGCTCTGTCCCGACCACCCGCCGCCACCGGCCGAGACGGTGGGACTCTCGCTCGAGGCGCTGAAGCTGCTCAAGGCCTACCGGCGCTTCGACGTCGAGGCGTTGGCCGCGATGCGCGTGCCACCAGCGGTCGAGTCTGAGGTCGAGTCGGTGATGCGCCGCTACACCCGCTTCGCCCTCGAACGCGAGGCCCGCTCGCTGTCCTTCGTGGACGAGGTCCGCAGGACCGGCGGCTGAGATCGCCGTTCCCTGCCACAATCAGGGATAAGACCGGCACTGCCATCGCCGGCGCCACGCCCAGGAGACCCCAGCAGTGACCGACCAGCCTTCTACCACCGCGCCCGATCCGGGGCCCACGGTCAAGAACCTCGAGACCATCGTCTCGCTGGCCAAGCGACGCGGCTTCGTCTACCCCAGCTCCGAGATCTACGGCGGCATCAATGCCGTCTGGGACTACGGACCGCTGGGCGTGGAGCTGAAGAGCAACGTGAAGAAGGCCTGGTGGCGCTCGATGGTCCAGGAGCGCGACGACATCGTGGGTCTCGACGCGGGCATCCTCATGCACCCCGAGGTGTGGGTCACGTCGGGCCACGTGGGCTCGTTCAGCGACCCCCTGGTGGAGTGTGGCCAGTGCCGCCGCCGCTTCCGTCTCGACGAGCTGAAGGGCGCGGAGGCGCTGAGCGCGACCGAGCTGCAGGACCAGGGAATCGTGGAGAAGCTGGGCATCGTGTGTCCGGTCGACCAGGGTCCGCTGTCCCCGCCCCGCAAGTTCAACCTCATGTTCAAGACGCACATGGGCCCGGTCGAAGACGAGGGCGCGACCATCTACCTGCGCCCCGAGACGGCCCAGGGCTCGTACGTCAACTTCAAGAACGTGCAGGTCTCGAGCCGCAAGAAGGTGCCCTTCGGTATCGCCCAGATCGGCAAGTCCTTCCGCAACGAGATCAGCCCGGGCAACTTCGTCTTCCGCATGCGCGAGTTCGAGCAGATGGAGATGCAGTACTTCGTGCGCCCCGGCGAGGCCGCGGCCGCGGCCTTCGAGGAGTGGCTGCCGGCGCGCAAGGCCTGGTACGAGCGCTATGGCGTGACCCCCGAGCGCCTGCGCTTCCGCGAGCATGCGCCCGATGAGCTGGCGCACTATGCCAAGAAGGCCATCGACGTGGAGTACCGCTTCCCCTTCGGCTGGAAGGAGCTGGAGGGCGTGCACAATCGCGGCGACTTCGACCTCGGTTCGCACGCCAAGGCCTCGGGCGAGAACCTCGAGTACTTCGACCCGCTCGCAGAGGAGCACTTCATCCCCTGGGTCGTGGAGGCTGCGGCCGGTGCCGACCGTGCGGCCTTCACCTTCCTCATCGACTCCTACCACGAAGAGCAGCTGGAGAAGGGCACGCGCGTGGTGCTTCGGCTGCACCCCGACATCGCGCCCTACAAGGTGGCCGTGCTGCCCTTGCTCAAGAAGCGCCCCGAGATCGTCGAGCTCTGCCACAGGATCAAGAGCGACCTGCAGCAGGACGTCATGGCCGTGTACGACGACACTGCCGCCATCGGCAAGCTTTACCGGCGGCAGGACGAGATCGGCACGCCCTGGTGCGTGACGGTCGACGTCGACTCCCTCGAGGATGGCGCCGTCACCGTGCGCGACCGCGACACCATGACCCAGGAGCGCGTGCCGGTCGAAGGCGTGAAGCGCCTCGTCCTCGAGCGCATGGCGGCCGCCCGGGCCGGCTGACGCACCAGCGCGGTGGCCGGGCCCGGCAGCCAGCCCTGACGCGGCGAAGCTAGGCGCCCGAGGCCGCTCGCTCGCTCTCGGTGCTGGCCTTGCCGAGCGTGCCCGGGATGAACGCCTGAACCGAGTCGAGGTACTTCTCGATGGCGCGTGCTGCGCGCTTGCCATCGCCCATGGCCAGGATGACCGTGGCCGCACCGCGGACGATGTCGCCGCCGGCGAAGATACCGGGCACGGACGTCATGCCGTCCTCGTCCACGACGAGGTAGCCCCACTCGTTGATCCTCAGGTCCGGCTCCGACGAGGTGAGCATGGGGTTGCTGCGCGTCCCGATGGCGACCACGACCATGTCGCAGTCCACGACATACTCGGAGTCGGGGATGGCCGTGGGTCGTCGTCGACCGGAGTCGTCCGGCTCACCCAGCTCCATCATCTGGCACTCGATGCCGCTGACCCAGCCGTCATCGTTGCCGATGATGCGGACCGGCGAGGCCATGAGCTCGAACTTCACGCCTTCCTCCTCGGCGTGGTGGATCTCCTCCGCTCGCGCGGGCAGCTCGTCCTTGCCCCGGCGATAGGCGATGATGGCCTCCTTGGCTCCCAGGCGACGCGCGGTGCGCACCGCGTCCATGGCCACGTTGCCACCACCGACGACCACGACCTTCTGGCCGTGCAGCACCGGTGTGTCGCTGTCTTCGCGGAACGCGCCCATGAGGTTCACGCGCGTGAGGTACTCGTTGGCCGAGTAGACGCCCTTGAGCTCCTCGCCGGGGATATTCATGAACACCGGCAGGCCTGCTCCGACCGCGAGGAAGACGGCGTCGAAGTCCTGGCGCAGCTCGCGCAGGGTCCAGGTCTTGCCCACGATGGCGTTGACCTCGATGGTCACGCCGAGGTCCTTGAGGCGATCGACCTCCTTCTGCACGATGTCCTTGGGCAGGCGGAACTCGGGAATGCCGTAGATGAGCACGCCGCCAGGTGCGTGGAAGGCCTCGAAGATGGTGACCTTGTGGCCGGACTTGGCCAGCTCGCCGGCCGCGGTCAGCCCGGCGGGGCCCGAGCCGACGATGGCCACCCGACGCCCGGTATCGGGGTCGACGTTGGTGTTCAGCTCGTCGAGGTGGTCCTGGGCCCAGTCGGCCACGAAGCGCTCCAGGGCACCGACCGCCACCGGCTCGCCCTTCTTGCCCCGGATGCACAGGCCCTCGCACTGGGTCTCCTGCGGGCACACGCGCCCGGTCACGCAGGGCAGCGCGTTGTCGTCGAGCAGCGACTCGGCGGCCTGGTGCAGATCACCTTCCGCCAGGTGCGTGATGAACTTGGGGATGTTGACGCGCACGGGGCAGCCGTCGATGCAGCGGGGGTTGCGGCAGTCGAGGCAGCGCTCCGCCTCCTCCATGGCCAGGGCCTGGGAGTAGCCCAGGTTGACCTCGTTGAAGTCCATCGAGCGGATGACGGCCGACCGGGCCGGGACGTCGTGCCGCTCGATCTGCATCCGTTCCTTGGGGGAGAGGTCGGGACGCTCGGTCATCGCGGGGTGTCTCCTCCGGCAGCCTCGGCGAGGCCGGTGATCATGCAGGTGCCCACGGGGTAGGCATCCTTCTCGACGTCTCGGTACACCGCGAGGCGATCGGCCAGCTGCTTGAAGTCCACCGCGTGGGCGTCGAACTCCGGGCCCTCGACGCAGGCGTAGACGGTCTTGCCGCCGACGTTCACGCGGCAGCCGCCGCACATGCCGGTACCGTCCACCATGATGGCGTTGAGCGAGACGGTGGTGGGCACGTCGTACTCCCGGGTCACGTTCGCCACGGCGCCCATCATCGGTACGGGGCCCACGGCATACACGTGGTCGACGCCACCTTCCTCGAGCATGTCCCGCAGCTCGTCGGTGACGAACCCGTGCCGTCCGTACGAGCCATCGTCGGTGCAGACGCGCACGTCACCGTAGCGCCTGAGCTCGTCCTCGAAGATGATCCACTCCCTGGCTCGGCCACCGATGATCGAGGTCACCTGCACGCCCTTCTCGGAGAGTCCCTGGGCCATGGGGTGCACGACCGCGGTCCCGACCCCGCCACCGACGCAGACCGCGTGGCCGCTGTCGAT
>JBFLKP010000001.1:0-5362 GCA_040883225.1 Candidatus Limnocylindrales bacterium | reverse complement strand
GTGGTCGACATGTCGATCATCCATGGCATGAACGCGCCGGGCACTGCGGCAGCCGTGCCGTAGCTGCCGGTTCGCACTGACATGTCGACCGATTCGGCGCGTCCACGGTCACTCGACGCGAACCTGACGCGGAGACGGACGAAGTGATCGACATGTCGACCGCACCGAGGGTGTCCACACACGACACGTGACGAAGGGCCGGCCCCGAAGGACCGGCCCCTGTGGTTGTGCCTGTCGCGGCCGGGGCCGCGGGTCGACTACTCGCCGCCCGGGGTCACCTCGACCTCGCCCTTGACGAAGTCCGTGCCGAAGAGGTCGACGTCATCGCCGAGCAGCTCCCACGCGGCCTCGGTCAGGTCGCTGCGCCAGGCATCGTCGCCCGGCGCCTCGCTGATGAGGCCCGCGTCGAGCATGATCTGCACGGTCGTGTCGTAGGTCTCCAGGGGCATCGAGCCGATGCCGTCTGGCGAGGGCCAGATGAGCGGGTTGATCTCGTTCATCATCCAGCGCTGGTGGCCGAGGCCCAGGGTCGAGCCGGCATCGACGGTGAACTGGACGCACTCTTCGGGGTTGTCGCGGCAGAAGGCCCAACCCTTGTAGACGCCCGCCAGGAACCTGGTGGCGATGTCCTCATTGCCCTCCTCGGCGAGCCAGCTGGCACGCGCGTGGACGGCATCCTGGAGCATGGCCGTGCCGACCTCGTTGTAGTCGATGACCACGAGGTCCTCGGGCTGATACAGCTCGCCCGTCTCGGGGTTCACCGTCTCGAGCACCTGCGCGTACTCGTTGTAGATCATGGCCTCCGCGGCGTCGACCTCGCGGTTCAGGAGCAGCGACATGTCGAACGGCTGGATGACCTTCTCGAAGTCCTCGCCCGGCTCCAGGCCCGCGGCGCGAGCGGCCGCGGTGACCTCGAACTCGTTGCCGAAGTCCCACACGCCGATGCGCTTGCCGGCGAACTCTTCGGGGGAGTTGACCGGGTTGTCAGCCCACGACACCGAGAGCGTGCCCGAGCGCTGGAAGGTCTGACCGATGTTGACCAGGTCGGAGCCCTCGTCGCGGACGGCTAGCACGCGCGGCACCCACGAGACGGCGAACTCCGGGCCGGTCGGCAGCGAGCCCTCGACCTGCGGGGCCACGTCGGGGCCACCGTCGACGACGGTGACGTCCAGACCCTGCTCCTCCCAGAAGCCGAGTGCGTCGGCCGCGTAGTAGCCGGCGAACTGCGCCTGCGGTACCCACTGCAGCACGACGCTGACCGGCGTCAGATCCTGCGCGGCGACGCTGCCGAACGACGATGCGACCAAGAGACCTGCGGCTCCGATGGAGACGCCGACGTTCCGAGTCCTACTCATGCACCCACCTCTGTTGTGGCGCATCCCTGGGCCGCCACTTCGGCGGGTCCCGAGATGCCCCCTCTGATTGGAAGGGGGAACCATAGCGCAGTCGAGCCACGGAATCGAGTGGTTCCGCGGAAGCAGAAGGGTTGCATCGAACGAGCCCTCGGTTGCGTTCGAGGTCCGGTGTCCGTGTCGGCAGCTACTCGGGCTCGTCGTGGATGTGCCAGTACCAGGGGATGACCGCGCGCTCGATGAGCGTGACCGCCATGTAGGAGAGGATGGCCGCGACCGCGCCGATGATGATGGCCGCCCAGGCCACGTCGAACTTGCCGCCGCTGATGGCCTGCAGGACCACGCGCCCGAGCACGTTCGAGGTGCCGCCGAAGAACTCGCCCACGATGGCGCCGATGAAGGCCAGCGTGGTACCGACCTTCAGCGCCGTGAAGAAGAACGGCAGCATGTGCGGCACTCGCAGCTTGCGCATGACCGTCGTCTCGTCGGCTGCGTACGAGCGCATCAGCTCGAGCTTGGCCGGGCCCACCTCGACGAGGCCGCGGGTCACGTTGATGACGATGGGGAAGAAGACCAGCAGCGCCGCCATCATCATCTTGGAGAGCGGGTTGAGCACGCCGAACCAGTTGTTGAGGATGGGCGCCACCGCGATGATGGGGATGGTCGAGGCGCCGATGGCCAGCGGCAGCAGGATGTCGCGGGCGATGGCCCAGCGCGAGGTCAGGAAGCCCACCACGAGGCCGGCCGCGGTGCCGATGGCGAGGCCGCCGAGCGCTTCGAAGATGGTGGCCAGCGCCGAGCTCGCGAGCAGCTCCCACTCCTCGAAGAGCGCCGCCCAGATGGCCGACGGGGTCGGGATGGGGCTGAAGAAGCCGCTGTCCGCGTAGTAGATCTCCCACGCGATGAGCACGGCGACGAAGACGATCACCGGCGGCGCCCACTTGCGCAGTCCCTCGCCCAATGCGGGCGGGATGAGGGGGCGGCCGGCCTGACCGGTGGAAGCGGTCATCCGAACGAGCTGTCCGAGCGGGCGCGCGCGGCGAGGTCCTGGCCACCCTCGGGCCGACCGCGGATGGCTTCGCGCACCTCGGTGACCAGCTCGTAGTAGCGGTCCTCCTCGCGCGTCTGGTCATCGCGCGGATAGGGCAGGTCGATGTGGATGGTCTCGGCGATGCGGCCCGGTCGCGGGCTCATGACCACCACGCGCGAGGACAGGAAGACGGCCTCGGGGATGGAGTGGGTCACGAAGATGACGGTCGTGCCGGTCTCGCTCCAGATCTCGAGGAGCTCGCCGTTGAGCCGCTCGCGGGTCATCTCGTCGAGTGCGCCGAAGGGCTCGTCCATGAGCAGGATCGAGGGCTGCAGGGCCAGCGCACGGGCGATGGCCACGCGCTGCTGCATACCGCCCGAGAGCTGGTGCGGATAGTGCTTGGCGAAGCCGCCCAGCTCCACCAGCTCGAGCTTCTCCCGCACCAGCGCCTCGCGCCGGTCGCGGGGGTAGCCGGTGACCTCCAGCGGCAGCCGCACGTTGGCCTCGACCGTGCGCCAGTCGAAGAGCACCGGCGCCTGGAAGACCATGCCGTACTCGCGGTCGAGCCGCGCCTGGTGGGCGGACTTGCCATTGACCTCCACGACGCCCTCGGTCACGGGGATGAGGTCGCCGACGACGCGCAGCAGGGTGGACTTGCCGCAACCCGAGGGGCCGATGAGCGAGATGAACTCGCGCTGCCCGATCTCCAGGTCGATACCCGTGAGCGCGACGGTGGGCTGGCTGTTCTTGACGGGAAAGACCTTCTCCACCCCGGACAGTCGGACGGCGGGCGCGGCGGCTTGTTCCATGGACGTCATGCTCCCTGCGCCGGAGCGCTGCTCGTGGGGTCGGGACCGGACGAGCCCGAGGCGCGGCGGCGGGTGCTGAGCACCTCCGCGACCCGGACCATCACGAAGAAGACGATGCCCGTGAGGGCGGCGATGAGGATGGTGGCCCACAGCTTCTCGGGGCCCGAGATGTACTGCTGGTTGAAGTTGATGATGGCTCGGCCCAGGCCGTCCTTCACGCCCCCCGGACCCTCGCCGATGATGGCGCCCACGAGCGCGGCCGCGGCGGCGACCTTGAGGGCCGTGAAGAGGTACGGCACCGAGGCCGGCAGGCGCACCTTGCGGTAGATGTCCCACCTGCTGGCCGCGAACGAGCGCATGAGCTCGAGCGAACGCGGGTCGGGCGAGCGCAGGCCGCGTGCCTGGGCCACGGTCACGGGGAAGAAGGTGAGGTAGACGGCGATGAAGATCACCGCCGTCGTGCCCCGGCCGAGGGCAGCCGCGATGATGGGCGCGAGGGCCACGATGGGGATGGCCTGGCTGGCGATGACGTAGGGCATGAAGCCGCGCTCAGCGAGGCTGGAGTGGACGAAGATCGAGGCCAGCAGGACGCCGACGAGCGCGCCGATGGCGAAGCCCACGACGGCGCTACGCCAGGTCGCGAAGGCGGCACCCACGAGGTAGGCGAAGAGCGAGTCGTCCTGGTTGCGCTGGACCGGCTCGGCCAGGGCGTAGAAGATGTCCCACTGGTGCGGCAGCTGGAGGTCGCTCGCCTGGAGCAGGTAGAAGGGCGGCTCGTGGTAGTAGTCCCAGCCGGTGCCGAGCACGTTCTCGAAGCGCCACGGGTCGCCGAAGAGCCACTTGAAGCCCTCCCACACCACGAAGACGAGCGCGAAGAAGACGACGAAGGCGAGGACCGTGCGCGCGAGCCGCCCCCAGGGCGAGGTCCAGCGGCCGACGATCGCCTCGGCACCGCCGCTCGAGGACTTAGCGATGTCATCGGCCACACCCGCGACGTCCAGCGCCTCCTCGATGGCTCCAGCGTGCTCGAGGTCGTCAGGCTCGGGCACCCAGGACGCGGAGGTGTTGGGCCCGAGGGCGCGGTAGGGCCGCGGCACCCTTCGCTCATCGCTCGCCGGAGGCTCCTGCGGCGTCCTCCGGGCCCTGTCCTCGTCGTTCATGGCTGCTCGTGCGCGGGAACGCCTCGCGCCCTAGGCGCGCACGCCCTTGTCGGCCAGCTCGAGGGCGCCGTCGATGATGTCGAAGCCCTCGGCCATCTCGTCCTCGGTGATGATCAGGGGCGGGTTGGTGTGGATCATGCCGAAGCGCAGGAAGGTGAACAGTCCGTGCTCCTTGAGGTACGCCCCGACGGCCTTCATCTCATCGCTGGTGCCGTTGTAGGGCGCCATCGGCTCCCAGGGGTCCGTGCTCCGAACCAGCTCGATGATGCCGAACATGCCCTGATTGCGCGTGCGTCCGACCGACGGATGCTTCTCCGCAAGGCGCGCGTGGTGGCCGGCCATGACCTCACCCATGCGCTTGGCCCGGGCGATGAGGTCGTCCTGCTCGTAGACGTCGATGACGGCGAGGGCGGTGGCGCAGGCGAGCGCGTGGCTGTTGTAGGTGAGGCCGGCAGGGAAGGGCTTGTCCCCCCAGGTGTCCGCCACCTTCCGGCTCATGCCCAGCGCACCGAGCTGGACGTACGAGGAGGTCAGGCCCTTGGCGATGGACATGAGATCGGGCTCGATACCCCAGATGTCCACGGCGAACCACTCGCCGGTGCGGCCGAAGCCGCTCATGACCTCGTCGGCGATGAGCATGATGCCGTGCTGGTCGCAGATATCGCGCACGCCCTGCATGTAGCCGTCGGGCGGGATGAGGATGCCGTTGGTGCCCACGATGGGCTCGAGGATGAAGCCGGCGATGTTGCCCGGCCCCTCGTACATGATCACTTCCTCGAGCTCGCGCAGGGCCACGTCGACGGGCTCGGGGTCCGGCCTGCCCCACTTGTGGAAGTCCGGCGCGCGGACGATGCCGCTGACACCGATCTCCGCCCCCCAGCGCCGGGGGTCGCCGGTGGCCACGATGGTTGAGCCGACAGCGCCGTGGTACGAGCGGCTGCGCGCGAGGATCTTCTGGCGGCCGGTGTAGTGGCGGGCGATCCTGATGGCGTTCTCGTTGGCCTCGGCGCC
>JBFLKP010000114.1:0-9694 GCA_040883225.1 Candidatus Limnocylindrales bacterium | reverse complement strand
TGTCGGTGAGGCGGATCCTGGACGCGCGCCGCAGGTGCGACCGGCAGGTGTTGACGAGGATGCGCTGGAACCAGGCATCGAACTTGCCCACGTCACGCAGGCTGCCCCACTTGCGCCAGGCCATCACGAACGCATCGTGGACGGCATCCTCGGCGGCGAGCGGGTCGCGCAGGATGGCCCGAGCCAGTCGGTAGCTCGCATCGAGGTGCTCGTCGGCCAATCGCCGGAACACCGTCGCGCGACGATCGACGGACGCGGCCGTCGGCTCCGGCTCAGCCATCACCCTGGCGTCCATCGCTCAGCATGCCCCGAGGTGAACAGCAGCAGCCGCGCGACGTTCCATGTACACAGGACGACCGACGCGGCCGAAACGTTCACCCGACTCGTCACTGCGCACATCAGGTCGGCCGAGCGTGCGACGTGCATTCCACCAACCCGACGGCCTCAGGGCCGAGCCTCGAGGGCGGTAACGATGGCGTCCTCGGTCGGCGTCGAGCCAAGACCCAGACGGGCACCGATGCGGGCGGCGGCCGGCGGTTCCACGCCGGCTGATCGGAGCACCGGCCACTGCTCCTCGGCGAAGACCTCCGCGGGTGTGCCCTCGAGCCGGACGCGGCCGCGATCGAGGACCGCGACACGCTCGAAGGTCTCCGCCACGAAGCGCAGGTCGTGGCTGATGCCCACGACCGTGCGGCCCTCGTCCACGACCTCCCCGATGATCTTCCTGACGAGGGCCACGCCGCGCGCATCCAGTCCGGTGGTGGGCTCGTCGAACACGACCACGGGGGTCTCCATCGCCAGCACCGAGGCGATCGTCAGCAGCTTGCGGCGGGTCTCGCCGAGGTCGCCGGGGTGGGTGCCCAGCTGGTCGGCCAGGCCCACGCGTTCCAGGGCCGCGGTCGTGCGCGCGAACGCCTCGGCGTCGTCCAGGCCAAGCCGGCGCGGCCCGAACTCGACCTCGTCACGCACGTTCCGGCCGAAGATCTGTCGATCGGGCAGCTGGAAGCAGAGGCCCACCGTCTTGGCCAGTTGCGCCACACGCAGGCTCGCGGTATCGGCTCCATCGAGCAGGACACGGCCGCTGGTCGGGCGCAGGAGCCCGTCGAGGTGACGGGCCAGGGTGGTCTTGCCGCTGCCGTTGGCGCCGATGAGGGCCAGCGACGTGCCGGGCGCGATGAGGAGGTCGACCCCGTCGAGCGCGCACGTGCCGTCGGGGTAGTCGAAGGTGACCGCTTCGAGGCGCAGCTCGGTCACGGGCTGGCCTCCGCAAGGGCGGGGTCGAGGCCGGCCTCGACGAGCTTGCGACGCAGGGCCACCTCCGGTGGCTCGGCCACGCCGAGGATGGCGTTGCCCCGATCGGAGAGCACCTCGCGGGGCGTGCCACGAGCGATGATGTTGCCCGCGCCCATGACCACCATCGCGTCGGCCACCGTGGCCAGCTCGGCGGTGCGTTGTTCGGCCAGCAGGACGGCGGTCCCGCCATCGGCCGCGGCACGGACCGCGTCGAGCACCAGGCGTGCGCCGGCGGCATCTAGGTGGGCAAGGGGCTCGTCGAGCACGAGGTGGCGAGCGCGCATGGCCAGGAGCCCCGCCAGCACCACCAGCTGCTGCTGCCCGCCGGAGAGCTTCGAGGGGTCCCGTCCGGCGAGCTCCTCGATGCCCGTCGCGCGCAGGGCCGCCTCGACCCGCTCGTCGATCTCGGCCCGCGGCAGCCCCAGGTTGGCCGGGCCGAAGGCGACCTCCTCGGCCACGGTCTCGGCGATGAGCGTGAGCTGGCCGGCCGGGTCCTGGACGCCGGTCACGACGGCCTCTGCCAGCCGGTGCATGGGCCAGTCGGCGATCGACTCGAGATCGATGCCGACCTGGCCCGAGAGCCTGCCCCCGACCACGCGCGGCGCCAGCCCCCCGGCCACGAGGCAGAGCGTCGACTTGCCCGCCTCGGCCGGGCCCACGAGACCGGTGATCGTGCCCTCCCGCAGGTCGAGGTCGATGCCGTGGAGCGTCTCGATCCTGGCGCCCGGATAGCGGTAGGAGACGCCGCGCAGGTTCAACACGGCAGCACCCCGACCACGCGGGCGATGCCCAGCGCCAGGACGCCGGCGGCCAGGCCCCAGCGGGCGACCCGCTGTGCGCCGCTGTCCCGCGGCACCCGCAGCACGGTCGGCCGGCCCGGGCGGGTGAAGCCACGCGTCTCGAGCGCCAGCGTGCGTGTCTCGACCTCGCCGATGGCACCCAGGACGGTGGGGGCGGACACCGCCAGCAGGCCCCGGCCCCGGCGCAGCCAGCTGCCCTCGGAGTCGAGGCCGCGAGCCCGCTGGGCTTGGGCGACCTCGTGCGCCCGCTCGGCCAGGCGCGGGATCATGGCCACGGCGTTGTGGACGACGAAGGTGAGGCGAGGCGAGAGCCCGTGGTGCTGCAGGCTGCCGACGAGGTCGGCCGGGGACGTGGTGCGGTAGAAGAGGACCGCGGCACCGGCCATCGTCACCACGCGAACCACCACCTCCGCGGCCAGCCAGGCCCCGTCGGCGAGCGTGCCGGGGCTGAACAGCAGGTTGACGAGGACCACGCTCACCCCCAGCGGCAGCGAGAGCAGCAGGCTCAGGCGCACGACCATCGCGAGCTCTTGCGCGATCGCTGCGGGGACGAGCACGGCCAGCACCAGGAGCACCAGCGGACAGGCCGGGCCGCCGAGGACGAGGGCAGCCACCAGCGTGGCCACGGCTGCGGCGAGCCGCGTCGACGGGTCCAGCGCGCGCCAGCGGTCGGCCGCGGCGTCGGGCACCGGGCTAGGGGCTGCGGTGCGTGTCTCGGTCATCCTCGTCATCGAGCGGCAGCAGGTACTCACCCTGTGGGAAGCGCGCCTTGGTTCGCGCGGCCATGGCCCCAAGGATGAGGTACACGACGAAGTACGTGATGACCTTGTCGACCGGGTCGCTGATGAGGCTCTGGCCCAGCACGGCCTGCTGCAGGTCGGCGCCCGCCTGGCGGAAGGCGGCGATGACGAAGTCGGCGCCGGAGCCCGTCACGCCCCCGAAGAGCCCGGCCGCGATGGGCGCTGCGATGAACGCCGCCACGACCCCGGTGGCGACGCCCGCGGCCAGGATGTAGGACACGGCCAGGTCCCGCCAGCGCACGAGCAGGTAGAGCAGCCCGATCGCGGTGCCCGCGACCAGCAGCATGGCCACCCAGCCGAGGATGAGGAAGGCGGTGTCGTCCGAAGCCGGCGCGAGGTCGCCTCCCTCGGCCGCTGCTCGCCAGGCCTGCAGGGCGACGACGACCATCAGCAGGACCGCGGCGACAGAAAGCGTGCCGCCGACGATGAGCCGTTGGCCAGAGCTCCCGCGCCTGGGCCGGAACCAGCCCCAGCGCGCGAACGTGCCGGCCATCAGGCCCACGACCACGGCCACGACCGCGAAGGGCACCGCGAAGGGACTGCCGAAGGGTGCCGGCGCGAGGTAGGTCCAGACGACGTTGCTGAGGAAGCCGGTGGCGGCGCCCGCGAGCGGTCCGGCCAGGGCAGCCACGAGGATGGTGCCGATCGAATCGAGGTAGACGGGGATCTTGAGCGCGCTGGCCACGGCCGTGCCGAGCACGATGTTGAGGGCCATGGCCACCGGCATCAGGACCAGCGTGCGCGTGTCGAACTGCCGCCTGATCGAGTCCAGGCGGCGTGTCTGCAGGTACTCGATGAGGCCGTAGCTGACGACTCCAGCCGGGATGGCCACGGCCATGACGAGGGTGAAGGTGTCGAGCGCCTCCTCGAACGCGAGCCCACCGAGCAGGCCCAGGCCGAAGAGCACGATGAGGGCGAACACGGCCAACCCGCCGGCCACCCGCAGCCACGCCTGCGACACCTGCACCTCCCGTCCTCCTGGGCCCCGATCCCGCGCGCCAGAGTGCCACGGAACACCCTGCGCGGTTGCTAGCATCAGGCATCAGTTTCGCGACGGCTGGGTTCGCCCTGTTCCTGCTGGTGGTGGTGGGGGGCTACTGGCTGCTGCCTCGGCGGCTTCGGCCGTGGTGGCTCTTCGGCGCCAGCATCCTCTTCTACGCCACCTGGAACGTGGGCTACGTGCCCGGGTTCCTGCTGCTCATCGGCGCCAACTACCTGTTGGGCCTGGCCGCCGCTGGGCGCCACGCGAAGGCCGCGACGATCGCCGCCATCGTGCTCGACCTCGCGGTCCTCGTCCTCTTCAAGTACCTCGACGCGGTCCTCGGCGGCGGAGCCTCGATCGTCACCTGGGTCACCGGTGAGGAGATCGAGTGGGGCGGGGTCGGCATCGTCCTGCCGCTGGCCATCAGCTTCGTCACCTTCACGCTCATCGCCTACATCGTCGATGTCTACCGCGGAGCGGCACCGGAGCGCGACCCGCTGCGCTTCGCGATCTTCATCGCCTTCTTCCCGCGCGTGCTCTCGGGACCGATCATGCGGGGCCACGAGTTCCTCCCGCAGCTTCGCTTCAAGCGCGGCTTCAGCCTGCCGCTGGTGCACATGGCGGTGCCGCTGCTGGTGTCCGGGCTGCTCAAGAAGTCCGTGGCCGACCAGCTGGGGCCGGCGGTCCGCGGCGGCTTCACCGACTACGGTGAACTCTCCTCGCTCGCGCTCATCACGGTTGCCGTGGCCTGGACCTTTCAGCTCTACCTCGACTTCGCCGGCTACACCGACATGGCCCGTGGCGCCTCGCGGCTCCTCGGTATCGGCCTGAAGCGCAACTTCGACTGGCCCTATCGGTCGCTCTCGATGGCCGAGTTCTGGCGCCGCTGGCACATGACCCTGGGCGCGTGGCTGCGCGACTACCTCTACTTCCCGCTCGGCGGATCCCGTCGTGGCGCTCGGCGCACGTACCTCAACCTCATGGTCACCATGACCCTGGCGGGTGCCTGGCACGGTGCCGGCCTCGGCTTCGCCGTGTGGGGCGTCTTCCAGGGCGTCGGTCTCTCGATCAACCGCTGGTGGCGGCGCCTGCCCAACCATCCGGTGCTGCCGGTGGCGATCTCGTGGGCCGCGACCTTCGCCTTCGTGGTCGCGGCGCGCGTCCCGTTCGTGACCGTCGACCTGGGCACGGCCGCCGAGTTCTACACGCGCATGCTCATCCCACACGGCGGCCAGCTGCCGAGCCCCGTCCTGGTGGTCACGCTGGCGGTCCTCATCCTCGGCCAGTGGACCGGCTGGGAGCGTCTGGCGCGAGCGTTGGCGCCCCGGCGCTCGGCGCGGCGATGGTTGGCCTATGGTGTGGCCTTGGCGGTCGCGGTCGTGCTGCTGCCCGCGGGAGCGCCTGAATTCATCTACCAGCAGTTCTGAGCCGAGCCGTGATCCGTCCGATAAGCGTCATCGTCGCCGCCGTCCTGCTCCTGGGTCCGCTCATCACGGTGGAGCTGGGCTTGCGCGCGCTCATCGACGAGGGCCGATTGCCCGAGGCACCCTCGTCGAACGACTTCGCCGACATCAGCCTCGCCAACCTGCATCGCGGCGGTCGGCCGGACGTGCTCATCATGGGCATGTCCACGATGCGCAGCGGCATCAAGCCGGACACGTTGGAGCGGCGCATCGAGGCCGACCTGGGCCGGCCGGTGCGGGTCCAGAACGTGGCCCAGGGCGGCATCAGCCTCGAATCGCAGCGGGTCATCGTCGAGCAGCTGGCCGAAGAGGGGCTGCTGCCGTCGGTCGTCATCACCGGGGTCTCGCCGATCACCCTGGCCGCCGAGCACGAGGGCGAGAGCGAGGACTGGTTCCGCCGCTCGGAGCTGGGGCGACTGTGGGCCGGCTGCAGCGAGGCGCTCGTCGAGCCCGAGGCCCTCGAGTGCTGGCTGACGCAGGCCTCGGCGGTGTGGCGCTGGCGCGGCCACCTCGACCAGCTGAGCGCCGCTCTGACCGAGGGCATGCCCACGACGATCCGGGACGGTAGCCGCTCGCTGCGTCCGTCCGGCTGGGTGGCTTCCCGACCGGCGTCCGCCGAGAAGCTGCAGCAGAACCTGCCTCGTGCGCTCGCGCGCCTCGACGAGGAGATCCACGTGGGTGACGAGCTGGCCGCTGGCTGGGCGGCGTTCGTCGAGGCGCTGCGGTCCCACGGCGTGGAGGTCGTGGCCGTGCGCATGCCCTACTATCGGCCCCTCGTCGATGCGGCCCTCGCGCGCAACCCCGACTGGGCGGAGCAGCGCGATGCCGGCTACGAGCGCCTGGAGGCCGCTGCCGGGCTGCCACTCATCGAGGTGCCAGATTTCTCCGAGACCGCCGAGCCCGAATGGTTCCGCGACCCGCGCCACCTCAGCCGATTGGGAGCGCCGGCGTTCACCCGGCAGATGTGGGCCGAGGACGCAGTGAGCCAGCCGATCCTCGAGGTGCTGCGCTCAGGCGACTGAGCGGCGTTCCCGCGCCAGGCGTCCGAGGCGCTCGACGAAGCGCTCGAAGAAGGCCTCCGTATCGGCCTTGACGGCGATGGCCAGGTTGGGCTCGCGGCCCCACTGGCGCCGCCAGTCGGTGACCGTCTCGCCGGTCGTCCAGCGGCCCTCGAGCTCGACCTCCACGGTCAGCGCCTCCGTCCTGGCCAGGGCCGGGTCCAGGGCGGCTGCCACCACCAGCGCGTCGTGGATGAAAGCGCCGTAGAAGCCGTCGTACCGCGAGTGGAACTCGAAGTAGAAGCCCAGGGCGTCGCGCACGAAGCCCACGATGGGGTCGTCCGGGTCACCGCAGGCCAGGGCCAGGCGCTCGAGGTGGTCGGGCGTCATCTTGGCTCGTTCGGTGACGTCCAGACCGAACGCCACCGGCAGCGGCGCGTCGGCCGCGGCCCAAGCGGCGATGGTGGCGGCGAGCGCCTCGGGATCGACCCCCGCGTTCCACTCCATCGTCGGCGCGGTGTTTCCAGGCGCGCGATAGGCCCCGACCATCATCACCAGGCTCCGCAGGAGGGTCGGCAGCCTCGGCTCGCGCTCGAGGGCCACGGCCACGTTCGAGAGCGGCCCCAGCGTGACCAGCGTCAGCTCCCCGGGGCGCGCCCTGGCCTGGGCCACGATCATGTCGGCTGCGTCGCGGGGACCCGGCCTGACCGTCGGGGGCGGCAACACCGCGTAGCCCAGCCCGGTCGGTCCGTGGGTGTCGTCGGCGATGCGCAGCGGCCGCGCGATTGGCGCCTCGCACCCGGCGGCGACCTCCACATCGGTTCGCCCCCCGAGCTCCATCACCGCCAGCGTGTTGCGCACGACATGTGGTAGCTCCACGTTGCCGGCCACGCATCCGATGCCCACCAGCTCGGCCGCCGGTGAGGCGCAGGCGTAGAGCAGCGCCAGCGCATCGTCGATGCCGGTGTCGCAGTCGATGAGCAGCGCCGCGCGGGCCGGTTCGTCCATGGCAGCGGCAGCGTACCCCGGCGTGTAGCATTCGGGCTGGCCCAGCCGGTCGCGCCCACACTCGAGCGCCGCGGGCATCCCCCGACCCGGCACGCACAGGCACCGACAAGACATGCCCTTCGGAGGAACCATGAGCCACCGCGTCACCCTCATCCCCGGCGATGGCGTCGGGCCGGAGATCACCGAAGCCACCCGTCGTGTCATCGAGGCCAGTGGCGTGAGCATCGAGTGGGAGGAGGCCCTCGCGGGCGAGGCCGTGTTCAAGGCCGGCAACAGCTCCGGCGTGCCGCAGGAGACGGCCGACTCGATCGCTCGCACGGGCGTCGCGCTCAAGGGTCCCCTGGCCACGCCCATCGGGTTCGGCGAGAAGTCGGCCAACGTGACCCTGCGCAAGCTCTTCGAGACGTACGCCAACCTGCGCCCCGCGCGACAGATCCCCGGCGTGCCCACCCGCTACGACGGTGAGGGCGTGGACTTCTTCGTCGTCCGCGAGAACATCGAGGACCTCTACGCCGGGGTCGAGTACATGGACTCGCGAGACGTGGCCATCGCGCTCAAGATCATCACCCGGCGTGGCTCGGAGAAGATCATCCGCTACGCCTTCGAGCTGGCCCGCCGGGAGGGCCGGGCGAAGGTCACCTGCGCCACCAAGTCGAACATCCTCAAGCTGACCGAGGGGCTCTTCCAGCGCGTCTTCGAAGAGATGGCCCCGGAGTACCCGGACATCGAGCCCCAGCACCTCATCATCGACAACGTCGCCCACCAGCTGGCCAAAGACCCCGCGCAGTTCGACGTCATCGTCACCACCAACCTCGCGGGTGACATCATCAGCGACCTCGCGAGCGGCCTCGTCGGTGGCCTCGGCTTCGCCAGCAGCGGCAACTTCGGGGACGACGTGGCCATCTTCGAGGCCGTCCACGGATCCGCGCCCAAGTACGCGGGCAAGAACGTCATCAACCCCACTGCGCTCATCCTCAGCTCGGTCCTCATGCTCAAGCACCTCGGCGAGGCCGAAGCGGCGCAGCGCATCGAGGACGCGGTCTTCGTGACCCTCGAGGAGGGCAAGGCCGTGACCCTCGACGTGGCGCGCCAGTCGGGCAACGTCGAGGCCTCGACGTCCACCTCCGGCTTCGCCGATACGGTCATCGAGAACCTGGGCCGCGCTCCCGCCGAGCGCTACGCCACCAAGGGCGAGGCCCCAGCGTCGGTGCCCACGCCGCTGCCGCGCTGGGCGCCGCGTCCGGTGGACCCGCCGAACACCCAGCTGCTCGGCGTGGACGTCTACACCGAGATGGACGGCGACCCCCAGCCCGTGGGCCAGCTGCTCGACGAGGCCGCCGGTCCGGAGTTCAAGCTG
Organism: Candidatus Limnocylindrales bacterium; assembly: GCA_040883225.1. Lineage (GTDB taxonomy): Bacteria > Chloroflexota > Limnocylindria > Limnocylindrales > CSP1-4 > JAFMJV01. The sequence continues at coordinate 993 of JBFLKP010000114.1, read as the reverse complement.
CTGCTCATGTCCGCGCGCGGAACGGTCGTCTACCCCAGCGGCAACCCGCACACCGACACCGTCGGCTGGTGGCGCTGCCGCTTCGTGGCCGCCGAGGACGGCGGCACGGTCGATGACGCCGCGGTCCTGCGGCTGCTGGCTCGCATCGGCGAGCGCATGACCTGGGCCCACGTCCAGAAGCTGCGCGTGATCGAGGGCGAGACCGGCTTCACCAAGGCCCAGGGGCAGTAGCCGGCGGGCCGAAGGGCCGTAGGCCCCGCGTCACGGCCCTGACTAGACTTCACACCGTGGAAGAGGAGCTCAAGGGCGTCCCCCAGCTCGATCGCCAGGAGCGACCCGTGCCCGTCGACGTGCGCGGGCGGCCCATCGTGCCCCAGCGCGTGCCCGAGCTGGAGCCCACGCCGCTGCAGTCGGTCTTCATCTATCTCTCGATCGTGGTGCTCATCTGTGGCGTCATCGCCATCGGTGCGCTCGAGCTGGGCACGCCCATGTCCTCGCTGTGGGTCAAGATCCCGGTGCTCATCGGTGGGGTCCTGCTGCTGGCCGTGACGGTCGACGCCCTCGTGCGCGTCTACCGTTCGGTCAGGGCGTGGTGGCCGGTCGATCGCGGCCGTGCGCTCTTTCGCATCGTCTGGGTCGCCGTCATCGCCGCCTCGCTGGTGGTCATCGCGGCCATCATGCTCATCGTGTTGACGGCTTGATGCGGCGACTCGACGATCCCGCCTCCCGCCTCCCGGTCAAGGGCTTCGAGCACGGTGCGCCCGCGTGGATGGCGCCGATCCTGCGCCACTGCTCGCGCTGCGGTGGCCGGCTGAACTACGGACCTGTGCCCGGCGATGAGCGGCCTCGCTACAACTGCACCGCATGCGGGCACGTGACCTACGTCAACCCGCGCCTGGTCGCGACCGCCCTGCCCATCACGGAAGACGGCCGCATCGTGCTCATCCGCCGCGCCATCCCGCCGGGCGTGGGCACGTGGGCGCAGCCGGGCGG
>JBFLKP010000113.1:0-4187 GCA_040883225.1 Candidatus Limnocylindrales bacterium | reverse complement strand
GGCCTGCTGGCGCTCGGCTACGAGGGCTATCTGCCGGCCACGGCGCATGCCTCGGTCGAGCTGCTCAAGCGCTCGGGCATCGAGCTCGCCGGGGCACACGCTGCGGTCGTCGGCCGTTCCAACGTCATCGGCAAGCCCGTAGCCCAGCTGCTCCTGCGCGAGCACGCCACGGTCACGATGTGCCACTCGCGCACGCCCGATCTCGGCGCCGTCCTGCGCCAGGCCGACATCGTGGTCGTCGCCGCCGGACGACCCCGCCTCGTGACCGGCGAGATGCTCAAGCCCGGTGCGGTGGTCGTGGACGTGGGCATCAACGTCGTGGAGGACGCGCTCGTGGGCGACGTCGATTACGACTCCGCGGTGCAGGTGGCCAGCGCCATCACGCCCGTGCCCGGTGGCGTGGGCCCGCTCACGAACGCCATCCTGCTCAACCACCTCATGCTCGCCGCGCGCGACCAGGCCGACCGCCACGTGGCGGTCGGCGCGCCATCCGTGCGCACCAGCTGAACCTGCGAGGAGACGACCGAATGACCGCCCTGACCGACCTCGACATCGCGCGTTCGGTGACGCCCCGGCCGATCGACGAGGTCGCGGCCGAGCTGGGCCTGCGGCCCGACGAGATCGAGCACTACGGCGCGACCAAGGCCAAGGTCACCCTCGAGGGCCTGAGACGCGTGGAGCGCGAGAACCCACGCGGGAAGTACGTGGTGATGACGGCCATCACGCCGACACCGCTGGGCGAGGGCAAGACGACCACGACCGTGGGCCTGGTGCAGGGCCTCAACCGGGTCGGTCACCGCGCGGCCGTGGCCATCCGCCAGCCCTCATTGGGCCCGGTCTTCGGCATCAAGGGCGGTGCCGCCGGCGGTGGCTACAGCCAGGTCATCCCCATGGAGGACTTCAACCTCCACCTCACCGGTGACGTGCACGCCATCGGTGCCGCGCACAACCTCGCGAGCGCCTTCCTCGACAACAGCCTGCACCACGGAAACCCGCTCGACATCGACCCCTTCTCCATCCGCTGGCCGCGGGTGGTCGACATCAGCGACCGGGCCCTGCGCAAGGTCAACATCGGGCTCGGCGGGCGGATCAACGGCGTGCCCCGCGAGAGCGAGTTCGTCATCACCGTGGCCAGCGAGGTCATGGCCATCCTCGCGCTCGCCACCGACGTCTTCGACCTGCGCGCTCGGCTCGGGCGCATCGTGCTGGCCACCAACCGGTCCGGCGAGGCGGTGACCGCGGAGGACCTGCAGGTGGCGGGCGCCATGACCGTGCTCCTGCTCGACGCTATCAAGCCGAACCTGCTCCAGACGCTGGAGGGCGGGCCGGCCTTCGTGCACGCGGGGCCGTTCGCCAACATCGCCCACGGCAACAGCTCCATCCTCGCCGACCGGGTCGCTCTCGCCACATCCGACATCGTCGTCACCGAGGCCGGCTTCGGCGCGGACATGGGGGCCCAGAAGTTCTTCGACATCAAGTGCCGCGCCAGCGGCATGGCCCCGGACGCGGCGGTCGTGGTGGCTACCGTGCGCGCACTCAAGATGCACGGCGGGGTGGGTCGCATCGTGGCCGGCAAGCCGCTCGATCCGGCGCTGCTGGAGGAGAACCCCGAGGCCGTGAGGGCCGGCGGCGAGAACCTGGCAGCGCACGTCGAGATGGTCCGCCGCTATGGCCTGCCCGTGGTCGTGGCCATCAACGCCTTCCCCGGCGATGTCGAGTCGGAGTTCGAGGCCATCCGCGAGGTCGCGCTGGCCGCGGGTGCGCGAGATGCCGTGGTCACGACACATTGGGCCGAGGGGGGGGCCGGGGCCGAGGCCCTCGCGAACGCCGTCTGGGACGCGGCCTCGGAGCCGTCCGAGTTCCAGCTGCTGTACCCCGACTCGATGTCGCTGCCGGACAAGATCGAGACCATCGCGACGAAGGTCTACGGGGCCGACGGCGTCGACTATGCCCCGGCCGCCTCGAAGGCGCTCGCGGAGTACGACCGCCTGGGCTACAGCGAGCTGCCGGTGTGCATGGCCAAGACCCACCTCTCGATCTCGCACGACCCGGCGCTGCTCGGTCGCCCGAGCGGCTTCCGCGTGCCTATCCGGGAGGTCAAGCTGGCAGCTGGCGCCGGGTTCATCTACCCGCTCGCGGGCGACATGCGCACGATGCCCGGTCTGCCGTCGGTGCCCGCGGGGAACAACGTCGACATCGACGAGGACGGCAAGGCGGTCGGCCTGTTCTAAGCACCGATCATGGGGAGATGAGCTGATGGCGACAGGTTCAGGTCCGATGACCTCACGGGAGCGCGTGCTCACCGCGTTCGCGTTCGAGGAGCCCGACCGGGTGCCGGCCTGGTTCGGCGCCGCCCCCGAGACCAGGGAGGCGATGGTCGACCACCTCGGCCTGGCCGACGACGAGGCGCTCTCGGTGTACCTCGGCGACGACTTCCGCCGCGTGCACGCCACCTACGCCGGTCCACCCGAACATGGTCCCGATGCCGGGCTGGCCCCGGGTTCCACGTACCGCTCTCCCTTCGGCGTCGAGCGGCACGGCTACGGCTGGGGCATGCCCCGAAGCCACCCGCTGGCCGGCGCCACGCTGCGCGACGTGCACGATCACCCGTGGCCCGACCCGGCGTGGATGAGCACCTCACACCTGCGTGCCGAGATCGCTGCCTGGAACGGCCAGTACGCCATCCTCGGCGGCGACTGGTCGCCCTTCTGGCACGACGCCATCGACCTGTTCGAGATGGAGAACCTACTGGTCAAGATGCACGAGGAGCCCGAGCTGGTCGATGCCCTGCACGAGCACATCGTGGACTACTACTTCGGGGTCAGCCAGCGCATCTTCGACGAGGCCGCCGACCTCATCGACATCTTCTTCATCGGCAACGACTTCGGCAGCATGAACGGGCCCTTGATGGGCGAGCACACGTTCCGGCGCTTCTTCGCGCCGCATCTGAAGCGGCTCATCGACCTGGGCCACGACTACGGGCTGAAGGTGATGATGCATTGTTGCGGCGGGTTCGCACCGCTCATCCCGGTGATGATCGAGATCGGGCTGGATGGGCTGCAAGCGCTGCAGCCATCGGCGAAGGGCATGGAGCCGGCCAAGCTCAAGGCCGCGTTCGGAGACCGGATCCTGCTCAACGGCAGCATCGACACGCAGTTCGTCATCATCGAGGGCACGCCGGAGCTCGTGCGCGAGCGGACGCGGGAGGTGCTCGAGGTCATGATGCCCGGCGGCGGCTACGTCGCTTCACCGAGCCACGACTACGTGCTGCCCGAGACGCCCATCGAGAACATCCTGGCCCTGTACGAGACCGTGCGCGAGTACGGCGGATACCCTGTCAAGACCACGACGATGAGCCCATAATCAGGTGTGCCTCACGCGAGCCCACCACGTGACCGCTAGCAGCGACCGATGCCTGGGGAGCAGCCACACAAGGAGGAACAGTACATGGCCGACCTTTCCGCTCTGACCGCCGCCGTCGAGGCAGGCAACCGCGCCGAGGCCGTGAGCCTCACGCAGGCCGCCATCGACGAGGGCGTCGGGCCCAGCGAGATCCTCGACGCCATGACCACGGCCATGACCGAGGTCGGGCGCAAGTTCGCCTGCAACGAGGGCGTCTACGTGCCCGAGATGCTCATCGCGGCGCACGCCATGAAGGAAGCCACCGCGCTCATCGAGCCGCTGCTCGCGGAGTCGGGCGTGAAGCCCGCGCACACCGCGGTCATCGGCACCGTCCAGGGTGACCTCCACGACATCGGCAAGAACCTCGTGGGCATGATGCTCAAGGGGGCCAACTTCGAGATCGTCGACCTGGGCACCAACGTGGCCCCCGAGGCCTTCGCCGAGGGCGTCCGGGAGCACAACGCCGACGTCGTGGGCATCAGCGCCCTGCTGACGACCACGATGGTGGGCATGAAGGCCGCGGTCGAGGCCGTGCGCGCGGCCGATCCGAACGCCAAGATCCTCGTGGGTGGCGCGCCGGTGACCGACGAGTTCGCCGCCGAGATCGGGGCCGACGGCTTCGCGAAGGACGCGGCCACCGCCGCGGTCGTGGCCCAGGAGCTGCTGGCGTAGGGCAGCGGCCGGGCCTCGCCGGCCCGGGATCGGCACATCGCGGGGTCGCTCGGTCCCGCCTCACATCGGTCCTCCTCCTTTGCGGCGCCCGTGCCCTTCACGGGCGCCGCTTC
>JBFLKP010000112.1:0-21122 GCA_040883225.1 Candidatus Limnocylindrales bacterium | reverse complement strand
GCGCTCGGTGAGCTCATGGCCGGCAGCCAGGGCTCGATGCGTGACGACTACGACATCACCTGCCCGGAGATCGACGCGCTCGTCGAGATCACGGTCGCTGTTCCCGGGGTCGTCGGCTCGCGCATGACCGGCGGCGGCTTCGGCGGCTGCACCATCACGCTCGCCGAGCACGACGCGGTCGAGGCGCTGCGGGAACGTGTGGAGCGGGACTATCCCGCGCGCACGGGCTGTGCGCCTCGCATCTGGACGGTGCAGGCGGTCGGCGGCGCGGGCTACCTGCCCGCTACTTGATGCCGCTGGAGGCGACGTTCTCCTGGAAGTAGCGCTGCAGGATGACGAACAGCCCGATCGGGAAGAGCACCGCGATGGTCACACCCGCGAACACCAGCTGCGGGGAGTCAGCGGCCCGTCCGCCGAACTGGCTGAGGGCCACCGTCAGCACCTGTGCGCTGTCGTTGCCGGTGCTGATGACGATGAACGGCCAGACGAAGCTGTTCCAGGCGTAGAGGAACTGGAAGGTCGCGAGCGTCGCCAGTGCCGGCAGGCTGAGCGGCACGTAGATCCGCCACAGGACGGTCCAGCGGCTGGCGCCATCGATGAAGGCTGCCTCCTCGAGTTCCTTCGGCAGCGTCACGAAGAACTGGCGCATGAGGAACGTGCCATAGGCGCTGAAGATCCAGGGGAAGATGAGCGCCGGGATGCTGTCCACCCAGCCGATGCCGACCATCAGCTGATAGAGCGGGATGATGAGCACGACGAACGGGATCATGATCGAGCCGAGGTAGATGAAGAAGAGCGTGTTGCGGAACGGGAACGGGATGCGCGCGAAGGCGTAGCCGCCGATGATCGAGGTGAACAGCGTGCCACCGACCACGGCCAGCGTGACCAGGATGGTGTTGGTCAGGCTTCTGTCGAAACCCGCGCGATCGAGCACGGCCGGGAAATTCTCCGGGTTGGCCGTGGGCCGCTCGACCGCTTCAGCGGTGCGTAGCACGGCGTAGGCCGTGAGGTCCGGATCGGAGGGCGCCACGAACTGGGCCACGGCGGTGTTGCGCACCTTCACGACCTGCTGCCCGTCGACCTCGTAGACCGGCAGTTCCTCGCCGTCCACAGCCAGGAGCACCTCGTCGCCTGCGGCATCGAGGATGGCCGTCGCCTCCTCGAGCGGCACCACGGTCGTGGCCTCGAGGTCATCGGAGGGCGCGAAGACGCCGGCCCGCACGCCGGTCTCGATGGGCACCATCTCGACCGTACGCTCGTCGATCGGGATGCGGTAGAGCGGCAGCTCTTCTCCGGCCACCGTGGCCGTGGCTGCCTGCATCGGCAGCAGCTGTGGCGGATAGCGGTAGAACTCCTCGCTCGTCTTCAGCGCCGTCGTGAGCATGTAGATGAACGGGAACATGAAGACGATGGCGATCGCGATGAGCAGGGCGTACATGCCTGCGGTGCCGGCGCCCCGCCTTGCTCGCAGACCCAGGCGTCGTCCGTCGGTGGGCCTGGGAGCGGGCCGGTTCGCTGCTGCGGTCATGGCGCTACTCTCCGAAGGCCTCGGCGCGCTGCCGCCGGTACTGGACGATGGTGAAGATGAAGATCAGGCCGAACAGGACCCACGCGACCGCGGAGGCATAGCCGAACTCGAAGTTCTGGAAGCCGGTCTCGTAGAGGTACATCACCGGTGTCAGCGTGGCGTTGTTCGGTCCGCCAGGATCGAGCCCCTTGAGCACCCAGGCTTCGGTGAACACCTGCATGGCCAGGATGGCCGTCGTGGCGACCACGAAGAATGTCGTCGCCGAGACCGACGGTAGCGTGATGTTGCGGAACTTCTGCCAGCGGTTGGCGCCGTCGATGGTGGCGGCCTCGTAGAGGTCGGCGGGAACGCCCTGCAGCCCGGCCAGGAAGAGCACCGTGTTGAAGCCGATGGTGATCCAGGCGAAGACGACCGCGACCATCGGCAGCGCGGTCACCGGGTCGGACAACCAGCCGATCCTGGGGTCCACCAGTGACAGCCCGAAGACAGCGTTCATGGTGTCGACGCTGATGGTGATGAGGTAGTTGATCCAGCCCACGGTCTGATCGAGCAGCCCACGGAAGATGAGGGCGATGCCAACCACGCCTGCGACCGCAGGGATGAAGTAGATGGCCCGGAAGACGCGGATGCCGCGCAGCTTCTGGTTCAGCAGCGAGGCCAGGAAGATGGCCGGGATCACCGCTAGTGGGATGGCGATGAGACAGAAGACGATGATGTTGCGGAGCGAGATCCAGAAGAGCTTGTCCTTGGCCGCCACGACCACCGGTCCCACGCGCGCGATCTCACTGAAGCCTGCCTCGAGTCCCGGCGGCAGGAAGACGGTCGGGTCGTCGAGCACGAGGACCTGGAACGAGATGATGTCGATGTAGTTGCCCAGGCCGAGGAAGTTCGGGTCGCTGAACGCGTTCCAGTCGGTCAGGCTCACGTAGAGGCTGAACAGCAGGGGGCCGGCGAAGAAGCCCAGGAAACCCAGGAGGTTGGGCGAGATCAGCAGGACCCCGTCAAGGATCTCGGCGTCCGTGAGCGTGGCCCCGAAACGCAGTCGGCCCGCACGGCCCCACAGCGCTACCAGGAAGACGAAGAGCACCACGCTGGCGACGGCCAGCGCGAATCGCAGCGGATCGCCCAAGCCACGGAGAAGCTCAAGGGCACCGTGCGTCGCGTCGATGGCCCAGAGGAAGCCGACGGCGGCGACCGCCAGCACGCCGAGGCGCAGGTAGTGGATGACGCGGTGGACCGCCGGGCGATGGCTCAGGCTATCGAGCACGTAGCCGATGAGATAGCCGACGAGCGCCAGGACCAGCCACGGGATGGCGGCGCCGAAGACATCCGCGAGGTCATCGAAGCCGACGAAGACCCCGGAGAAGTGGAGCAGGAGCAGGAAGGCCGTGAGAAAGGCCAGGTAGTCGACGACCACGGCCAGGACGCGGCCACGCGAGGTCCGCTGCCAGGTCCAGACCACCGACACGCCCGCCGCGATGCTGAAGAGCAGCGGAACGGCGAGGGCCGCCAGGAACAGGACGAGCGGCAGGTCCTCGGCGCCCACTCCCAGCAGTGCGATGAACGCCACCACGCCGGCGATGGTGAGGACGACCTGGAGCAGCGGGATGCCTCCGACGAGCACATCCGCGAAGCGGTTCCAGTACGTGTCGGGCGTGGGTGGCGGCGGAGGGTTCGCGTCGGTCCGGCCGACGGCGGTCGCGGTCATGTTTCCCTCGGGCGCGCGGGCGAGCGCGCAGTCATCCTCCCCGTATGGCGATGCCGGAGCCGATCAAGGCCGGCTCCGGCATCGTTCTATCGGTCTGGCCGGCTACTCGCTGAAGGCCGCGGCGTCGGCCTCGGCGCAGACGGTGGCCTGGTACTCATCGATGCTGATCTCGCCATTGATGACGCCGGCGACGGCGGCACCCATGACCGTGTCGAACGCGGGCCAGCTACCGTCCCAGAGCGGACCCTCGGCCACCGGGTCGTTGGCCAGGCCGTCAAGGAAGGCCTGGTTGTTGGCGGGCGGGGTGAAGGTCAGGAAGTCCTCTTCCGTCTGCTCGCCAAGGCGGCTGGGGATGTTGGCGCCCAGCTCGGCGATGGTTGCCTGGACCTCAGGCTGCGTCAGGGCTTCGATGACCCTCCAGGCGGCCTCGAGGTTCTCACTCTCGGCGTTGGCCGCGTACGCACCCCAGAACAGCCAGTTGCCGCCGGGCACCGGGCCCTCGGGAAGTGCCACGACATCCCAGTCGAAGTTGGCGTTGGCGCGCATGCCGGGGGTCGCCCAGCGGCCATTCTGGAACATCGCGATGGTGCCGGCCTGGAAGCCCGGCTCGGCGTCTTCGCCGTAGCTGAGGGCGAAGTTGTCGAGACCATAGATGTCGACCAGCTGCTGCAGGCCGGCGATGGACTCGGGCGTATCGAGCGCGCAGGCGGTGCGGTCTTCGTTGAAGAACCCGCCGCCGGCGCCATTCATCCACACGCCGTAGGGGCCCCACCAGTTGCTCTGGCCGTAGGCCTTGACATCGGGGCCCAGCGCGGCCACGGCCTCACCGACCTCGATGAACTTCTCCCACGTCCACTCGCCGTTGGCGGCCAGCTCGCGGGGATCCTCGGCGCCGGCTTCGGCGATGAGGTCGTTGTTGAGGTACAGGGCGAAGGTCGAGACGTCGCGTGGCAAGCCCCACAGCGGTCCACCGGCCTCGCCCGTCGCCGGGTCGTAGGTCAGGTGGAACATCGGACCCGGATAGAAGGCGTCATCGGAGTGCCCGGAGGCGTCGGCGAACTCGCGGAGGTCCGCGATGATGCCGTTGGTGCCGAACCTGGCAACGTCGGTGCCGGGGATCCAGAAGACGTCGGGCGCTGTGCCCGAGGCGGCCTCCGTCAGGAGCTGATCCTGGTAGCTCGATGTCTCTGAGCCGCCCACCTGGTACTCGACCGTGATGCCGTCGAGCTGCTCCGAGATCTGGTCAGCGACCTGGGCGTAGACCTGGGCCTCGGCGTCGTTGTCCGGGCGGGTCCTGAACGTCACGGTCACGTCGTCCTGGGCCGCGACGGCGATGGTCGAGCCCACGAGGGCAGCCGTCGCCAGGGCGGTCGCCACGACGGCCATGCGTCGCGGCTCACGGGAAACAGGGAACATCCGTTCCTCCTCCTTCACCTTGGACGTGTCGGTGAAGCAAACACAAACCGACACGAGGTTCGAGGGATTGTTGCGCCGAGCGCGCGAGATTGTCAATAGTCGCGCCCCGATTTCCGGCACACAGGGCTGCTGGCGTTGACTTCTGTTGGAACTCGCGCCACTATGGTGCCGACCACTCCCGGCCAGAGGCAGTGAGGAAGCCCACCACGTGCTCGCTCAGCAGCGCCACGCCCACATCCTGGAGCGACTCCGCGAGGCCGGGGCCGTGCGCGTCTCGGATCTGATGCGCGAGCTGGCCGTGTCCGACATGACCGTGCGCCGTGACCTCGAGGCCCTCGAGGCGCAGGGCCACCTGGTCAAGGTCCACGGCGGGGCCACGCTGCTGCGGGACTCGGCCGTGCACGAGCCGGGCTTCGACACCAAGCGCACGCTCGAGCACGACGCCAAGCTGGCCATCGCGCGCGAGGCCGCGGCCATGGTCGAGCCGGGCATGGCCGTGGCCGTGTCGGCCGGCAGCACGACCTACGAGGTCAGCCGCCGCCTCGCCGAGATCCCCCGCCTGACCATCGTCACCAACTCGGTGCCCGCGGCCGAGGTCCTCTACCACGGCGGGCGCCACGACCAGACGATCATCCTCAGCGGCGGCGTGCGTACGCCCTCGGACGCGCTGGTGGGACCATTCGCGGTCAGCGCCCTGCGCGCGGTCAACGTCGACCTCGTCTTCCTCGGCGTCCACGGTATGCAGGAGCGGGCCGGTTTCACCACGCCCAACATGCTCGAGGCCGAGACCAACCAGGCGCTCATCGAGACCGGCGGCCGACTCGTGGTCACGGCCGATCACACGAAGTGGGGCGTGACCGGCGTCTCCACCATCGCCCGCCTCGATCGTGCCGACGTGGTCATCACCGACGATGCCCTCGACCCCGCGGCCCGGACCATCCTCGAGGAGCGTGTCGGCGCCCTGGTGCTCACCGCTGTCGACAGGGTCGCCGCCCTTGACCCGACGGACGCAGCGGTCGCGGTGGGGGCCTGAGGTGATGGCGCTCCCGACCGCACCACATCGCCGCTACGATCCGCTGGGCGACCGCTGGGTGCTGGTCTCGGCCGGGCGCACCAAGCGCCCCTGGCTCGGCAGCAAGGAGCGCCGCGTGGCGGCTGACGAGCTGCCCGCCTTCGACCCTGACTGCTACCTTTGCCCCGGCAACACGCGCGCCAGCGGCGAGCAGAACCCGCGGTACCGATCCACCTACGTCTTCACCAACGACTTCGCGGCCCTGCGCCCCGACGCCGGCGATGAGGTCTACGCCAAGGGCCTGCTACGGGCCGAGGCCCAGGCCGGCACCTGCCGCGTCATCTGCTTCTCCCCGCGGCACGACCTCACGCTGACGCGGATGGACGAGGACGGCGTGCGCGAGGTCATCGAGACCTGGGCGGAGCAGACGGTCGACCTCGGGGCCGACTGGCGCTGGGTCCAGATCTTCGAGAACCGGGGGGCCGCCATGGGCGCCTCCAATCCGCACCCTCACGGCCAGATCTGGTCGGGCTCGGCGCTACCGGAGTTCGCCGCCCGCGAGGACGCCTCCCAGCGTCGCCATCACGCGTCGAGCGGACGCCGGCTGCTGCTCGACGTGGTGGACCAGGAAGGCGGCAGCGAGCGCGTGGTGGAGGACGGCGAGGAGTGGCTCGCGCTCGTGCCCTTCTGGGCCGTCTGGCCCTTCGAGACGCTGCTCGTGCCCCGCCGCCCCGCCGCCCGCATCCCCGACCTCGACGAGGCCCAGCGCGCCGGCTTGGCCACGACCATGGGCCGGCTGCTGCGTCGCTATGACGCCCTCTTCGAGCAGCCCATGTCCTTCTCCATGGGCTGGCACCAGGCCCCCTTCAGCGGGGATGCCACCGATCCATGGCAGTTGCACGCGCACTTCATGCCCCCGCTTCTGGAGGCCACCAAGCGCAAGTTCATGGTCGGCTACGAGCTGCTCTCCGAGCCGCAGCGCGACATCAGCGCCGAGGAGGCCGCCGAGCGATTACGCGCGGCGGTGCCCCAGGATGCCGCTGCGTCACCCGCGACGGTCTGACCCGCATCGTTCGTGGAGGATGCCGTGACCAGCGCCCCGCTGACCGACCGCAGGGCTGCTCTTGCGCGCCTGGCCGATGAGCATTGGGACCTGATCGTCATCGGTGGCGGCATCGTCGGTTCGGGCGTGCTCCTCGACGCGGTGTCCCGGGGTCTCAAGGTCGCGCTCATCGAGCAGGACGACCTCTCGGTCGGCACCTCGTCGCGGTCGTCGCGCCTGATCCACGGCGGGCTGCGCTACCTGGAGGATCTCCGGTTGCAGCTGGTGCGTGAGGCCCTCGCCGAGCGCTCACGGCTACTCGCCCTGGCGCCGCACCTGGTCAAGCTCGAGCACTTCCTCTTCCCCATCTACGGCTGGCCACTGGTGCACCGCCTGTTCATGGGCGCCGGGCTCACGCTCTATGACCTGCTCGGCGCGGCACGTGACGGCGGCCGTGCCCATCACCTCGGCGCGGGGGCTGTGGCCGAGCTCATCCCCGATATCCGGCGTGACGGCCTGCGCGGCGGCGTGACCTACTCCGATGGCGTGGAGGACGACGCGCGCTTCAGCATCGCCGTGGCCTTGACCGCGGTGGCGCAGGGTGCGACCGCGGTGACCCGGGCCCGCGTGACCGAGCTGTCGACCGATGCCACCGGCGCGGTCTCCGGCGTGCGTGTCGAGGACCTCCTCGCGGGCGAGGCGTTCGAGGCACGAGCGGCGAAGGTCATCGACGCCACCGGCGTGTGGCTGGGCGACCCGCGGTCCCGTCTCGGTGGCTCGACCATCAAGCTCGCCCCCAGCCGCGGCACGCACCTGGTGTTCGCGCGCGATCGTCTCTCGCTCAGGACCGGCATGACCCTGCGCGTGCCCGGTCGGGTCGTCTTCATCATCCCGCACCCGGGCGTCTGGCTGGTGGGTACGACCGACGTCGCGGACGAGGGGGCTCCCGATCGCCCGGTACCGACACTCGACGAGGTCGACGAGATCCTCGAGAACGTCAATGCCGTGCTTCATGCCGACCTCGGACGGGACGACGCGGTCGGGGCCTATGCCGGTCTGCGCCCGCTCGTGGGCGTGCCCGGTGGAGACACCGCGCGTGTCAGTCGCGAGCACACCATCCACCGGGAGGACAGCGGACTCGTGCGCGTCTCGGGGGGCAAGTACACGACCTATCGGCTGATGGCCCGCGACGCGGTCGACTACGCGCTCGCCGGGGAGGCCCCGAGTCCCGTCAGCCGGACGGCCAGCCTGTCGCTGCTGGGCGCCGCGCCGCGTGAGCAGCTCGACCGCCTCGCCGACGAGATCGCTCGGGATGCTGGCCTCGACCGCGAGCGCGCCGGCGAGCTCGTGGACCGTCACGGCACGCGGGCGACCGAGGTGGTGGCCCTGGGCCGCGAGCACGACCTCCTGCGACCCCTGGCCGAGGACCGCACCGAGCTCGAGGCCGAGGTCGCCTGGGCCGTCGAGCAGGAGCTGGCCCTGAGCCTCGACGACGTGCTCTCGCGGCGCATGCGGCTCTCGATGTCCCGCCGGGACCGTGGCGCCTCGATCGCTCCGCGCGTGGCATCGATCATGGGCGACCGGCTGGGCTGGGACGCCGAGCGCGAGGCCGCGGAGGTGGCCGCGTACCTGGAGACGGCTCGACGGGAGTACGACGTTCCTGGAACCTAGACCAGCCGAACAGGAGGGACCGGGCATGGCAGCCGACTTCATCCTCGCCCTCGACCAGGGCACGACCTCATCGCGCGCCATCGTCTTCGACCGCGACGGCGGTGCGGTGGCCGTGGCCCAGCGGGAGTATCCGCAAGGCTATCCCTTCCCGGGACACGTGACCCACGACCCCGAAGACATCTGGGAGAGCCAGCTGACGGTGGCACGCGAGGCGCTCGAGGCCGTGCCCGGCGGCGCCGAGGCGATCGCCGCGGTGGGCATCACCAACCAGCGTGAGACCACCGTGGTCTGGGACCGTGCCACCGGCGAGCCCGTGGCGCCGGCCATCGTGTGGCAGAGCCGCATCACCGCCGACCGCTGCTCGGACCTGCGCGCGGCGGGACACGAGGAGCGCATCAGGACGCTGACCGGCCTGCCCCTCGATGCCTACTTCAGCGGCCCCAAGATCGCGCACATCCTCGACGAGACGCCCGGCCTGCGGTCCCGGGCCGAGGCCGGGGAGCTGGCCTTCGGGACGGTCGACTCCTTCCTCGTCTGGCGCCTCACCGGCGGGCGCACCCACATCACCGACGTCTCGAACGCGAGCCGTACGCTGCTCTACGACATCGGTGCGGGCCGTTGGGATCCGTGGCTCTGTGAGGTCATCGGCGTGCCCCTGGCCATGCTGCCGGAGGTGCGCCCGTCGTCCGCCATGCTGGCCGAGTCGGACCCCTCGATCCTGGGTTCGACGGTTCCCATCGCGGGCATCGCCGGCGACCAGATGGCGGCGACCTTCGGCCAGGCCTGCCTGGAGCCCGGCATGGCCAAGAACACGTACGGCACCGGCGCCTTCGCGCTGCTCAACACCGGCAGCACGCCCGCCTCGTCGGAGCACGGGCTGCTCTCGACCGTGCTCTGGCAGCTGGGCGAGGACGGCCCCACGATCTACGCCCTCGAGGGCTCGGTCTTCGTCGCCGGCGCCGCGGTGCAGTGGATCCGTGACGGGCTCAAGGCCATCGCGTCCAGCTCCGACATCGAGCGGCTGGCGGCCGGCGGGGACCGCGACTCGGGCGTGGTGGTGGTACCCGCATTCGTCGGTCTTGGGGCGCCGCACTGGGACCCACAGGCACGCGGGGCCATCGTGGGCCTGACCTTCGGCACGGGCATCGAGGACATCGCCCGCGCCACGGTCGACGCCATGGCCTATCAGGTCACCGATGTGCTCGAGGCCATGCGCCTCGACGTGGCCGGCGAGATCGGCGCACTGCGGGTCGACGGGGGTGCGGCCGTCAACGACTCGCTGCTGCAATTCCAGGCGGACATCCTGCAGGTTCCCGTGGAGCGGCCGAAGGTGACCGAGACGACCGCCCTCGGCGCCGCCTTCCTGGCGGGGCTGGCCACGGGCTTCTGGGCCTCGACCGAGGAGGTCGCCGCCACCTGGCAGCTGGAGCGTCGCTTCGAGCCGGGCATGGACCAGGTCGAACGTGACCGGCTCGTCGGCCGCTGGCGCCACGCGGTCGAACGCAGCAAGGGCTGGGCTGCCGGCCCGTAGCGGCGACCGACGTGGGTCCGCCCCACGGTCCTCGTTCTGTCAGAAGTCGGCTTCGGGCGCCCGGTACACGACCTCGCCGTCGAGGAGCGTGGCGAGGGGGCGCGTGTGCGCCAGCACGTCGGGGTCGGTGGGCGCCTCGAACATCCCGGCCGGGACGACGAGCAGGTCGGCCCTGGCGCCGGCGTCGAGATGACCCTGGTCGTCGATGTGCGCCGAGCGTGGCCCGTCGAGGCAGGCGCCGCGCAGCGCCCGCTCGAGCCCGATGGCCTGATGGCCGTAGAAGGCTGCTTCCGGCTCCCATCCGGCCCCGCGGCGAGTGACGGCGGCGGCCAGCCCGCGCCACGGATCGGGTGACTCCACCGGCGCGTCGGTGCCGAAGGGCAGCAGCGCCCCTGAGGCCTCGAGGGCGGCCAGCGGGAAGGCCGCGTCACAGCGCTCGCCCCACGCCGCCCGCATGACCCCCACGTCACTCAGCAGGTGGCAGGGCTGGACCGAGGCGGGGACGCCGAGGGCCGCGAAGCGGGCCATGTCGAGTGGGTCGATGAGCTGGGCGTGCTCGACGCGATGCCGTGCCGCCGGGACGCTCGGCAGGCGCTCGAGGACATCGAGGACGGTGCGCACGGCGCGGTCACCGATGGCGTGGATCTGGCTGGCGATGCCGTGCTCTGCGGCGCGCGTCGCGACCTCCGCCAACTGCTCGGCCGTGCGCACGAGCATGCCCGAGGAACCAGCCGGTGGCGGGCCGCCGGGGTCGCTCGGCTCGTACGCTGACAGCAGCGCCGCGGTGCGGCTGCCGATGGCGCCATCAGCGAAGAGCTTGAGCCAGCCGTCGCGATAGCGGCCACGCTCGTCGTCGGCCACGGACTGGCCGCTGCGAAAGCCGATCTCGATGGCCCGCTCGAGCTGCTCCTCGCGCACGCTGGCCACCACCCGCAGTGGCAGGTGGCCGCCGCGGGCCAACTCGCGGTAGTGGACGGGCCCTCCGCTGAGCTCGGGTTCGGGGGCCACGGGACCAGGATCGTGGACCGCGGTCACGCCCAGGGCGGCGAGCGTCCGGGCGAAGGCGCCCACGGCCCAGTCCACGTCGCCGGTCGTGGGCGCGGGGATGAAAGCGTCGATGAGCCCGGCGGCCGCTTCGTACATGATCCCGGTCGGACGCCCGTCGACATCGCGCTCGACCCGGCCCGAGGGTGGGTCGCCCACGGCCGCCAGCCCACCGATCTGGATGGCCCGGGCACTGAGCCAGCGGGAGTGGTGGTCGTGTGACCAGAGAGCCACCGGGCGACCCGGAGCCGCTTCGTCAAGCCAGCCGGCGTGGGGGTGCTCGCCGAGCGCGTCGAAGGTCCAGCCGTGGCCCACCAGCCAGCCGTCCGGATCGCCGCCCTCGAGCCGGTCCGCGTGGGTCCGGGCGATGATCGCCTCGACCCCACGGCGGTCGAGGCCGTTGAGGTCGGGCTGGTCGGCAGCGAGGGCGGCCGAGGTGCAGTGCAGGTGGGCGTCGGTGAATGAGGGCATGACCGCCAGCGTCGGCGGCAGCTGCCAGCGCCTCGTGCCCGCGGCCGCCAGGACCGCGACCTGCGAGCGCGGGCCAGCGGCCAGGACGCGCCCGTCGCGGATGGCGATGGCTTCGACCCAGCCGAACCCGCTGGCGCCACCCAGGGTCGCGACACGCCCCTCGACGATGAGGTCGGCGGCGATCTCAGCCATGGTCCACCGGCTCGCCCAACAGCGCACCCAGGCCGGCGCGGTCGAGCCCGGCACCGAGGCCCAGGGCCAGGGCCACTCTCGCCTTGGGCCCGCTCAGCGTCCCGGCCATGATGGCTCCGGCCTCCTGCCACGAGCGTCCCCCGCCGGGGAACCCGTACAAGGGGCCGACGGCGCCCGAGGCGCAACGCGTGGTCAGGGCCACCGGGATGTCCGCCGCCATGGCCTCGACCGCCGCCGCCAGGATGTCGGGGTCGGTGTTGCCGGCGCCGGTCGCCTCCACGACCACGGCTCGACTGCCCTGCCCTGTCGCGGCCCGCAGCAGCGAGCCGTCGGTGGCCACGACCGCGGTCAGCAGGGCCACGGGCTCGGCCGCGGCCGCCGGCCACTCGAGGAGCAGGCGACGGTCCTGGCGTTCGCGTTCGAGCTGGACCTCGCCCGCCTGCACCGAGCCGAGGGGGCCGGCATTGAGCGCCCGGAAGGTGTCGATCGACTGGCTGTTCGTCTTGGTCACGTCGTCGGCCGGCAGGATGCGCCCGTCCATGACTACGGCCACGCCCTGGCCACGCATCCGGGGGTCAGCGGCCACGCGCACGGCATCGCTGATGTTGCGTGGTCCTTCGTAGTCGGGGTCGCCTGCGTTGCGCATCGCGCCGACCACGACCACCGGCGTGTCGATGGCGTGAAGCAGGTCCCACGCGTAGGCCGTCTCCTCGAGCACGTCGGTGCCCTGGACCACGACCACGCCGTCGACGTCCTCGCGCTCGGCGGCCTCGGCGATGACGCTGCCGATCTCGAGGATCTGGCTGAAGCGCAGGTGCGAAGCCGGTACCAGGCCCCAGTCGATGGGCTCGAGCGTGGCGATGCCGTCAAGCCCGGGCACGCGCTCGAGGATGGCCGCGCCGTCGAGCGCGGGCACGGCCGCGCCCGTGGCCGGGTCCGGCAGCATCGAGATCGTGCCGCCGGTGAAGACGACCACGACCCGGGGACGGTCAGCCACGGTCGGGGCGGGTCGGCCGCTCCTGCGCGGGACCCGCCTTGCCCGGCACGACCTGGCTGGCGATGATCTGGATGGGACGCGTGCCCTCGACGTCCTCGGGGATGTAGCGCAGCCGGAAGGGCCGATTGAGCGTGGATGAGGCCGTGGTGATGGTCATCGGATCGTAGGGCTCGACGTTGGTGGGGTGGGCGGAGCCGGTGATCCGCGGGTGAGCGAAGACGATGGAGGCCACGCCGATGATCATCACCAGCGCGGCGAAGATGACGATGACCGCGGCCGCGCTGAGCACGTCGGCCAGTGGGCCGGCCACGATGATGGGCACGAACGAGGCCAGGCTCACGAGCATGTTGAGCACGCCGAAGACCCGCCCGCGAACGTCGCCCGGCAGCTCCTCCTGCAGCGAGGTCTGGGCGGGTACGGCCACGAAGGCGTAGCACACGCCCGCGATGAAGGCCAGCACGATGACCACCACCAGCAGGGCGGTGATCTCGTCACCGTCGCGCAGGACGTCGAGGTTCTGGGCGAAGCCGAGCACGACCAGGGCCAGGCCCAGCCCGATCATGCCGCTCTCGATGAGCCGCCGCCGGGGCAGTCGATGACCGATGAAGTTGAGGACGACGATGCCCGACACGAGACCGGCGCCGAGAGGCAGGAGGATGACCACGAGATCGCTGTCCTCGAGACCGAGCACGTCGGCAGCGAAGGCGGGCCCGAGGGAACCGAGGACGCCGATGAGCGAAGCCGTGATGGCCAGGTAGGTCAGCGACCAGAAGATGTTGTGATGGTCGCGGATGTACCCGAGGCCCTCGCGCAGCTGGGCAAAGGTAGCCGCCACGGCGCGGCGTGCCGAGTCGAGCGAAGCCTGGCCCATCTGGCCCGCCGGGGACGGCGGCAGGATCCAGCACAGGACGCCCGCCAGGGCGTAGGCCGCGACCACGATGATGACCAGCACGTCCATGCCCAGGAAGCGATGAGCCGCCGGGCCCAGCAGCGCGAAGCCGAGCACGAACGACGCTTGCAGCATGAGGATGAAGAAGCTGTTGGCCGTGAGCAGCTGCTCACGCTTGACGACGGCCGGGATCATGGCTGCCTCGGCCGGCCCGAAGAACGTCGTCAGCGTGGCCACGAACGCGGTCACGAGGTAGATCACCAGCAGCTGGTCCGGGAAGATGAGCAGCAGGAGGTACAGCCCCGCACGCAGGAAGTTCGACCAGATCAGGATCTGGCGGCGGTCGAACATGTCCACGAAGACGCCCGCGACCGCGCCGAAGACCACGGCCGGCACGAGGAACGTCAAGAGCAGGATGCTGACCGCGGTGCTCGAGTCGGTCAGCCCGAAGACCGTGACGGTGAGGCCGAAGAGGACCGCGTTGCCGCCGACCTGGGTGAGGATCTGGGACCCGAAGAGCGAGAGGAACTTGGGGTTTCGCAGGACCTGCTTCGCCTGCTCTCGGTCGGCTCCACCCTCGATGGTGATGGCGTCGTCGACCTGCTCGCGGATCTCGCTCATCCACTCCCTCGATGCTTGGGCTCAGGTCGAAGCATAGTGGAACCACGTTCCCCCAAGCCGGGACTCCCCGATGCCGGCATCAGCGGGTGTCGGCCGGCGCTACACTCCGCGCCATGACCCAGCACACCCACGATTGGGATCGCTCCTACGAGTTCGGCGGCTCCACCTACCGGGAGTGTTCCGAGCCCGGCTGCCACGGTCACCAGCAGTGGATCTGCGCGCTCGATCGCTGGTCGGAGACGTTCGAGACCCTGGCCCCGCGAGAGCGCGAGGCGCCGTCCAGGGCGGCGTCGGAGGCGTCCTCGACCGGCCCGATCTAGTGCTCGGTCGTACCGGTGAAGCGGAACGAGCCGATGCGCAGCGCCGGGACCACGATGGTGCCGAGGTAGTCGTCTCCGTCAACCGCCCGGCGCTCGCGGCTGACCGCTTCCACCGTCGAGAGCGCCTCGAGGTAGCTCTGGGTGAAGCGCAGGTTCTTGACCGGGGCCACGACCCTGCCGTCCTCCACCAGGAAGAGCCCATCCTTGGTCATGCCCGTGATCCTCACCTGCCGCGGGTGCACTGCGTTGGTGTAGTGGAAGCGGGTCACGAGCAGGCCGCGCTCGAGCCCGCCGATGACCTCCTCGCGTGACAGGTCGCCCGGCGCCATCGAGAGGTTGAAGGGGTACGGACCCCAGGGGTTCGGTGCCGGCAGCGCGTGCCCGGTCGAGGCCACCCCGTCGGCGGCAGCCGTCTTGGAGTCGTGCACCACCGCTCGGCAGACCCCCTCCTCCAACAGTGGCACGCGCTGCTTGGCCACGCCCTCGTAGTCGAACGAGGCCGGTGCGCCGAGCGGGTCGGTACCGTCGTCCGCGAGGCTGATGAGCGGCGAAGCCACGACCTTGCCGGGCTCGAAGAACGACTGCTGCTCCTGCACCTCCTGGGCGTTGAAGCCGACGACGCCGAGCCACAGCGCGAGATCCATCGTGGCGTAGTGGTCGAGCACGACCGGATAGTCGCCTGCCGGGAGCTCGATCGGGTCCCGCATGGCGGCCGTGCGCTCGGCTGCCTCGCGTCCGATGGCGGAGGGGTCGATGGCCTCGAAGTCCACGGCCACCTGCTCGGCGTAGCCGGTGCCACCGCCGGGACCCATCATCACCGTCATGACCCGGCCACGCGATCGCCGTTCGCTGACGTCGATGCCGAGCGAGTTGACCACGCTGACGGTCTCGGAGCTGGTCTGTGCCAGCCCGAAGGCCTCGGCGCCCACGCCGCGCGCGGCCCCGATGACGGCCGCCGCCGCCTGGGCCCGAAGCTCCGGGTCGGCCGCTTCGGTGGAGTCTGCGAAGGCCCCAGCGGCGAGGGGCACGGGCCCGGGCTTGGGCAGCGAGCGGAACCAGGCCTGCTCGGGTTGGAGCCTGGCGGTCTCGGCCGCGGAGCTCGCCAGTCGCCGGAGGGCCTCGTCGTCGATGGTGTTGCCGGAGGCGACGCCGACCCGCTGGCCGTCGACGTAGCGCAGGTTGATCCAGACGTCGTCCTCGGACACGTTCTGGTGGATCTCGTTGTTGGCGAAGCGAGTCAGGGCGCTGACACCGTCCACGACCACCGCCTCGGCCTGGCTGGCGCCGGCCTCGAGGGCCATGGCCACGGCACGGTCGGCGATCTCGCTGGTCATCGGTCGCAGCTGCTCGCTCACGCGTTGCCCACCCCGACCTCGACGTCCCGGAAGCGCGCGCCGCTGCTGCCGTGACCGACGTGCATCCCCTGGCCGGGCTGGCCCTTGCCGCAGTTGGTCACGCCCACGAGCTCCCAGCTGCCGGCATCCGCGACCGCGTCGCAGGCACCCCAGAAGCGCGGCGTGATGCCGGTGTAGGTGGCGTTGCGGTAGAGCTGTCCCAGCTGCCCGCCCCTGATCTCGCGGGCCAGCTCCACGCCGAACTGGAAGTTCAGCCGGCGGTCGTCGATGGACCAGCTGCGGTTGCTCGTGAGGAGTAGCCCGTCGTCGGTGTCGGCGATGATGTCGTCGAGGCTCATGCCCGCTCGCGGCTCGAGGTTGATGTTGGTCATGCGGATGAGCGGCAGTCGGTCGTGGCCGTCGGCGCGCATGGCGCCACCCGACGAGCGCCCGATGCGCGGAGCGGTCTCGCGGCTCGAGAGGTAGCCGCTGAAGCGTCCCTGCTCGATGAGCGGCACGCGCTGCGCGACGACGCCCTCGTCGTCCCAGCCGAACGTGCCCAGGCCGCCGGGCGTGGTGGCATCGGCGGTGATGGTCACCAGCTCGGAGCCGTAGGCGAAGCCTTCGTCGAGCCGGTCGGTGGTGAGGAAGCTGGTACCGGCGTAGGCTGCCTCCGAGCCGAACACGCGGTCGAGCTCGGTGGGGTGGCCGCAGGACTCATGGATCTGGAGGTACAGCTGCGAGGGGTGGAGGATGATCGTCCGGCGGCCCGGTGGCAGCACCGGCGCGGACAGCAGCGCCACCGCTTCCTCGGCCAGCTGCGGGGCATGGCCCACGAGGTCGAGCGCGCGCACGTGCTCGTAGCCGGCCGCGCGATAGCCGCCCGACTCCGGATAGGTCCGGCGCTGGAGATCATCGTCTCCGGCCGCGTGGACCTGCAGCCCGGCGCCGATGTGGGTGATGACCTGTTCGGTGTGCGAGCCGTCGGTGGCGTAGAAGTCCTTCCACTCGCGGAAGGCCTCGTAGGCGGCGGACGTGGTGGTCGCGCCCTTGACCTGGGCCATGGCGCGCTCGGCCTCGAGCAGCAGCTCGACGGTCTGGTCGACCGGCACATCGAAGGGATCCTCGTCGACGGGGGTCTCGTAGCGACCGACCGCCGGTGGCCGCGCATCGAGCTGGACGGCCCCCCTGCTGTGGCGGGCGGAAGCGCGAGCGATGCGGACCGCAAGCGCGGCGATGCGGTCGGCTTCAGGGCCGTTCATGTGGCCCGAGCTGGCGAAGCCCCAGGCGCCGTCGACGAGCACCCGCACCCCGAACCCTTCGGTCTCGCTGAGCCGCACGCCCTCGACCCTGGCCGACTTGACGTCGATGCTCCGGTCCCGACGCTTGACCACGCGCACGTCGGCATAGACGGCGCCGAGCCTGGTGGCGGTATCGAGCGCACGACGCGCAACGTGTGACGACATGGGCTCGTCAGCGTAGCAGTCAGCCGACCTCGGCGGCCCACTCCTCGGGCACCGGGCCGGGCTCGCTCTCGGTCGGCCCGTACGGCTCCGGCTCCTCGGCCCCGAGCGCCTCCAGCCAGGCGCTGTCGAAGTCCTCGAAGTCCTCGCCCGTGGCAGCGAGAAAGGCGCCCTCGAGCCCGCTGCCCGCCCCGAAGGCGTTGATGAGCTCGACCAGCTGGTCCTGGCCATAGGTGTCGACGAAGTAGTCGACCGCGGAGATGGACACGGCATAGGCCAGGCTCTGCCGGCCCGGCCGGGTCGGGAACTGGCCACCGAGGCCCTCGAGCGGGATGATCGTGCCTCCGCCCGCCGCGCCCCGGACCTCGCGCCGGTCCTCGTCGGTGTAGCCCTTGGAGAGGTACACCGCGAGCCCTTCGTTCAGCCACCGCGGCGGGTACTGGTAGGGGTTGTCCACGGCCTCGTGGAAGACGAGGTGCGCGAGCTCGTGGGTGATGAGCTCGTCGGCCCAGTCCGAGTCGATCTGGCGCGGCTCGATGAGGCCGAAGAGCGTGCGGATGCGAGGGTGCGCCTGGCCGCCGATGTTCTCCCGCGTGGCCGGACCCATGGCCTCGCGGAACTCGCGCGTGTCGGTGTAGAGCAGGAAGTCCACCGGCTCGATGTCGCCGACGCCCAGCAGG
This sequence comes from Candidatus Limnocylindrales bacterium, assembly GCA_040883225.1. Classification (GTDB taxonomy): domain Bacteria; phylum Chloroflexota; class Limnocylindria; order Limnocylindrales; family CSP1-4; genus JAFMJV01. The sequence continues at coordinate 3,203 of JBFLKP010000112.1, read as the reverse complement.
TCCGCGGCGTCGGCCATGGCGGTTTCGGCGATCTTGAGCGCGTCCCGGGCGAAGCGATCACCACCCTCGTAGGTCCAGACGTTGACGCGCTCGCCCTCGAGAACGTCCCACTCGAAGCGCTCGTCGAGCAGGCGATGCGTGCCGGTCGGGCCCTCGACCGCACCGGCCTCGGTGACGACCCGGAAGCGGAACTCCCAGCTGGTGTTGGGCACGATGTGCCCGCCCTTGAACACGGTCGCCCGCCACGTCTCGCCCTCGCGCTCGAGCGCGGCGATGGTCACCAGATCGGTGGCGTCGCCGGGCTGGCGGCTGAGCATCTCCACGCGCAACGGGCGGGCCTCGGCCTGGAAAGTGGTGCTGAAGGTGACCGGTTCGCCGAAGCCGCCGCTCGCGACCGGCTCGCCGAACCGGACGTCGGGCTGGGCGGCGGCCGGTACGACCGAGACCAGGACCAGCAGCCAGGCCGCAAGGTGGGCCAGGCGTCGCATCCGCATCAGCCTGCCCACTCGAGGTCGGCATAGCGCAGGATGCCGGTCCCGGAGAGCGCGTCGCCGCGGAGGTCCTCGCGTGCCAGCCACCAGCTGTTGCCGTAGCCCAGCGGGATGAGCGGCGCCTCGTCGCGCACGATGGCCTGCGCTTGCGCGTACAGCGCCGTCTGCTCGGCCTCGTCGCTCGTGGCCGCCGCGGCCTCGACGAGCGCGTCGTACGCCGGCTCGCTCCAGCCGCTGATGTTGGCGCTGCTGCCGCTGAGCAGCAGCAGGCCCAGGAAGTCGTGGGCGTGGGGGTAGTCGGCGCTCCAGGCCAGCGTCCACAGGTCCGGCGTGTCGCGTTCGAGCAGCTCGGAGTGCTGCTCGAAGGGCCGGACCTCGACCTCCACCTGTAGTCCCAGCACCGCTTCGAGCTCGCTGGCGATGGCTTCCGCGGGGCCGACACCGTAGGTCGCGAGCGAGATCTCCGGCAAGCCCCTGCCGCCGGGGTAGCCGGCGGACGCCAGCACGGCTCGTGCGCGCTCCGGGTCATAGGGCAGGAGGAAGTCTCCGTCGGGACGTGAGACGACGCCCGGGGGGACGACCGACGTCGGCGCCACGTCAGCCCCGTCGAGCTCGGCCAGCCGGCGCCAATCCACGGCCATGGCCACGGCGCGGCGCACGGCGGGGTCGGCGAACGGCGGCTCGGTGGTGTCGAAGCCCAGCAGGTCCACGGCCATCTCGTCGGTATGTCTCAGCTGGGGCCCAAGATAGCGGTCGTAGCGGATCCAGGAGGCGTCGGCCGAGGCCACGCGGGTCCAGTCGACGGCCTCGTCCTCGAAGACGTTCACTGGGCTCCGGCCGCCGTCGTCGGTGATGACGGTGACCCGCGACATCGGCGCCGGGCCCGCCCAGTAGCGCTCGTTCGCCCGCAGCCGGATCTGGCCCAGGTCCTGGTCCACCGGCACGAACGCGCCGCTGGCGGCGAAGGCCTCCGCGGCCTCGGGGCCACGGGCCTGGTCGTCGATGGTCGGCGGCACGACGGCCAGCGTGGGCACCGCAGCCACCGACGGGAAGTAGGCCGCCGGTCGCAGGAAGTCGAGCGTGAGCGTGCGCCCGTCGGCCCGGATGCCCACGTCATCGACGCTCCCCTCGCCGCGGGCGTAGGCGGCCGCGCCGATGACATCGTCGAGCAGGCTCGAGAGCGGACTGGGCGCGGCCGGGTCGAGGACCCGCAGCCACGAGCGGCGGACGTCCTCGGCCGTGAGTGGTGTCCCGTCGCTGAAGGCCAGCCCCTCGCGCAACTCGAAGACCAGGCGGTGCCCGTCGTTCTCAAGGCGCCACGATCCGGCCAACGCCGGGCGCACGTTCGACTCCGCATCGAGCACGGTGAGGCCCTCGAAGACCTGGGTCAGGAGCTGGGCCGAGATGCCGTCGGTGATGGCCGCGGGATCCCATGACAGCGGTGTCCCGCCCGCGATCACCACGTCGGTGTCTGCGGGACGCGGCAGAGCCTCCTCATCGGGCGCTGGCGTGACCGTCCAGGCGGCGAAGAGCCCGATGGCCACGAAGATCCCGACGAGCAGGCTGGTGCCCACGAGCGTCCGGCGCGTCCAGCCGCGCGGCGGCTCATCCGGCTCGCTCGGCGGGGCCGGCATCGGGGGCGGTCCAAGGGATCGGCTCGAGCTCGGCGGCGAGGAGTGGACTGGTGGCGGGTAGGGGGATCGGGGGTCGGTCATGACGTGGCAAGGTGCGTCGTCAGGTCGACGGCGCTGGACCACGGGCCAGGTGCACGAACGGTCGCATAAGCGTCCGTCCACGTAGACGACGGGAGCAAGCGTAGCGCAGCCGCGATCACGGTCCCATCACGGCCAACGGGTGGGCAACCCTTGCCTCCGGCGGTATCCTGCGCCGACATGCGCGAAGCCCCTCTCGCCCATCGCCATGCCGTCGTCGCCGGCCTCATCCTCAGCCTGCTCGCGGGTCTCGCCCCGGTGGCCGTGCAGGCCCAGGGAGCCGAGGCCGGGCCCACGCGTGTGCAGGGCCAGTTCGCGGTCCGCGGATCGGTCGCAGAGGTCGACATCGTCTACGCCTGGGAGGTCACCGACGAGCCCACTGGCTGGCGGGTGGAGCTCGAGGGTCCGGCCGATGCCTCGATGCGGGTGCAGCTGTCCGGAGGCGACGAAGGGCCGGCCGAGCTCGTGGACCAGGCCACCGGCCCGAGCCTGGCCATGCTCAACGACCTGCGACTCGAGCCCGGCACGTGGTACCTCAGCGTCGTGCGCCAGGGGGCAGACCCCGTGCCCTTCGAGCTGCGTGCGCGGCCTGAGCCGGAGGCCTTCGATCCCGAGCCGAACGCGACCATGGCCACGGCCGTCGCGCTGGCGGACGGCGACGAGATCCGCGGCCGGCTCGGCCGCACCGATCTCGACGAGGACCTCTACCGGCTGAGCGTGCCCTCCGGGGAGCCCACCATGCGCGACGTGGTCCTCGAGTGGAGCGGTGGCCCCGACCGGCGGTTGTGCCTGCTCGACGAGGAGGGGCGCGACGTGGTCTGCCGCTCCGGCGAGGGCGTCGCCGCGCTCTTCGACCTGCTCCTCGATCGAGGCGAACACTACTTCGCGGTCGACGGCAGCGAGGACGCCGACGCCCCGTATCGGCTGCGCGTGGAGCCCGGCGGGCCGCCGCCTGCCGACGGTGAGACCGAGCCCAACGATGACGTCACCAGCGCCAGTC
>JBFLKP010000015.1:0-14789 GCA_040883225.1 Candidatus Limnocylindrales bacterium | reverse complement strand
TGATGGCCGCCGTCAGGCTGGTCTTGCCATGGTCGATGTGACCGATGGTGCCGATGTTGACGTGGGGCTTGGTGCGCTCGAACTTCTGCTTGGCCATTGCCGTCGTCGTCCTCTACTACGTCCTGTTTGTGCTTGCTGCCTGGTTGATGGTTGTCGTCATGGTGGCTAGACCACGGCCTTCTGGACCAGCTCCTGGGCGATGGCCTTGGGCACTTCCGCGTAATGCGAGAACTCCATGGAGGAGGTCGCGCGGCCCTGGGTCACGCTGCGAAGATCGGTCACGTAGCCGAACATCGAGGCCAGCGGCACGAAGGCGCTGACCACCTGGGTGCCGTTGCGGTTGTCCATCCCTTCGATGTGACCGCGGCGGCTGTTGAGGTCGCCGATGACGTCGCCCATGAACTCCTCGGGCATGACGACCTCGACGCGCATGACCGGCTCGAGGATGACCGGATCCGCCTTCTGGACGGCATCCTTGGCGGCCATGGAGCCGGCGATCTTGAAGGCCATCTCCGAGGAGTCCACTTCGTGCGTGGAGCCATCGAAGAGCGTGGCCTTGACGTCGACCATGGGGAAGCCTGCGTAGACGCCCGTCTCGAGCGCCTCGCGGATCCCCGCGTCGACCGCCTTGATGTATTCGCGGGGGATGACGCCGCCGACGATCTTGTCGACGAACTCGTAGCCACTCCCCTTCTCGCCCGGCTCCAGGGTGATGATGGCGTGGCCGTACTGGCCGCGACCACCCGTCTGGCGCACGAAGCGTCCGTTGCCCTTGGACTCGCGCCGGATGGTCTCGCGGTAGGAGACCTGCGGCTTGCCCACGTTGGCGGCGACCTTGAACTCGCGGACCATGCGGTCGACGAGCACGTCGAGGTGGAGCTCGCCCATGCCGGCGATGAGCGTCTGGCCCGACTCCTCGTCGTTGTGCACGCGGAAGGTGGGGTCTTCCTCGGCCAGCCGCTGCAGGGCCACACCCAGCTTGTCCTGGTCGGCCTTGGTCTTGGGCTCGATGGCGACCTCGATGACCGGCTCGGGGAAGGTCATCGACTCGAGGATCACGGGATGCTCGAGATCGGTGAGCGTGTCCCCGGTGTAGGTCTCCTTGAGGCCGACGGCGGCAGCGATGTCGCCGGCGGCGACCTCATCGATCTCCTCACGCGAGTTGGCGTGGAGCTCGACGATGCGACCGACACGCTCCTTGTGACCCTTGGTCGCGTTGTACACGTACGAGCCAGTCTTGAGCTTGCCGCTGTAGACCCGGAAGAAGGCCAGCTTGCCCACGAAGGGATCGGCCGCGATCTTGAAGGCCAGGGCGGCGAAGGGCTCCTTGTCGTCGACCGCTCGGGTGACCTCGTTGCCATCCGCGTCGATGCCCGTGATGGGCGGGACGTCGAGGGGGCTGGGCAGGTAGTGCACGACCGCGTCGAGCATGGGCTGCACGCCCTTGTTCTTGAGCGCGGAGCCGGTGAGCACGGGCACGATGCGGTTCTGCAGCGTGCCCACGCGCAGGCCATGGCGGATCTCGTCAGGCGTGAGCTCCTCGCCCTCGAGGAACTTCATGGTCAGCTCATCGTCGAGCTCGGCCACGGCCTCGACCATGGCCGCGCGATGCTTCTCCGCTTCCGCCTGCATCTCTGCGGGGATATCCGTGATCTCGGGCAGGGCGCCGAGATCGTCCTGGTAGACGATGGCGTTCATCTCGATGAGGTCGACCACGCCCCTGAAGCGCTCCTCCTCACCGATCGGGATCTGGATGGGCACGGCGTTGGCGCCCAGGCGCTCCTTGATGGACTCCACACCGGCCCAGAAATCAGCGCCGGTGCGGTCGAGCTTGTTGATGAAGCAGAAGCGAGGCACCCCGTAGCGGTCGGCCTGGCGCCAGACCGTCTCGGACTGTGGCTCCACGCCCGCGACACCGTCGAAGACGACGACCGCGCCGTCGAGCACGCGCAAGCTGCGCTCGACCTCGACGGTGAAGTCCACGTGGCCGGGCGTATCGATGATGTTGACGCGCGTGTTCTTCCAGAAGCAGGTCGTGGCCGCGGCCGTGATGGTGATGCCGCGCTCCTGCTCCTGGGGCATCCAGTCCATCGTGGCCGCGCCCTCGTGCACCTCACCGATCTTGTAGATCTTGTCCGTGTAGAACAGGATCCGCTCGGTGACGGTGGTCTTGCCGGCGTCGATATGCGCGATGATGCCGATGTTCCGCGTGCGAGCAAGCGGGAACTTCCGTGTCATCGGTCTACAGGTTCCTCGTGGCTGGGGGTCCCGCTGTTACCAGCGGAAGTGGCTGAACGCCTTGTTGGCGTCGGCCATCTTGTGGGTGTCTTCACGGCGCTTCACGGCCGCACCGAGGCCATTCATGGCGTCCACCAGCTCGAAGGCCAGCTTCTCGCTCATGGACTTGCCGCTGCGCTTGCGTGCGGCCTGCACGAGCCAGCGCACGCCGAGGCTGGTGCGACGGTCGCCGCGGATCTCGACGGGCACCTGGTAGGTCGCGCCACCGACACGACGGGGCTTGACCTCGATGATGGGCGTGGCGTTGCGCAGTGCGGCGTCGAGGACCTCGAGACCGGGACGACCGGCCTGGGCCTCAGCCCGCGCCAGCGCCTGGCGCAGGATCTTCTCGGCCAGGCCCTTCTTGCCGTCCTTCATCAGCTTGACCACGAAACGATCAGTGGTGCGGGTGAGCGGCGGCGAGTACTTGACCTTGCGCGGGATCTGCGGACGTCGGGGCATCTACTTGGGCCTCTTGGTGCCGTAACGGGACCGGCTCTGCTTGCGGTCGCTCACGCCGGAGGCGTCGAGCGTGCCGCGGACGATGTGGTACTTGACCGAAGGCAGGTCCTTCACGCGGCCGCCACGCACGAGCACGACCGAGTGCTCCTGCAGGTTGTGGCCGATGCCGGGGATGTAGGCCGTCACCTCCATCTGGTTGGTGAGACGTACACGAGCGATCTTGCGCAGCGCCGAATTGGGCTTCTTCGGCGTCATGGTGCGCACCTGCAGGCAGACGCCACGCTTCTGCGGGGCGCCCGGGATGGGCACCTGGCGCTGGCGCAGACTGTTCCAGTTCTTGCGCATCGCCGGGGCCTTGATCTTCGCCTGCTTGGGCTTGCGGCCCTTGCGCACGAGCTGGCTGATGGTCGGCACGGAGCGTTCGTCTCCCATTCGATGAGCGCCGGTCTGGCGCGGGTCCTGAGATCGTGCGCGGAGCGCACGTTCCCCTGTCCGATGGTGGTCTGTCTCTGGTCTGTGCAGCGGTCTGGGTCCCGGCTTCGGGCCCGAGCACGGGCTCCTTGCGGGGTCGCTGCCCCGGTCCAGCCCGTCGACCAGTGGTCGGCGCGCACGCGACCGCGCGGCCTGAACCGACCGCGACCGTGGAGTCTAGCAGCGCGTCTCAGGCTCGTCAACGACGGTGAAGGGCCCGCCTGAACGGCCAGTGTGCCCGACACGATGAGACGGCCGGATCAGCGCGATCCGGCCGCCTCGTGCGATGGGTCCCCGGTAGGAGGGCGCTAGTCCTCCTTCTCCTCCCCTTCCTCGAGGAAGGGGTTGGGCTCATCCTCGGTCGGGGCCGCGGGGGCCTCGCCCTCGAGGAAGGGATTGGGCTCGGCGGCTGCCTCGGCCTCCGCCTGGGCCTCGGCCTGGGCCTTCTGCTCGGCCTCTTCGAGGAATGGGTTCTCCCCGTCCCCGTCGGCCCCGGGCGCCGGAGCACCCTCGGCGAGGAAGACGTTGTAGTCCTCGCCGAAGCCCTCGGGCAGCTCGCCACCGGCGAGCGCCTGCGCGGCGGCGATACGCTGCTCCTCGCGACGGCGCGCGATGTTGGCCGGCGCACCGGTGCCCGCGGGGATGAGCTTGCCGATGATGACGTTCTCCTTGAGGCCCACGAGGTCGTCCTTGGCGCCGTTGATGGCGGCCTCGGTGAGCACTCGCGTGGTCTCCTGGAAGGAGGCCGCGGCCAGGAAGCTGCTGGTGTTGAGTGACGCCTTGGTCACGCCCAGCAGGACGGTCTCGGCCGTGGCCGGCTCGCCACCCTCTGCCAGCACGCGCTCGTTGATGTCTTCGAAGTCGAAACGGTCGACGAGCTCGAACGGCAGCTGCTCGGTGTCACCGGGCTGGTCGATGCGGACCTTGCGCAGCATCTGGCGCACGATGATCTCGATGTGCTTGTCGTTGATGGTCACGCCCTGGCTGCGGTAGACCTTCTGGACCTCCTTGACCAGGTAGCGCTGGACCGCGTCGCGACCGCGGGTCTCGAGGTACTCCTGCGGATTGATGGGGCCCTCGGTGATGGGGTCGCCGGCGCGGATCTGGTGGCCGTCCTCGACCATCAGCTTGGCGTTGTGGGCGATGGCGTACTCGCGCTCGACCACGTCCTCGCCACCGATCTTGAGCCCTTCGTCGGTGAGGGTGACGACGCCCGAGTCGGGCGCACGGACCTCCTCGACCTCGTCGTTCTTCTTCTCCAGGCGAGCGATGAGCTGGTCGACCTCGATGGCGTCGCCGTCCGCCACGAGGCGCTCGTGTTTCTTGGACAGCTTGATGGGGACGTCGAAGGCCTCACGGCTGGTGACCTTCACCTTGCGCGTGCCGTCCTCACCCTCGAGGATCTCGACTGTGCCGTCGATGTGGCTGATCTCGGCCTTGCCCTTGGGCATGCGAGCCTCGAACAGCTCCTCCACGCGCGGCAGGCCGGCGGTGATGTCCGTGCCAGCCACACCACCGGTGTGGAACGTCCGCATCGTCAGCTGCGTGCCCGGCTCGCCGATGGACTGGGCGGCGATGATGCCGACCGCCTCACCGACCTCGACCAGCTCGCGCGTGGCGAGGTTGCGGCCGTAGCAGGTGCGGCACACGCCAAGCCGTGACTGACAGGTCAGGGCCGAGCGCACGAGGACGGCCTCGATGCGATCGTCCTCGGTCCCGGCAGCGTCGATCTCGCGGGCGATGCCTTCGGTGATGAGCTCGCCGGCCTCGACGATGGGCTGGTCCTTCTTCCGGGCTCCCGGCTTGCTCACGGGGCCCGCCGCGAAGCGGCCCACGAGGCGGCGCCAGAAGGCATCCGGCTCGGAGCCCGCGAACTCCTCGGTCTCGGAGCGCGTGATCCATGTGCCTTCCTGGGTGCCGCAGTCCTCATCACGGGTGATGACGTCCTGTGCGACGTCCACCAGGCGGCGCGTGAGGTAGCCGGAGTCGGCGGTGCGAAGCGCGGTGTCGGCGAGACCCTTGCGGGCGCCGTGGGTGGAGATGAAGTACTCCAGCACGGTCATGCCCTCGCGGAAGTTGGAGCGCACCGGCACCTCGATGATGCGGCCGGACGGGTCGGCCATGAGGCCGCGCATGCCGCCCAGCTGGCCGATGTTGCCCTTGTTGCCGCGGGCACCGGACGCGGTCATCATCGTGACCGAGCCCTCCGGGTCGAGGCTGGCCATCATCTGGCCGGAGACCTCGTCGGTGGTGTTGCGCCAGACCTCCACGACGCGGGCATAGCGCTCGTCGTCGGTGATGAGGCCGCGCTGGTACTGGGCGTCGATGTCGGCGACCTTCTTGTCGGCGGCCTCCAGCAGGCCCTTCTTGGAGACCGGCACGCGGATGTCGTCGACGGCGATGGTCATGCCGCCCTGGGTGGCGTAGCGGAAGCCGACGCTCTTGATGCCGTCCACCAGGTGGGCCGTCTCGTTGCGGCCGAGCAGGCGGTAGCAGTCGGCCACGACCTCGCGCAGCTGGGCACGAGCCATGGCCCGGTTGGTCTTCTCGGTGTAGCGCAGACGGGGCGGCAGGATCTGGTTGAAGACGAGCCGGCCGACCGTCGACTCGATGGAGGTCTCGACGAGCTCCTCGGAGGCCTCGTCCCAGACCGACACGCGAGTGATGCGCACGGGCGTGTGCAGCCCGAGGCGGCGGACGACGTGGCCGGGCAGGTCCTCGACCGCCTCGCGCGTGTCGATGGCGCCGAGCTCGAAGGCCAGCAGGGCCTCGGCATCGGTCTCGAAGGTGGGCGCGGGGCCCTCGATGGGCGTGGCCGCGTCCATGGTCAGGTAGTAGCAGCCGAGGATCATGTCCTGCGTGGGAGCCACCACCGGGGCACCGTCGGAGGGGCTCAGCAGGTTCTCGGTCGAGAGCATCATGCGCCGGGCCTCGTCCTGCGCGTCCCGCGAGAGGGGCACGTGGACGGCCATCTGGTCACCGTCGAAGTCCGCGTTGAAGGCGAAGCACACGAGCGGGTGGATCTGGATGGCCGAGCCCTCGACGAGCTTGGGCATGAAGGCCTGGATGCCGAGGCGGTGGAGCGTGGGCGCTCGGTTGAGCAGGACGGGGTGGTCCTGGATGACGTCCTCGAGGACATCCCAGACCACGTCCTCGACACGCTCGACGAGGCGCTTGGCGCTCTTGATGTTGTGGGCGTAGTTCTTCTCCACCAGCTGGCGCATGACGAAGGGCTTGAACAGCTCCAGGGCCATCTTCTTGGGCAGGCCGCACTGGTGCAGCTGCAGGTCCGGGCCGACCACGATGACCGAGCGGCCGGAGTAGTCGACGCGCTTGCCCAACAGGTTCTGACGGAAACGGCCCTGCTTGCCCTTGAGCATGTCGGAGAGCGACTTCAGGCGGTGGTTGCCGGTGCCGGCGATGGCCCGGCCGCGACGGCCGTTGTCGATGAGCGCGTCACAGGCCTCCTGGAGCATCCGCTTCTCATTGCGGATGATGATCTCCGGAGCGCCCAGCTCGAGCAAGCGCTTGAGCCGGTTGTTGCGGTTGATGACGCGGCGGTAGAGGTCGTTGAGGTCCGACGTCGCGAAACGGCCGCCGTCGAGCTGGACCATGGGTCGCAGATCCGGGGGGATGACCGGCAGCACCGACAGGATCATCCATTCGGGGCGTGCGCCGGACTTGCGGAAGGCCTCGATGAGGCGCAGTCGCTTGATGGCCTTCTTGCGACGCATGCCGCTGGTGGTGCGGACCTCGCTGTGCAGGTCCGCGGCGAGCGTCTCGAGGTCGAGGCGGGTGATGCGCTCGCGAACGGCCTCCGCGCCCATGCCCGCAGCGAAGAGCCGCTGGCCGCCGCGGATGCCGCTGCCGTACTTGCGGTCGAGGTCGCGGAAGTTCCAGCCGTCCATGGAGACCTCCGGCAGGAGGTCGCCGCCCTTGAGCTTGGTGATCTCGTCGCGGGCCTTGCGGATCTCGTCCTTGAGGGACTCGGCCTCCACCTTGAGGCGCTCCTGCTCGGCCTCGATGGCCGCCGACATCTCGAGCTTGACGTCCTCGAGCTTCTGCGTCACCGCAGCCTCCTCGAGGTCCTCCTTCTCCTTGATGTCGTCGTTGAGCTTCTCCACCAGCTCGGCGGTCATCTTGCGCAGCTGCGCGCTGGTGGCCTTGCTGGCGGTGTCTCCGGCGGCCACGAGCACCTCGCCCGTGGGCTCGAAGACGATAGGGTCGGCCGCAGCCTCCGAGCCGAGGGCCTTGATGGCGGCCTCGCTGGCCTGCTGGGCCTCGACCAGCTCGGCGGTGCGCGTCTCCCGCTCCTGCTCGCGCTCCTTCTTGAACTGCTCGAGGTCCGCGTTCAGCTCGTCGCTGAGCTTGTTGATGTCCGCCTGCAGGCGGTCCTCGAGGTCGACCAGCGCCTGGCCGCCACGGCCGCCCCGACCCTCGGCCTCATCCTCCAGCTGCTGGAGCAGCTTGGCGCGGGCATCCTCGTCGACCCAGGTGACGATGTACTTGGCGAAATAGAGCACGCCCTCGAGGTTGCGGGGGCTGATGTCGAGCAGGATGCCCAGCCGGCTGGGCGTGCCCTTGAAGTACCAGATGTGGCTGACCGGGCTGGCCAGCTGGATGTGGCCCATGCGCTCACGGCGGACCTTGGCCCGCGTGACCTCGACACCACACTTGTCACAGATGATGCCCTTGTAGCGGATGCGCTTGTACTTGCCGCAGTAGCACTCCCAGTCGCGCGACGGGCCGAAGATGCGCTCGTCGAAGAGCCCGTCCTTCTCCGGGCGCAGGGTGCGGTAGTTGATCGTCTCGGGCTTGGTGACCTCGCCCTTGGACCAGTCACGGACCTGGTCCGGCGACGCCAGCGAGATGCGGATGGCGTTGAAGTTGTTGACCTCGAGCATCGTTCTCCTTGTGCCACGCCGTCGTCAGCGGCGCGGGATGCGCGGGTGGCCCGGAGGGACGCTCCGGGCCGGTGGCCCAGGCTGGTGGCTAGTCTTCGAAACCGGCGAGGTTGATGCCGCCCAGGTCGGGCAGCGGGTAGGCCGAGGGATCCTCGGCGAAGTGGATCTCCTCCTCGTTCTCGTTGAGGATCTCCACGTTGAGCCCGAGGCTCTGGAGCTCCTTGATGAGGACCTTGAAGGACTCGGGCACGCCGGGTGCCTGGATGTCCTCGCCCTTGACGATGGCCTCGTACGTCTGGACACGGCCCATGACGTCGTCGGACTTCACCGTCAGCAGCTCCTGCAGGATGTTGGCGGCGCCGTAGGCTTCCAGGGCCCAGACCTCCATCTCGCCGAAACGCTGCCCACCGAACTGGGCCTTGCCACCGAGCGGCTGCTGGGTGATGAGGCTGTAAGGGCCGGTGGAGCGGGCGTGGATCTTGTCCTCCACGAGGTGGTGGAGCTTGAGCATGTAGATGTAGCCGACGGTGACCTCGCGGTCGAAGGGCTCGCCCGAGCGGCCGTCCCGCAGCGTGGTCTTGCCCGTGACGGGCAGGCCCGCGTCGAGCAGCTCCTGCTCGATCTGCTGCTCGCTGGCGCCATCGAAGACGGCCGTGGCGGCCTTGATGGTGCGGCCCTCCTTGACGCCCCGGGTGTGCAGCGCCCAGCCGAGGTGGGTCTCGAGGATCTGGCCGATGTTCATGCGCGAGGGCACGCCCAGCGGGTTGAGGATGATGTCGACCGGCGTGCCGTCGGGCAGGAAGGGCATGTCCTCCTGGGGCAGGATCTTGGCGACCACGCCCTTGTTGCCGTGGCGGCCGGCCATCTTGTCGCCCACGCTGATCTTGCGCTTGGCCGCGACGCTCACGCGGATGAGGCGGTTGACGCCGGGCGGCAGCTCGTCGCCGTTGTCGCGGTTGAACTCGCGGATGTCCACGACCTTGCCGCGCTCGCCGTGCGGCAGGCGCAGGCTGGAGTCCTTCACCTCACGGGCCTTCTCACCGAAGATGGCGCGCAGCAGGCGCTCCTCTGCGGTCAGCTCGGTCTCACCCTTGGGCGTGATCTTGCCCACGAGGATGTCACCGGGCTGGACCTCCGCGCCGATGTAGACGACGCCGTCCTCGTCGAGGTCCTTGAGGGAGTCCTCGCCGACGTTGGGGATGTCACGCGTGATCTCCTCGGGCCCGAGCTTGGTGTCACGCGACTCCAGCTCGTGCTTCTCGATGTGGATGCTCGTGAACAGGTCCTCACGCACGAGGCGGTCGGAGACGACGATGGCGTCCTCGTAGTTGCCACCTTCCCAGCTCATGAACGCCACGAGGATGTTGCGGCCCAGGGCCAGCTCACCCTCCTCGGTGGAGGAGGAGTCGGCGAGGACGGCGTTCTCGGCCACGCGCATGCCCACTTCGACCACCGGGCGGTGGTTGATGCAGGTGCCCTGGTTGGAGCGGACGAACTTCTCGAGGGGATACTCTCGCAGCTCGCCGTCGTCACCCTCGACGGTGATGAGGTCCGCGGTCACCGAGGTGACCACGCCGGCGGCACGGGCCACGATGACCTGGCCCGAGTCCTGGGCCGCACGCGCCTCCATGCCGGTGCCCACGATGGGCGACTCCGGCTGCAGCAGCGGCACGGCCTGGCGCTGCATGTTCGAGCCCATGAGCGCGCGGTTGGCGTCGTCGTGCTCGAGGAAGGGGATGAGCGCGGTGGCCACGGAAACGACCTGCTTGGGGCTCACGTCCATGTACTCGATCTGCTCGGGACGGGCCTCCGGGAACTGCTCGCGGTGGCGGGCTGGAACACGCTCGGCCACGAAGTAGCCGTTCTTGTCGAGCTCGGAGTTGGCCTGAGCGACGTAGCGCTCCTCCTCGTCGTAGGCGGCGAGGTACTCGATCTCCGCGGTCACCCGGGGCTTGATCTTGAAGGCCTTGCGCTTCTGGTCCTTGAGCGCGGCCACGGCGGCCTCGGTCATGGGCCGGCCCTTCTCGAGGATGACCGTCCCCGAGCCGTCGACCACGTCCTCGCCGGCGATCTCGTCGATGAGGCCCTTGTCCTTGTAGTCCGCCGTGCGCTTGACCTTGCGGTAGGGCGTCTCGATGAAGCCATACTCGTTGATGCGCCCGTACGTCGCGAGCGAGCCGATGAGGCCGATGTTGGGACCTTCCGGCGTCTCGATGGGGCAGATGCGACCGTAGTGGCTGTGGTGGACGTCGCGCACGTCGAAGCCGGCGCGTTCTCGTGAGAGGCCGCCCGGCCCGAGGGCGCTGAGGCGCCGCTTGCTGGTCAGCTCCGCGAGGGGGTTGGTCTGATCCATGAACTGGGAGAGCTGGCTGCCGCCGAAGAACTCCTTCATCGCCGCCACCACCGGGCGGATGTTGACGAGCACGTTGGGCGTGGCCTTCTCCGGCTCCTGGATGGTCATGCGCTCCTTGACCACGCGCTCCATGCGCAGCAGGCCCACGCGGAAGGCGTTCTGGATGAGCTCGCCGTTGGCGCGGATGCGACGGTTGCCGAGGTGGTCGATGTCGTCGGCCGAGCCGAGGCCGTTGTCCAGCTCGATGAGGTGGCCGACGATGACCGCGATGTCTTCCTTGGTGATGGTGCGCTCGACCTCTGGCAGCTTGACGCCCATGCGGTCCGCGACCGGCCCCAGCTTCTTGTTGAACTTGTAGCGGCCGACGCGACCGAGGTCGTAGCGGCGGAAGTTGAAGAAGAGGCTCTCGACCAGCTTCTCCGCGTTGTCGCCCGTGGGCGGATCGCCGGGGCGCAGCTTCTTGTAGACCTCGATCAGCGCCTCCATGCGCGTGGTCGTGGTGTCCTTCTCGAGGGTCTCGCTGACGAAGCTCGTCTCGCCGGTATCGACTCGCTTGAAGAGATCGACGATCTCCTCGTTGGTCTCGTAACCCACGGCGCGCAGAAGCTTGGTGGCCTCCAGCTTGCGCTTGCGGTCGACCTTGACGTAGAGCACGTTCTTGGCCGCGGTCTCGAACTCGAGCCAGGCACCACGGTTGGGGATGACCTTGGCGCTGAACAGCTGGCGACCGGTGTTGGCGTCCTCCGTGGAGGTGTAGTAGACACCGGGGCTGCGCACGAGCTGGCTCACGACGACGCGCTCGGCGCCGTTGATGATGAACGTGCCACGCTCGGTCATGGACGGGAAGTCGCCCATGTACACGCGCTGCTGGATGTGCTCGCCGGTCTCGTGGATGACGAGCTCGACATCGACGTACAGCGGGCGGCTGAAGGTCAGGTCGCGCGCGCGGCACTCGAGCTGGTCGTACTTGGGGTCGCCGAACTCGTAGTCGTTGAAGTGCAGCTCCATGGACTTGCCGGTGAAGTCCTGGATGGGGCTGATCTCGTCGAGGAGGTCGCGCAGGCCACGCTCCACGAACCAGTCGTAGGAGGTGCGCTGAAGCTCGATCAGATCGGGGATGGGCAGGACCTCAGGGATCCGAGAATATCGTTCACGCTCAAGCGAGTTGGGCGCACGCCGACGATCGACTTCAGACACGGTCATGGGGCACTCCTGGCCTCAGGGAGAGGCGATCAAGGCACGGGAATCCGACCACATGGGTCGTTGAAAAGAGAAAAGCCGCGCTCACCGACCGTGTATGGTATCGCCTCGGCGGCGACCCGTCAACAACGGTCGAGATGACGAGTGGGGGAGGCCCGCAGGCCTCCCCCATCGCCGAGCTGCGCCGGTGACTACTTGATGTCGACCTTGGCGCCCTGCTCCTCGAGCGAAGCCTTGATCTTCTCGGCCTCGTCCTTGTCCACGCCCTCCTTGACGGCCTTGGGTGCCGCGTCGACGAGGTCCTTGGCCTCCTTCAGGCCGAGACCGGTCAGCTCGCGCACGACCTTGATGACGGGGATCTTGTTGGGGCCGACCTCGGTGAGCACGACCTCGAACTCTGTCTGCTCGGCAGCGGCCTCGGCAGCGACCTCGCCGCCTGCCGGGGCGGCGGCCACGGCGGCGGCCGGAGCGGCGGCGGTCACGTCGAAGCGCTCCTCGAAGGCCTTCTTCAGCTCGGAGAGCTCGATCACGGACATGTTGCCGATGGCTTCGAGGATGTCGTCCTGGGAAAGCTTGGTTGCCATGAGTTGATGGTTCCTTCCGTTGTTGTCTCTTCGTCGATCGTTCGGGTGGGAGAGTGCTAGGCGGACCCCGCCGCCTCGCGCTGCTCGTGCAGCGCAGCCAGGCCGTAGGCGAAGTCGCGCAACGGCGCGGCCAGCAGGCTGGCCATCGCGCTCATCGGTGCGGCCATGCCGCCGGCCAGCTCGGCCAGCAGCTGCTCACGGCCGGGCAGGGCGGCAAGCGCCTTCACGGCCGCGACGTCGACGGTCTGGCCGTTGAGGGCGGCGCCTCGGATCTCGACATCGAACGGCTTGGTCGCATCGAGCAGGCCCTTGGCCAGGGTCGACTCATCGGCCCCGCCGATGGCGATGGCGCTGGGACCGGTGAGCAATGGAACGAGCTCGGAGCGGTCGGCCTGTTCGGCCGCGATCTTGGCCAGGCGGTTCTTGATGACCCGATACTGGATGCCCTTGTCGCGCAGCTCTCGGCGCACCTTGAGCAGGTCAGCCACGCTCAGACCCCGATGATCGGAGACGATCGCGGTGTCCGTCGCCCTGAAGAGCTCGACGAGCTCTGCCACGGCGGCCTGCTTGGCTTCTGTCGGCATGTGACCTCCTTTCCTTGGTTCTGTGGGGGCCGCTGGCGCGACCGCCCCTGTGAGTCCCGCACAGGAGCATCGGTCGCTGCGACGTGCAGCACCCGAACCGGGAGGTCCGGTATCGACACCTGCCTTGGCGTGCCTGTCGGCGTCCCCACCCTCGCGGGTGATCCGGTCGACGGATTCGGTCCGGTCCGGCCGACCCACGAGGGTCGGCGGCGCGGTCAGCGGACTGACCTCGGACGCATCGCTGTCTCTGGCGGAACGATCTTCGTTTCGACGGGAAGCGTCCCGTCAACGCTGTGGTCTGGCGGCCGGCACCCGCCGAAGGTGATCCCCTAGGCCGCGCGGGCGAGGAGACCCGGGACATCGACGCGGATGCCGGGGCCCATCGTGGAGGCGACGGTGAGGCTCCTGAAGTATTGACCCTTGGTTCCCTGGGGCCGGGCGCGGTTGATCGCGTCGGTGAGGGCGGCGAGGTTGTCGGCCAGCTGGTCGACCTCGAAGCTGGAGCGGCCGAAGGGCACGTGGATGATGCCGCCCTTGTCGACCTTGAACTCGATGCGGCCGCCCTTGAGCTCGCCGATCACACGCTCGAGGTCGAACGTCACGGTGCCGGCCTTGGGGTTGGGCATGAGGCCCTTGCGGCCGAGGATGCGGCCGAGCTTGCCCACGCGACCCATCATGTCGGGCGTGGCCACGGCCACGTCGAACTCGAGCCAGCCGCCCTCGATCTTCTCGGCCAGGTCATCAGCACCCACGACGTCAGCGCCGGCCGCGGTGGCCTCGGCAGCCTTGTCGCCCTGCGCGAAGACGGCCACGCGCACGACCTTGCCGCTGCCGTGCGGCAGGGAGACGGTGCCACGCACCATCTGGTCGGCGTGTCGCGGATCGACGCCGAGGCGGATGTGCGCCTCGACGGAGCCGTCGAACTTGGTCGTGGAGGTCTGCTTCAGCAGGTCCATGGCCTCCATCGGCTCATAGCTCTTGCCGTGCTCCACGAGCGAGGCTGCGTCCTGATATCGCTTTCCGTGCTTGCCCATGTGGCTGGTTCCTTTCGCTGGCGGCCTGGTGGCCTCCCCCTGGTACGCGGGGTGGACGTGCCGGCGCGGCATGGCCGCGAGGACCCGCTCCGCTCCGGCCGGCGGACGGGTGCGTGTCTTGCCTAGTCGACGACCTCGATACCCATCGAGCGGGCCGTGCCGGCGATGATGCGGGCGGCCATCTGGGGGTCGTCGGCATTGAGGTCGCTCTTCTTGATCTCGGCGATCTCGAGCAGCTGCGCCTGGGTCACGCTGCCGACCGACTCCTCGCGGCCGACCGCGCCGGAGCCCTTCTCGATACCCGCCGCCTTGCGCAGCAGGTCCGCCGCGGGCGGGGTCTTGAGGATGAAGGTAAAGCTGCGGTCCTCGAAGATGGTGATCCTGGCGGGGATGATCTGCCCGCTCTGGGCCGCGGTCCGCTCGTTGTAGGACTTGGTGAACTCGACGATGTTGATGCCGTGGGGACCCAGGGCTGTACCGACGGGCGGGGCCGGGGTGGCCTTGCCCGCAGGCAGCTGCAGGGTCAGGACGGTGCGGATCTTCTTGGCCATCGGTTCGTCTCGTTCTACCTCGTTGGAAGGGCGGAGCTGGTCGGGCTAGAGCTTCTCGACCTGCAGGAAGTCCAGCTCCACGGGCGTCTCACGTCCGAAGATGCTGACCAGGACCTTGAGCTTGTTGCGCTCGGGGTTGACCTCGTCCACGGTGCCGATGAACTCGGCGAAGGGACCGTCGGTGACGCGCACGGACTGGCCCTTGGTGAAGGCCACGCGGTACTTGGGCGTCTCGACGCCCATCTGCCGGAGGATCTGCTTGACCTCGTGCTCCTCGAGGGGCACCGGCTCGTTGCGCGAGCCGGGGATGTTGCCACCGCCCACGAAACTGGTCACGCCGGGCGTGTTGCGCACGACGAACCAGGACTC
>JBFLKP010000111.1:0-2690 GCA_040883225.1 Candidatus Limnocylindrales bacterium | reverse complement strand
TGGGGCAGGCCCACCGGCGTGACGCCCCCGATGGCCATGCCCGTCAGGGCGCGCGTCTGGTCGGGGCCTGCGAAGGAGGCCTTGCGCGTGCCCAGCCGCCGGCGCACGGCCCGGTTGACGTCCAGCCGGGTGGTGGCCAGCACGACGCACGCTGCGAACAGCGGCGGGTCGGCCTTGCCCACGACCACGATCGTGTTGGCCGAGTCTTCTCGGGCATAGCCGTAGTGCTCGCAGAAGGCGGCCGTGTCGGCCAGCTCGGGATCGCAGGGGATGATCTCGTACTCGATGGTGGTCGCGTCGAGCCGCTCGATGAAGGGGTCGCTCATCAGCCGATGGTAGGCGCCGCGGCTCGACGTGGCGCGGCCGAGACCGTAGCCTTGGCGCCCCGACGCGTTGGAGGACGCCCCCATGAGCGAGCTGCCACAGCAGGACCCCGTCGTGCTCTACCGACGACCCACCGAGGGCATCGAGGGCCCCGAGGACTACCCCAACGCGCCCATCAGCATCGTCTGCGATCGAAGCACGCCTGGCGCCGGCCTCTTCGGCGTGATGGTCGCCATCGGCGGCGACATCCCGCTGCACTACCACTCGATGATGGAGTTCCAGTTCGTGCTCAGCGGAACGGGCCTCGCGCTGGACGCCGATGGCGGCGAGGTCCCCATCGCGCCGGGTGGCACGGTGCTCAGCCCCGCCGGTCCGGCCGGCGCGCACGGCTTCCGCAACACCGGCCCGCTCCCGCTCACGCTGCTCTGCGTCTATCCCTCACCCGGGGGCGCCACGCCCGATCGCAGTCCCTTCGATGTGGCCATCGACCCCGGCGCCGGGCCGCGCTCGGTCTACGTCGCTCCGGGGGATGTCCGCGCGGTGCCCTCGTCGCACCGGGGCGAGGGCCTCCTGACCGGCCGCATCATCGACGATCGCGTCGCCGGCGCCGAGCTGTTCGCCGAGCTCCTCGCCGTTCCGGCCGAGCTGGCATCCCAGCGCCACGCGGCGCACGAGCTGCTCTACGTCGTCACCGGCACGGGCATCGCCAGCACCGGCGACGGGCGCGACCTGGTGCTCGAGCCAGGTGGCATCCTCTCGTGCCCGCCGGGTGAGCGCGGTGCCCATGCTCTCCGCAATACGGGCTCGATGCCGCTCCAGCTGCTCAGCGTCCTGCCCTCTGCGGGCGGTGCCTTCCCGGGCTGACGGCCGCACTACCCGTTGCGCCCCGTCAACAGTGACCGACTTGCTTGCGGATCGAGCGTCTGGTAACGTTATCAACCAGCGAACCGAAACCTCGGCCCGCGGTATGGTTGCGGGCACCGAGCACGTCCAGCAGGCGATAGTACGAGGTAGTCCCACCCATGGCCCAGGCCTTCAACGACACGATCCCCGGGACCGACGTCCAGCGGGGCATGAACAAGGATGACCTCATCGTCATCGCCGGAGCCGGCGGCTTCATCGGCGGCTCGCTGACGCGCTACTTCGCGGAACAGGGCTACACCAACATCCGCGCCATCGACCGCAAGCCGCTGCCCGACTGGTACCTGCGCGTGCCCGGCGTGGAGTCCGTCTCGGCCGACCTCTCGGTCGAGGAGAACGCCATCGAGGCCGTCAGGGGCGCCAGGGAGGTCTACAACCTCGCGGCCGACATGGGCGGCATGGGCTTCATCGAGAACTTCCGTGTCGAATGCCTGCGCTCGATCCTCGTCAACACGCACCTCACCGAGGCCTCGTACCGCGCCGGCGTGGAGCGCTACTTCTTCAGCTCCAGCGCGTGTGTCTACAACACCGATCTGCAGAAGACCAACCAGGTCATCGCGCTCAAGGAGTCGGACGCCTACCCGGCCATGGCCGAGCGTGGCTACGGATGGGAGAAGCTCGTCAGCGAGATGTTCTGCCAGGAGTACTGGGCCGAGCGCCAGCTGGAGACGCACATCGCCCGCTTCCACAACATCTACGGCCCCAACGGAACCTGGTTCGGTGGACGCGAGAAGGCGCCCGCGGCCATGTGCCGCAAGGTCCTCGAGGCCCAGGACAGCGGCGAGCTGAAGATCGAGATCTGGGGCAACGGCGAGCAGACGCGTTCCTTCTGCTACATCGACGACTGCCTCCACGGCATCGACCTCATCATGCACACCGACGAGCTCATCGCCACGCCCATCAACCTGGGCTCCAGCGAGATGGTCTCGATCAACCAGCTCGTCGACATCGTCGAGGAGATCGCCGGCGTCAAGCTCGAGCGCGAGTACAACCTCGACGCGCCCAAGGGTGTGGCCGGTCGCAACAGCGACAACACCTTCATCCAGCAGGTCCTCGGCTGGGAGCCCAACACCCCGCTGAAGGACGGCATGGCCGAGACCTACGCCTGGATCGCCGAGCAGTTCGCCGATCGCAAGGCCGGCAAGCGCGTCGTCACGGGCTAGGACCGTGGCGGTGTCGACGACGGTCCCACCGACACCTGCCAGCCTCCAGCAGGCGATCGGGCGCCTTCCCTTCCGACTCCAGATGGCGGGCGGCTGGATCGACCAGCCGTTCGTCTCGAAGGTCCATCCCGAGCCGCCGGGCTCGATGGTGGTCGTCTCCCTGCGGCCCACGGTCAAGTACATGGAGCGCAGCGGCATGGCCACCGGCACCCGCCGGGTCGCGCGCGAGCTGTGGGGCGATGAGCTGCCCAACGGTCGCGATCGGGCCGAGCTCGTCCGTGA
>JBFLKP010000110.1:0-2937 GCA_040883225.1 Candidatus Limnocylindrales bacterium | reverse complement strand
GGCCAACGCTATGCGGTGGTGGTGATACTGAATGCCAGGGACGCGCATCGCGGCGTCGGTGAGGCGGTGCAGGACACGGTCCTGCGCTGGGTGTTCGGCCAATAAGGCCCGGGGCGCCGGTTACATCACGCCGACGATATTGATGAACGCGCCCCGCTGGTTGTAGTTCAAGTCGGTCAAGTCGTCGGAGAACTCCGTGAAGTTGTAGCCGATGCCGAGCTTGACGTTGCGCCCGAGCCACCGGTAAAGCCCGACCAGCGCGCCGCTGCGCCGCTCGTCGAGATCCGGCATGTCGAGCACACGCCCTTCCAGCAGCGCCTCCCAGCCCTGGCCGATGTGCCAGTCCGCCCGCAGCACCACCAGGTGGGCGCTGTTTTCGAAGAACTCCGGATTCTCCCGCTCCAGGCTCACCTGGCCGAGACGGTAGGCATACTTGGCGCCGAGGGTCCATTTCGCGGTCAGATCGTAGCTCACGTCGAGCGCCCCGATGTGGCTCTTCTGCACGAACTGTGCCGCGCTGCTCTGCGCCGTCACCTGCTCGGTGGTGGGCACGTTGTAGAAATAGGTGTACTTGGCCAGGGCATTGAGTCGATCGTGCCGCACGGGCCGGAAGGCGTAGCCAATCACCGCCTCCGTATAACCGCCGTCGTAGAAGGCGCCAGCCGAGCTCTCGCTGTCGGCATGGTTCAACCGGCCGATGAGCCGCCAGTCCGGCGAGACCTGGTAGCTGAGATTATTGCGGAACAACCAGGTGGTCCGTTCCACCACCGCACCGTCGGCCTGCTGGATGTCGTCATTGCGGTATTCGACGCCACTCGACAACTGCAGCTTCTCGAACACGTAGCCTGCCCGAACACCGCCGGCCAGCCGCTTGGTCTCGGCCGCGGTGTCGCGATCGCGGAGGGTGCCGACGTCGGCGTTGGCGCCGAGTGTCCAGCGCTCGCCCGGCGCCAGGCTGATGCCGGTGGCGTGGGTCAACCCCGCGGTCGTGTCGCTGTGCTGGTAGCGTTCCTCGAGATAGACGCTGGTGGTGTCGGAGAGGCGCGAGCGGGCGCCTGACACCAGGTTGCCGCGGCGCTGGCGCAGGCCATCGTCGGCGCGCTCATTCTGCAACGAATAATTCAGGTACAGGCTCGTGCGCTCGGAGTATAGGTAGTTTGTGCCCAGCCTGGCGCCCGTGCCGAGGTCACCGTCGGACACCTCGCCGTCGACCGCGAGCCGCTCGCTGAACCGCCAGGCGCCACCGATTCCGACGCGACTGTTGTCCTCGCGACTGCCGCTGCTGGACACCGTGTCCTGGACGAAACCGTAGCTGCGCCATTGGCCTCCGGAGTCGTAACCGACCTGGACAACGGCGTCGGTGCGGTCCCCCTCCTCCTGTGTCGCCGCCACCACCGGCGCGCGGTCCGTGCGGGAATCGCGTCGCACACCCGCGCTGACGCTCCAGTGCGCGTCGGCCTTGAAGCCCACGTTGAGCTCCTGTGCCGACGTCTCCAGGGCATCCTCCTGGTCGCGCTGATCCACCTTGGCGCTCACCGCAATGCGCTCGGTGACGGGCAGCTCCAGCGTACCGCCGAACTGCTGCGTGTCGCTCAGTGCGCTCTGTCCGGGCGCCGAGTAGCCGCCGTCCAGGTTTTGCGCGTATAAGGTCGCCCGACCCCGGCCGGCGGCGAAGAAATCGCCCAGGCCGACACTCAGGTCTGCCCGGTAGGCGCCGGCGTCTTCACCTTCGAGCGTCCAGTCGTCGGCGCCGGCAAAGTCGAACCCGCCATCGCTCGAGCGCAGCGTCGTCGCTCCCAGGCCGTCACTCCGGGCCGCCTGCAGCTTGATCCAGGTATCGGTGCTCTTGCGCAGCGTGAGGTCCGCCGCATGCAGGCTGCTGTCGCTGTCACCGTTGTCGCTGCTGCTGCTGGTGAAACCCAGCTTGACGGCATCGTTGAACCAGTAGTGACCCTGGCCGCCGAGCGCGAGGGCATCGAGGTCCTCGAAGCCCGGGGTGTACTCATAGCGCACCACCAGCCAGGCCTCGTCGCCGCTGAGACCGCCGGTACGCACCAGCAAGCGGTCGTCCACGGTCGAGGACAGCGGCTCGGAAAGCAGGATGCGCCCCTGCAGGTAGTCGATGTCGTAGTCAGAACCGGGTTGCAGGTTCAACACGGCGGTGACCAGCCCCGAGTCCTTGTCACGCACTTCCACGCGCACCCGTTCGGAGCCGGCGAGGAGGTCCTGCCGACGCATGAAGTAGAGAGATCCGCCGGTACCGAGGAACTCGTCGCGCCCGGGGACCGTACCCGGCTCAGCCGCGAAGGCGTCCAGAACCATGCGCTGCTCGCCGAAGCCGGTGGTCTCCGCTGACTGGTAGTGGAGGTTGCCGCCATAGAGGCCACGGTCCACCTGTGCCAGTTCGTTGTTCATGTAGCCGACGCTGAAGTTGCCCCACAGCGCATGATTGTCGTAACGGCTCAGCTTGACGTAGAACTTGCCCATGGTCGGCGCCATTTCCTCGACGGTGCCGTCGTCACCGAACGTCGGGTAGTAATAGTCGGAGTCGATACGGCGGAACAGCGCCTCGGGCGACTTGTCCATGAAGTTGCTGAAAAGGTCACTGACAGGCGCCTCGCGCGTGTCGGCGCTCGCCACCAGCCTGGTGTTCTCGTCGAACTTGCCATGCACGTAGAACGCCAGCCGGCCGTCGGCCGATGAATCCAGGGGGTAGGGTGCGTTCTCCCCGGCCAGCAGGTCTGCACGATCGCTCGAAGTGGTGTTCGATAGGGTCAAGTCGGCCACGCCGACGTAGAACCAGTCGCTGCTCTCCACCTCGAGATCGCGCAGAAACAGCTCACCGTTGCCGGCCTCGTCGAGCACCGCAACCTCGACCGTGTGTAACCCGGTGGGGAGGATCTCCTCCGCCACGAAGGCGCCTTCGGCGTCCACCGG
>JBFLKP010000109.1:0-6970 GCA_040883225.1 Candidatus Limnocylindrales bacterium | reverse complement strand
CGGTGAGCCCCACGCGGATGGCCATGAACAGGTCGCCCACCTTCCAGCCGCGCTCCTCGCACAGCGCCCGCAGCGGCGGCTCCAGCTCGTCGGCCTCGAAGCTGACCGGCCCCAGCTGCTCGACCACGCGGGCGGCCTCGGTCAGGCCGGTCGCGGCCGTGGCGGCGTCCCAGCGCCTGGGCACGAGGATGGCCGGGTCCACGGCGATGTCCTCGATGAAGATGAAGTCGAGCATGGGGCCGATGGCGTCGAGGCGCGGCAGGCGCTCGATGACCATGGGCAGCAACGGCACGAGGGTCTCGGCCGTCGGCCGGCGGACCCGGTGTCCCTCGTCCTCCGCAGCCACGACCGCACGGTCGAGGAAGGGCAACGCGCGCTCGATGAGCTCGTCCTGGGGCAGCCGGCGGATCCACTGGCCGTCGAGCCACTCGAGACGCTCGGCGTCGAACACGGCGCCCGATGGCTGGACCCGGGCGAGGTCGAAACGTGCTTCGAGATCCACGAGGCTGAAGAGGTCCTCGTCATCGCCGCTGCTCCAGCCCAGGAGCGCGAGGTGGTTGACGATGGCCTCCGGTACATAGCCTTGCTCACGATAGTCGGCGATGGCCGTCTGGCTCTTGCGCTTGGACATCTTGGAACGGTCGGGGTTGAGGATCAGCGGCAGGTGGGCGAAGACCGGCGGCTCGGCTCCCAGCGCCCGGAAGAGGAGCACGTGCTTGGGCGTGTTGGAGAGGTGATCCTCTCCGCGGATGACGTGGGTGATGCCCATGGCCACGTCGTCGACCACGACCACGAAGTGGTACAGCGGGCTGCCGTCCGAGCGGGCGATGACGAGGTCGCCACCGAGCTGGGCGGTGTCGATGCTGACGTGCCCGCGGACGAGGTCGTCGAACTCGACCACGCCCTCGCCGATGCGGAACCGGGTGACCGACTCCCGCCCCTCCGATCGCCTGGCCTCGCGCTCGGCCGGGGTCAGGTCGGCGCAGCGGCCGCTGTAGCCCGAGAGTCCGGGGCTCGCTTCCTTGTCCGCCGCGCGCTCCTCGGCCGTGCAGTAGCAGGGGTAGGCCTTGTCCTCGGCCAGCAGGCGCTCGATGGCCGCCGCGTAGCGCGGGCCGCGCTCGGACTGGCGATACGGTCCGTAGCCGCCGCTGGCCGGCCGGCCGCCGACCTCGGGGCCCTCGTCCCAGTCGAGGCCCAGCCAGTGCAGACCATCGAGGATGTCTCGCTCGTACTCCTCGCTCGAGCGCGCCCGGTCGGTGTCCTCCAGCCGGAGCACGAAGGTGCCACCGGTCTGCCGCGCGAAGAGGTAGTTGAACAACGCCGTGCGGGCCGTGCCGACGTGCAACGGCCCCGTGGGGCTGGGCGCGATGCGGCACCGGGTCGTCATGGTGTGCGTTTCTCCTCTTCCTCGTCGGCGATCTTGCGCGCCTCTGCGCCGGTCACGACCTGGGTCCCACGGTAGCGCCACACGCCGCGCGAGGGAAGGTCATCGGTCCCGCGCCGGAAGTGCCGCCGAGCCGCAGCCGACCAGGCCGCGCCGCTGGAGCGGTCGAAGACATCGAAGTCGTTGGGCCGGTCGTCCTCGGGCAGCGGCCCGCCCGCAGCCGTGGTCGGAGGGGTCCGGGCTCCCGGCCGGAAGTCCTGCCACCAGGGCACGTGCTCAGCGGACCAGGTGCGGCGGCGCGGTGTGGTGGTGCGGCGGCGGCGGCGCACCCGTGTGGCGCCGGGTCGAGGGTCGGGCCCCCTCGTGGCTGGATCGGCGCCGGTGGTGCGCGTTCGGCCGCCCGCACGCACGGGACCGGGTGCGTGTGCCCGGTCCCACTCGCGCCGGCGGGCCGGATCGGAGAGCAGCTGATAGGCCTCCTGGATGGCCAGGAAGCGGATCTCGTTGCCCTTGGAACCGTCTGGGTGATAGCGCTTGGCCAGGCGTCGATGGGCGGCCTTGATCTCGGCAGGCGTGGCTCCACGCAGGAGACCGAGCACGCGATAGGGATCGAAGGTCGGCGTGACGCGGGCCATCGTGGTTGCTCGTTAGCCTCGCTAGCCTTCTGTGGCCGGCCCCACGAGCGCGAAGCTCGGGACCGCGCTGGCAGCCTCGTCACCGGATGGTGCAAAGACGGTCGGGTGGTGGTAGCCGGCCAGGATCCGCAGGTCCCGCTCATCGAGCAGACCGAGCTGAGCAAGGACCTCGACGCTCGTGGCCTTGGTGGCCCGACGAGACTGGTCGCCGTCCTCGATCTTGATGGCGATGCCGCCCGCCTCGGCCCCGTTCGACGCCACCAGGCCGATGGCTCGCATGCCGTCCGCGCCGGCCTTGGCCACGAGCCGACCGGGTCGCCGCTTCATGAGCTCGGTATCGAGGTTGTCGTACGTGCCACCGACCATCTCCGGCTGTGACGTCATCGCGTCGCGCACCCGCTCGAGCGCCGGTGCCGACCGCGCCGCCTCGCCCGTCACCGATGGGCCTCGAGGATGCGCGAGCATGAGATAGGCCCGGGCCATCTCCAGCAGGGTGACCTGGTACGTCAACAGACCACAGTTGTCGGTGGCCATGATCAGGGTCTCGAGGTCGCGGCCCAGCAGCCGCGCCACCGTCTCACGCACCGCGACCTGGCTGCGGTGTCCGGGGTCGGCATAGTCGTCGAGCGACCATCCGGCGTAGGCGCTCATGAGGATGGAGGCCGCGTGGAAGCCCGAGCAGCCGTGCCGGATGGCACCGGGAGTCTCGCCATCACGTGCGAGGCGGGTGGCGGTGCGCTCGTCGACGGGAGCGCCCTCGGTGCCACAGCGGAGCAGGGCCTGGGTCACGCTGGCGCGCCGGAAGATGGCCTGCAGCGTGCGCACGTGCTTGTCCTCGCCCGTGTGCGAGGCACACATGATGGCCAGCTCGGGCTCGGTCAACTTGAGGTCGTCAGCGGCCCCCGATTCGATGAGCGCGACGACGCCCAGCGGCTTGACCGTCGAGCGCAGCATGACGTCCGTGCTGGGCGCGCCGACCGAGCGGGAGATCCTGCCCGTCGCATCGACCTGCACGATGTGCCCACGGTGCCGGCTCTCCACGGTCTCGCCACGGCGGACCTCCACCAGCACCGGCGGCGGGGAGCCTTTGCGCGTCCTCGATCTGCGCACGCGTGGACGGGGGGCGTCCGCCGCGGACGCCCTGGGCGGGTCGGGAGAGCCACCGCCCTCGCGGGGGACGGCAGGCGGGGACGGTCGTTCAGGCACGTCCCGATGGTATCGCGGAGGCGACCGACCGGTGATGGGCGGGGGCCCTAGAATCAGGACTCGCCATCCTGAACGCAGCCGGAGGCGGCCCGTGCCCGACCAGTCCAACCTCTTCCTCTCCAGGCATCCCGCGGTACTACACAAGCTGGCGCTCCTGCGCGATGAGCGGACCGATCCCAAGAAGTTCCGTGAGCTGGTCCGCGAGATCAGCTGGCTGGTGGGCTATGAGGCCCTCGCCGACACGCCGCTCAACGAGATCGAGGTGCGCACGCCCCTGGAGGTGACCACGGGCCATGAGCTGGCCGAGCGCGTCGGCCTGGTGCCCATCCTGAGAGCAGGCCTGGGCATGGTCGATGCCTTCCTCGAGCTCTTCCCCGAGTCGCAGGTGTGGCACCTTGGGCTCTTCCGGGACGAGCGCACGCTGCGGCCGGTGGAGTACTACAACAAGCTGCCCGACCAGACCACCGTCGACACCTGCCTCATCCTCGACCCCATGCTCGCGACCGGCGGCTCGGCCACAGCCGCCATCGAGGTGCTCAAGGAGTGGGGCGCCAAGCGCATCAAGCTGGTCAACCTCATCGCTGCGCCCGAGGGCGTGGCCGCGGTCAACGAGGCCCATCCGGACGTGGACATCTACTGCGCCGCGCTCGACCGGCAGCTCAACGAGAAGGGCTACATCCAGCCCGGGCTCGGTGACGCGGGCGATCGCCAGTTCGGCACCGGCCTCTGACCTGACCGCGGCGGCTGAGACGGTGAAGAGGGATACGCGACCGGCCCTGCTGTGCATCACACCGGCACCGGCCATCGACCGCACGGCCCACGTCGAGCGCCTCGCCCATGACGAGGTCCTGCGGCCGCTCGAGATGTTCGTGCTGCCCGGCGGCAAGGGAGTCAACGCCGCGCGCGCGGCGGTCGCCCTCGGCGGGCGTGCCGTGACCACGGGCATCGCCGGCGGCCACGCCGGGCGCTGGATCGTGGAGGCGCTCTCGGCAGAGGGCCTGGAGCCGCACTGGTCGTTCGCCCGGGCCGAGGCCCGCACGGCCTACGTGACCGTCGACGCGGGCGGCGAGTCGGTGCTGGTGTACGAGCGCGCCACGCCGGCCACGCCCGACGAGTACGACGCCTTCCTGCGCCTGCTCGAAGAGCGTCTGCTGCCGGCCTGCGCCCGCGCCGTGGTGGCGGGCTCCATCCCCTCGGGCCTGCCCGCCCGACGCCACGGCGAGATCGTGGAAGCGGCCAGGCGGGCGCGGGTCCCCCTGCTCGTCGACGTTTCGGGGCCCGGACTGGTGGCCGCGCTCGAGGCCGGCCCCGACATCGTCAAGATCGGCCGGGTCGAGGCGGTCGAGTCGCAGATCGTGGGCGACGAGGCCTCCGCGGTCGAAGCCGCCGTGGCCCTCGTCGATCGCGGCGCGCGCCTGGCGGTCGTGACCGACGGTGGCGAGGAGGTGGCTGCGGCAGACGCCGACACGATCTGGCGCCTGAGTGTGCCGGCCATCGAGGCCCTCAACCCCGTGGGCTCCGGCGACAGCTTCAACGCAGCGCTCTCGCTGGCGCTGATGGACGGTGCGGACCTGCCCACGGCCCTGACGCGGGGCGTGGCCGCGGGTTCGGCCAATGCCCTGACCAAGAGTGCCGCCTCGCTCGACCCGTTGATGGTCGCGGCGCTGGAGGATGATGTCGTCGTGACGAGCACACCGAGGTAGCACATGGGACGACTCGAAGGACGGGGCATCATCGTCACCGGGGCCACCGGCATCGCCGCCGCCTCGGCCCGGCGGTTCGTGGCCGAGGGTGCGAGCGTGGCGGTCGTCTCGCGCACGGCGGCCTCCTGCGAGAGCCTCGCGTCAGAGCTCGAGGCGGCCGGCGGCAGGGCCCACGCCTACACCGCCGACCTCACCGACGTCGACCGCGCGCTCGAAGCGCTCGAGAGCGCGATCTCGGCGCTGGGACGCGTCGACGGGCTCTTCAACGTGGCCGGAGGCTCGGGGCGGCGTCTGGGCGATGGCCCGTTGCACGAGCTCACGACCGAAGCCTACGAGGCCACGATGCGCCTGAACGCCACCACGCACGTGACCACCAGCGCGCCGGTGCTGCGGGCGATGCTCTCGCAGGAACCCGACGCCGACGGGGCCCGGGGGGCCATCGTGAACATGGGCTCGGTGCTGGCCACGCGACCGGTGCCCGAGCTGTTCCCCACCCACGCCTACGCCACGGCCAAGGGTGCGGTGGCCGCGCTCACGACCACGACCGCGGCCTACTACGCGCCGCACGGCATCCGGGTCAACATGGTCGCGCCGGCGCTGACGATCTCACGCATGTCCGCGCGGGCCCAGGCCGACGCCGCCACGCAGGCCTTCTCCCGTCGCAAGCAGCCGCTGGCCCACGGGTTCGTGCCCGCCGAGGACGTGGCCGAGGCCGCGGTGTACCTTCTCTCCCCCGAGTCACGCACGGTGACCGGGCAGACCATCACCATCGACGGCGGCTGGTCGGTCCTGCCCATCGGCGAGTAGGGGCGACGCTGCCGAAACGCCCTGGAGGACGATCATGGCCGAGCCCTACCAGCCCACCCCCCTGACCACGTCGGTCGTGGGCTCGCATGCCCACCCCGGCTGGCTGGACCTGGCGGTCGCGGCAGCCGAGCGAGGCGAGCTCGGCCCCCGGGACATCGCCGAGCTCGGAGACGATGCGGTCGATATCGCCCTCCGCGACCAGGAGGACGCCGGGATCGATGTCGTGGTCGAGGGCGAGATGCGCCGGGTCGGCTTCTTCACGGCCGAGTTCTATCGCCACCTCTCCGGCGTGCGCGCGCTCGAGCCCGCTCGACGGCTGGGACCCGCGGGCCACGATCAGCAGCACCGCTTCGAGGTGCTCGAGCCCATCGCGGCCCCCGAGGGCCTGGGCGTGGTGGCCGAGTTCGAGTACGCGCGCACCCGCACCGACCGACCCATCAAGGTCACGGTCCCCGGGCCCTTCACGCTCTCGGGCCGGCTCACCTACGGCGAGGGCCAGGTCTATCCCGACCGCATCGCCGCCGCCCGCGCGTTCGTGCCCATCCTCGCCGCCGAGCTCGAGGGGCTCGTCGGAGCCGGCGCCACGTACATCCAGATCGACGAGCCGTCGCCGGCCATCCACCCCGAGGCCTCCGACGAGTTCGCGGCGCTGTTCAACGACGCTGCCGCGGGCGTGCAGGGGCGCGTGGCGCTGGCGGCCCACCTCTGCTTCGGCAACTTCTTCGGGCGTCCTCTCTCGCGCCGGCTCTATCGGCCGGTGCTGGAGCAGGCGCTCGCCTTCGAGGTCAGCGAGTTCGTGCTCGAGTTCGCCAATCGTGAGATGGCCGAGCTGGACGTGGCCGCCGACATCACCGCCGCCGGGCGCCATCTCTCGGCTGGGGTCATCGACGTCAAGAACTACTACCTCGAGACTGCCGACGATGTGGCCTGGCGGCTCGACCGCCTGCTCGAGGCCGGGGTGCCCGAGGCGCGGCTTTCGGTCGTGCCCGACTGCGGCTTCAGCCAGACGGCTCGCTGGGCCGTGAAGCCCAAGCTGGCTGCCATGGTCGCCGGCCGCGACCTCGTCCGCGGCCAGACCGCGTAGCCCACCGACCGGCTCACGCGACCCGCAGCCGCCACCCACCCTCTGCGCCGGCACCAGCCGCTGCGGTCGTGGTCGACATGTCGATCCTCCATGGCACGAACGCGCCGGGCACTGCGGCAGCCGCTGCGGTCGTGGTCGACATGTCGATCCT
>JBFLKP010000108.1:0-8690 GCA_040883225.1 Candidatus Limnocylindrales bacterium | reverse complement strand
TGGCCATCTACCGCCTGCAGACCGAGACCGGCGCGGTCGACGCGCTGCGCAGCGGGCTCTCGGAGCTCTCGTCCGACCCTCGGCTGACCGCGCTCGTGGTGGCCTGGTTCTTCGCGCTGCTGCTCGAGGGCGCGGCCGGCTTCGGGACCTCGGCCGCGCTCGCCGCGCCCTTCCTCGTGGCCATCGGCATGGGCCCGGTGGCGGCCGTGACCGCGGCCATGATCGGCCACATCCTGGGGGTCACCTTCGGCGCGGTCGGCGCCCCGGTCGTGCCCATGGTCGTCGCTTCCGGCCTGGAGCCGCTGGAGATCTCCTCGACCATGGCCGTGCAGGCCTCGGTCGTCGGCTGGGTCATCCCGGTCATCGTGGCGATCCTCATCGCCCGCGCCTACCCCGACCAGTCCCCGCAGTCGCTGCCGACCCGGATGGCGCTGGGCGTGGGGACCGCCGTGGCCTTCCTCGTGCCCTACCTGGCCATCGCCACGTTCGTCGGCCCGGAGCTGCCGACCCTTGCTGGCGCCATCGTCGGCGGCGCCGTCGTCATCGTGCTCATCCGCCGCTGGAGCAGGGGCCATCCCGCCGACATCACCGACCTTGGTAGCGCTGCGGGCATGAGCCTGGCCCGGGCCATGGCGCCCTACCTCATCCTCGTCGCACTGGTGCTGGTGACGCGCCTGGTGCCACCGCTGCGGGAGGCCCTCCAGGGCATCGATCTCGCGTGGACAGCGGCCGACGGCACGTTCAGCGGTTCGTTCCAGCCCTTCTACCACCCGGGCACGATGCTCTTCGTCTCGTTCGTGCTCGGAGCCCTCGTGCAGCGCGCGAAGGGCGGTCAGCTGCGGGAGTCGCTCGTCGGTGCGGGCAGGACGCTCATCCCCGTGGGGGCCGCGCTCATGGCCATGCTCGGCCTCGCACGGGTGATGGTGCACGCGGGCATGGTCGATGCCATCGCCGCCGGCGCAGCCGATGCGCTCGGTGGGGCCTGGCCGTTGCTGGCGCCGTCGGTGGGGGCCCTGGGCACGTTCGTCACCGGCTCGGCCACGGCCTCGAACGTGCTCTTCAGCGAGCTCCAGGTGGCAACGGCCGAGGCCATCGGCGCGGACGTGGCCACGATGCTCGGCGCGCAGGGCCTGGGAGCCGCGCTGGGCAACGCCATCGCGCCGCACAACCTCATCGCCGCCGCCGCCATCGTGGCGCTCGCGGGGCGCGAGAACGAGATCCTGCGCCGCACGCTCCCGGTGGTCATACCGCTCGTCATCGCCGCGGGCGCCGTGGTCCTGGCGCTGACGAACCTCTAGGCCTCGAAGATCGGCACCCCGGCTCGGCCGGCCGCCTGCAACCAGTCGGTCGAACCCCAGCTGTCAACGGCGGTCAGGCGTCACGCCTCTTCGTCGTCGGCCTCCTCGTCCTCCTCTTCATCCTCCTCGGCCTCGGCTTGAGCCTCGAGCTCCTTGCGATAGGCCTTGGCCTCCTTCTTGGGCATGGCCTCCAGGACGCACTCGTCGCCGTCCTCGGGCCAGCAGTCGTCGTGGACGCAGCAGTGGTACCGCGGGTCACACTCGTGCGCGATCTCCCAACCCATCAGTCACTCCCTTCCCGGACGATGGCGAGGATGTCCTCGCCGTACTTCTCTACCTTGCCGGGTCCGATACCGGCGACCGACAACAGCTCCGACTCGTTTTGTGGCCGCCGCTCCGCGATCTCGGCGATGACCGTGTCGTAGGCCACGATGAACGGCGAGACCTTCTCCTCGCGCGCGGTCTCCAGGCGCCACGCCCGAAGGGCATCGAAGAGCACCGCGTCATCGGCACTCAAGCGCGCTCGTGCCGCGCCCGCGGGCTGGCGTTCCCGTGGCCCGGGCCGGCTCGCGAGGGTCGGCGTCACGGCCGGCCCCGACACCCCCAGCGCCGAGAGGAACCGCGAGGGCTTGCGGTTCTGGGCGCTGCCCTTCGGGGATAGCCGCTGCCGAGCCCAGGACAGCCCGAGGTGCCGCCGCGCGCGGGTGATGCCCACGTACAGCAGGCGCCGCTCCTCGGCCAGGGCATCCTCGTCGTCCCCGGCCTGGCTGACCGGCAGCGAGCCCTCTTCGAGCGCCGGGATGAGGACCGCGTCCCACTCGAGCCCCTTCGCCCGATGGAGCGTCAGCAGCTCCACGCCCCCGGCCTCGTCCGCCTGCTCCCGTTGGGCTCGCTCCGCGAGCGAAGCCACGACATCGTCCCGATCGGCGCCATCGGGCGACAGCACCAGCTGCGACACGATCGTGAGCAGCGTCGAGAGCGTGGCGTGCCGCTCGCGACCCTCGCGCCCCTCCGGCTCGTCGTCGGGGTCGAAGCCGAGCTGGCGCTCCCAGGCCGCACGGACCGCGGACAGCAGCTCCTCGCCTTCGACGTCGTCGGGCACCCGCTCGAGCGCACGGACCGCCGCTCGCACCTCGCGCCGCTCGAAGAAGCGCTTGCCCCGCAGCTGATAGGGGATGCCTTCGCGCGCCAGGGCCTCCTCGAAGCCGACCGTCTGGGCGTTGAGCCGCAAGAGCACCGCGATCTGGTCGGCCGCGACGCCCTCGCCGATGAGCGCCTTCACGCGGGCCACGATCGCGGCCTCCTCTTCCGCCGCGGAGCCGTAGACCGAGACCGATGGCTCCGGGCCCTCCCCCTGCGTGGCCACGAGCCGCTTGGCCGACCCGGTCGAGCCCAGCAGGTGATTAGCCAAGGCAAGCACCTGCGGCGATGAACGGTAGTTCGTGAGCAGGGGTAATACCACCGCATCCGGGTAGCGTCGCCCGAACCCCATCAGGTGCTCGGGCGTGGCCCCGGCGAACGTGTAGATGGTCTGGTCCTGGTCACCCACGACACAGATGTCGCGTCGGTCTCCCAGCCACAGCTCGAGGAGCCGAGCCTGCAGCGGCGTGGTGTCCTGGTACTCGTCGACGGTGAACCACGAGTAACGCGAGCGCACCGCGAGCGCGGCCTCCTCATCATCCTCGAGCAGCTCCACGGTGAGGCCCAGGATGTCGTCGAAGTCGATGAGGCCCCGGCGCTGCTTGGCGCGCTCGTAGTCGCGGAACAGGCGCACGAAGAGGTCCGGCGTGGTGGGCGGCGTCCGTCCCGTGGCCCGCGCGAGGTACGTGGCGGGCGTGATGCGCCGGCTCTTGGCCCACTCGATCTCGTCCATGAGGTCCTTGGCGGGCGTGAAGCGATAGCCTCCTGGCAGGTTGCGGGCGAGCGGGGCCACGATGCGCCACTTGTCGGCCAGCACCTCCGGCAGGTCCGCCCCATCGTGCCGCGAGGGCCAGAAGTAGCGCAGCTGCGCGAGGGCGGCCGAGTGGAACGTCCGCGCCATCACGCGACCAAGACCCAGCCCGCGCACGCGCGCGGCCATCTCGCCGGCAGCCTTCTCGGTGAAGGTCACCAGCAGCACCTGATCCTGGGCCACCACGCCGGTGGCCACCGCGTACGCGGTGCGGTGGCTGACGACGCGTGTCTTGCCGCTGCCGGCCCCGGCGATGATGGCGACCGGCCCTGTGGCCGTCTCCACCGCCCGTCGCTGCTCGTCGTTCAGCCCCTCGAGGATGCGCTCGATATCGGTCACCCCCGCAGGGTAGTCGACGGCCCTTCGCGCCAGCTTGAGCGACTCGGCCGCGCGAGGTGCCCCAGCGGGCGGAGGTCGTTAGCGGGCGGTGGTCGTTAGCGGGGGGCGGTCGCTCCGGGCACGAAGGTGGCCACGTCCGCGAGCAGCTTGCGCATCGTCTCGACGGGCGCCCACGTCGCGGCCTCGACTCGCGCCAGGGCCACCACGCGCCGCGTCACCGGCGCCAGGTCGGACACGCCCACCGTCGACAATCGCCCCGCCTCGATCTCCGGCACC
The DNA here is from genome assembly GCA_040883225.1 of Candidatus Limnocylindrales bacterium. Taxonomy (GTDB): domain Bacteria; phylum Chloroflexota; class Limnocylindria; order Limnocylindrales; family CSP1-4; genus JAFMJV01. Next base: position 4,826 of record JBFLKP010000108.1, on the reverse strand, counting down.
GCCGAGGTCGAAGGCAGGAAAGCGACGCCCAGGCCGCGCTCGGCAAGCCGCCGTGCGGTATCGACCGAGTCGACCTCGATGACGCCATAGGGCGTCACGCCGGCTTCGCGCAGCACCGAGTGCGTCGTCTCGTAGTCGTCCGAGCCACGGTCGTAGGACACGAGCGTGGCGTCGGCCAGGCGCGACAGCGGGATGGGTCCCTCGGCCACGAAGGGATGATCCGGCCGAGCCATCAGCATCAGCGACTCCTCGTACAGCGGCGTGACGGTGAGCCGCGGATCGCGCCAGGGAGCAGCCTCGCGCAGCAAGCCCAGCTGGGCGGTGCCGAAGGCCACCAGCTCCACGATCCGCTCGGGGTGGCCGGTGTGGACGTAGAGATGCACGCCGGGGTGGTAACGACGGAAGCGCGCCACAAGCTCGGGCACGACCGAGGCATTGATGGCCGAGGCCGCGGCGATCACCAGCTCGCCGTCATCACCCACTTCCACCTGGCTCACCGCCGACCGCCCCGCCTCGATGGCCTCGAGGGCTCGCTCGGCGTGGGGCCGCAGTGCTCGCCCGGCGAGCGTCAGGTGGACCCCACGCTTGGTGCGCTCGAAGACCTTCGCGCCGAGCTCGTCCTCGAGCGCGACGATGCGGGCCGAGAGTGCCGGCTGGCCAAGGTGCAGCGAGCGGGCGGCCGCGCGCATCGACCCCAGGCGAGCGACCTCGAGGAAGGCTTCCAGGCGCGGGACATCCATGGCAACTCCTTCTCGAGTGAACGTCTCAATCGTTCAGTAGGGTCTCACAATTCGATTGGACAGTCGAGTGGTGCGCCATTACCGTGGTGCTAACGCAGAAACCGGAAGCCCGGCCGAACCTGAGGAGCACCCCGATGACCGCGACCACCGCGACCACCGGAACCCAGACCCCCAAGACCGACCCGCAGGCCGCTCGCATGATCGACCCGCGCGGACATCGCTTCGGAGCGGCGCTGTCGGTCGCCATCCTCGGCGCCGGGCTGCTGCTGGGGGCCCCCATGGTGGTGCCGTTCCTGGCCCTGGCTCTCGGTATCAGCGCGTTCTTCGGGACGCGCTACTCGATCCTCGGCCGGCCGTGGGTCGTCGTTCGCAAGGCCTTCCGCATCGCTCCGCCGAGCGAGCTGGAGCACGAGCTCCCTCCGCGCTTCGCACAAGCCCTCGGCTTCGTCGGGTTCACCGTCGCGACCGTCCTGTTCCTCCTCGGCTTCGCGACGGCCGGCTGGGTCGTCGCTGCCGCGGTCGGGGCGCTGCAGGCCGTCCTCGCGGCGACCGGCTATTGCCTCGGCTGTCGGCTCTACTTCCTCAAGTGGTGGGTCCCGGCCCAGTTCGGGAAGCTGACGCGACGAACGACGCTCGCGTAGACCATATGCATCGGCCTCGGGCGGCCGATCTGCGTTTCGGAAGACGGGGTCCGGCGTCCTCCCCCTGACGTCGGGCCCCGTCTCCTCACGTCCGGCCCCGTCGCCGCCATCCCGGTCGAGGTCAGTCCGTGGCCATCGGGTCGGGCAGGTTCTCCAGCGCGAGCTCGACGACGTCGGTCGGGCCCTGCAGCATCCAGACGGTGTCGCCCTCGTCGTACACGAAGAGCTCGACATACTCGTCCTCTGCCCCGAGCGAGTCGATGACGAGGACGTCGCGACCACCGAGCTGACGCTCCTCACGCGAGGGGTCCTGGAGGCCACCTTCGAGGATGGGCAGGTAGGCCGGCAGCAGCGTACCCGGCTCGATGCCGTCTACGCGGATGGCCACGACGAACGAGAAGAAATCGTCCTGGGAGACGAGCGCGTAGCCACTGACCATGTCGTCGATGTCGGCGCCGACGGTCTCGACGAGGTGCTCGAGCGCCCTCCGAGTGGGGTCGTCCGGGGCCAGGTCGGCGATGTGCTCCTCGCCGCGCGTCATGGCGATCTCCGGTTCGAAGCCTCCGAGGTTGTAGGGCATGTCGAGATAGAGATCAGGTCGGCCCGAATCGGTCGTGGCGGGGATCGGGGAGACACTCGGCGCAGGTGCCGGGCTCGCGTCCTCAGCCTGCGCCAGCGTCGACGCTCCGCTCAGTGCCAGCGTCGACGCTCCGCTCAGCGCCACAGCGGCCGACAGCCCGAGCCCGATCGCGGTTCGGCGTGTGCTCACGAGTCGCTCCTGTCTCCTGGTGATCCGTACCGTGGCTTGGGCAGAGAAGACTATCGGATGGATCGCTGACCGGCAGCCACCGACGCGGCCATCGGTCGGCGGGAAGAGCGAGCTCCGGCGATGCCCTTTGCGACTCTCGAGGTAAGGGGTGCTCCGTGACCCATGCCCTTCACGGCATATCTGGCGTCGACAAGGGAATATGCCCACGGCAAGGGCGAACGAAGCGGCCGATGCGTCGTCGAGAATGCCCTCGCTCCACGATCGTCCGATGCCGTACCAACGCCCAGAGGGCGAGCACGACCAAGGTCTGCTGCGTCGCTTCGGAATCGAGTTTCGTCGCTGCCGACTGTATGCCGGCCTGAGCCAGGTGGAGCTGGCACGGCAGTCGGGCGTCTCGCAATCGACCATCTCGCGCATCGAGCGGGGCAAGGCTTCGTCAGCAGCGCTCTTGAAGCTTGTCAGGATCAGCGACGCCATGCGCAGCGGGTTCCCGCTTGGCTACTGCCCGCATCCCCACTTCTGTCCCTGGAACCGCCTGAACGCCGACGGAACCACTAGCCCTGACCCGCGCCGACCCGTGGCTTCGGAGGAGTTCCTGGCCGACTACCACGCCCGTCGCATCGGCTAGGGCCGACTCCCCCGGGCCGCACCGGTCAGGGGCCGACTCCACCCGGGCCGCACCGGTCGGGGCCGACACCTCGAACGAGGTGTCTGCCGCGGCAAGTCAAACCTCACGACCCGGTCGCGTGCGCGCGCACGACTCCCGCCGGCGGCGTACAGGACGCCCGTCCGGATCACGCTGGACGCTCCGACGGGAACACGCTGGACGCCCGCTCGGGCGACGTACTGGACGCCCGCTCGGGCGACGTACTGGACGCGCCGGCGGGGGTCACACGATGGACACTCCCTCGGGGGACGCACTGAACGCTCCGCCTGAGACGCGCTTGGCCCGCGTCACTAGCGCCATGCCCAAGGTGGCGTGAGATATGCGGTGAAGGGACTGGGTCGTCGACGGCTACTTCGCTCTCGAGTCACGGAGGACATACTCCGCGACACATGAGGACATACTCCGCGACACATACGGCAGATCGCGTAACCAGCAACAGGACCATCGGCGGCCTTGTGTTCCGCCTCTGCTGCGGCCACGATGGAGCCACTTGCAACGCGCCGAGGTGTCCCCATGCCTGACCCACGAGCACCTTCGTCGAAGATCGAGCTACGAGTGCTCGCTGGCCACCAGACCGCGGTCATCCGCGATGAGGTGCCCGAGAGCGGCCTCGCCGAGGCCATGGGCCGGATGTTCCAGACCGTCATGTCGGTCCTGAGCGAACAGGGCATCGAGCCCGCCAGCCAGCCCTTCGCGCGCTACCACACCTTCGGCGACACCATCGACTTCGAGGCCGGCGTCATCGTCAAGACCCCCGTCCAGCCGGCCGGCGAGGTCAAGCCCGGCGAGCTGCCCGGGGGCCCGGCCGCCATCGCCGTCCATACGGGCACCTATGAGACGCTCGGCGCGACCCATGCGGCCATGCGCCGCTGGCTCGAAGCCAACCCCGCCCAGCAGCCCAACGGCGGTCCTTTCGAGATCTACGTCAGCGACCCAGCCTCGGAGCCCGACCCCGCGAGGTGGATGACCGAGGTCGTCTACCCGCTCAAGCCCAACGCCGAGATCGGCTAGAGCCGCCCGGGAACCGGCCGCCACCGACCGACGTCTAGGTGGTGCGGGTCGGCGTCAAGCGACGACGTCGACCGCCTCTGCGACCCCCGATACCCCGGAGGAACGACCACGGTGAACAGCACCACCCTTTCCCTCTCCCGACCCGCGCTCGGCTGGCTTGCCGGCGGCCTCGCGGTCACGCTCCTGGCGACCGCCCTCGTCGGCGCTGCGGCGGCCCCGGCCAGGGCCCAGACCACCAACGGCGATGAGACCCTACGGACGCTCAGCGTCAACGGCATCGGCCGCGTCAACGCCGTTCCCGATGTCGCCGACGTCAGCCTCGGCGTCTTCGAGCAGGCCAAGGAAGCCGCCGCCGCATCCCAGCAGGCCGCCGCGTCGATGGACGCGGTGGTGCAGGCGCTGCTCGGCCTGGGCATCGACGAGAAGGACATCCAGACCACCAGCATCAGCCTCAACGCGAGCTACGACTGGGAGAAGCAGCCGGCGCAGATCGTCGGCTGGGAAGCTCGCAACATGGTCATCGCGACCGTGCGTGACATCGAGGCCGTAGGCGACGTCGTCGATGCGGCCGTCGGGGCCGGCGCGAACCAGATCGACGGCATCAGCTTCCGCGTCGAGGACCCGACCGAGGCAGAGGCCCTCGCCCGCACCGCCGCGGTCGAGGACGCCAGGGCCAAGGCCGACCAGCTCGCGGCTGACGCTGGCGTCGAGATCGTCGGCATCGTCTCCATCAGCGAGTCCGGCGGACAGCAGCCGCAGCCGATCTATATGGCACGCGAGGAGATGGCCTTCGCCGCCGACGCGGGTGCCTCGACCCCGGTCCTGCCGGGTGAGGTCGAGCTCTCGGTCAACGTCTTCATCCAGTACGAGATCGCGTAGCGATAGACCGGTCGGCGCGGCCGCGCCGACGCGACCACGGGGACGACGACGAGCCGGGTGAGGTGCCGGGTCTTGCGCTGTCTGGCGCCCTGCAGTAGGCTCGGCGCTTGCGAGGCGCG
>JBFLKP010000107.1:0-4460 GCA_040883225.1 Candidatus Limnocylindrales bacterium | reverse complement strand
TGCCCGGGTCCGGGGCCGGACCGGCGTGGAGATCGTGCGCTTGTCGGATGTCGGGTTCGGCCTGCCCGAGGAACGCGCGGGCGCAGCGGATTGACACCGGCCGGAGGCGTCCGCTACTGTCCGAGGCCACATGACCCAGTATTGGTACTTTAGCTAGCGGGTACGAAGGCGGCCGGGTAGGACCCGGCGGCAGAGGCACTCGTGCCCGCGAACGCAGGACCCAGCAGGGCCTGCGTTTTTTGTTGCCTCGAAGCCGGACCACGGACAGGCGCGCAGTGCCAGGCGCAGGAACAGGATGAGGGTGAGAACGACATGATCATCGTGATGAGGACGGAGGCCTCGCAAGAGGAGATCGACGACGTCAAGAAGGCCGTCGCCGACGAGGGCCTCGAGACCTACGTGATGGTGGGCGAGGAGCGCATCGTCATGGGCGTCGTGGGCGTCGGCGTCGAGCGCGTCCGGCATGTCGAGCTCATGCCCGGCGTGGAGCAGTGCATCCGGGTCTCGAAACCCTACAAGCTGGCCTCGGTCGAGCATCACCCCGATCGGACGAGCATCCGCGTCGGCGGTGTGGAGATCGGGGCCGGCGCACCCCTCGCCGTCATCGCCGGACCCTGCGCGGTCGAGACGCGTGAGCAGGTCCTGGCCACGGCGCGCTGGGTCAAGCGCGAGGGCGCCACGCTCCTCCGCGGCGGCGCCTTCAAGCCACGCTCGTCGCCCTACGCCTTCCAGGGGCTCGGCGTCGAGGGACTCAAGCTCCTGGCCGAGGCAAGCGAGGAGACCGGCCTGCCGGTCGTGAGCGAGATCACCGACCCGGCGGACGTCGGGGTCTTCGACGAGCACGTCGACATGCTCCAGATCGGCGCTCGCAACATGCAGAACTTCGTCCTGCTCAAGGCCGTCGGCCAGGCCAGGAAGCCGGTCCTGCTCAAGCGCGGCCTGTCGTCGACCATCGACGAGCTGCTCATGGCCGCCGAGTACATCCTCAGCTCCGGCAACCCCAACGTCGTGCTCTGCGAGCGTGGCATCCGCACCTTCGAGACGTCCACCCGCAACACCCTCGACCTCTCGGCCGTGCCGGTCATCCAGGAGCGCACGCACCTGCCCATCGTGGTCGACCCCTCCCACGGCACGGGGCACCGTCCGCTGGTGCGGCCGCTGGCGGTGGCCGGTGCCGCCGTCGGAGCCGACGGCATCATCATCGAGGTCCATCCCGACCCGCCCTCGGCCCGCTCGGACTCGGAGCAGTCGCTCTCGTTCCCCGAGTTCGGCGACCTCATGGACGACCTCAGGCGCCACGAGTACCTGCGTCGGCCGACCGCACCCCACGCCCGCACGCCCACCGAGCCGCCCGTCGAGCGCGCTCGCCTGCGCGCCCGCATCGACGATGTCGACACCCGCATCGCGGCCCTGCTCGAGGAGCGGGCCGAGCTGTCGGTGGCGGTGCAGCAGACCCGAAAGCCGGGCGAGCACGGACACGATGTCAGCCGCGAGCGCGAGCTCATCGAGAAGGCGGCCCACGGCCCCGAGGGCGTGCTCACGCCCGAGGAGATCGAGACGGTCTTCGGCGCCATCCTGCGCGTGTCGCGCTCGGCACAGCGCCGCAGCGCCGCCGCTGATGCCGCGGTGGCCGGAGGTGCTGTCCCGGAGGGATCCGTCGCCGCCAACGGTGGTGCCGCCACGTGAGCGATGTGGTGGGAGCCGCCGGCGTCTACGCCTCGGGCATCGTCGCGGCCGCCGACTCGCTCGTCGGGGGGCTGCGGTTGCCCGCAGACAAGTCGGTGGCTCACCGGGCCCTGCTCTTCAACGCCATGGCGGAGGGCGAGGCCGAGGTCACGGTGGCCCGACCCGGCGAGGACGTGCTCTCCATGGCGCACGTGCTGCAGCGCCTGGGCGCGGTCGAGTCGATCGGCGAGGGGCCGGCCGAATTCACCCGCGTGCGCCTGCGTGGTGGCGGCACGCGGGCGGCGGCGCTGCTGCCGGGGGCCGGCGGCGAGACGCTCGATTGCGGCAACGCCGGCACCGCCATGCGCCTGCTCATCGGGGCCCTCGCTGGGCGCCCGGGGGTCGCCACGCTCGTGGGCGATGCTTCGCTCACGGCCCGGCCCATGGAGCGGGTGGCGGCGCCGCTGCGCTCGGTCGGTGCCGACATCGTGACCGAGGAAGGCCACGCCCCGGTGATGGTGCGAGGCTCGCGGAAGCTGCGCGCGATCGAGCATCGACTGTCGGTGGCCAGCGCGCAGGTGATCGGCGCGCTGGCCCTGGCCGGACTGGCGGCCCAGGGCACGACCGTCATCACGTCACCCGGGCCCACGCGCGACCACACCGAGCGCATGCTGGCCTGGCTGGGAGCGCCGGTCCGTCGCGAGGGCTACGTCACGACCGTGGAAGGGCCGGCCGGGTTCCGTGCCCGCACCATCGACGTGCCCGGCGACATCTCCGGCGCGGCTGCCTGGCTGGTGGCGGGAGCACTCCACCCTGACGCGCACATCGTCATCGAGGAGGTCGGCCTGAACCCCTCGCGCACGGGCATCATCGACGTCCTGCGGGAGATGGGCGCCGATATCAAGGTCGCCTCCGACGGGCCCACCGAATGGTGCCCCGAGCCGGTGGGCACGATCATCGTCTCTGGCGGCCGGCCGTTGCGCGCCATCGACCTCTCGGGCGACCGCGTGGCCGACGTCATCGACGAGCTGCCGCTCATCGCTATGGCCATGGCCGCGGCCGAGGGCACCTCCACGCTCAGTGGCGCGCGCGAGCTGCGGGTCAAGGAGTCCGACCGCATCAGCCGTGTCGTGGAAGGCCTGCAGGCCGTGGGCGCCCACGCCGAGGAGCGCGAGGACGGCTGGATCATCTCCAGAGGCACTCCGCGCGACGCGGCCATCCGCACCGACGGCGACCACCGCATCGCGATGTCGTTCGCGGTCGCCGCGCTGACCGGTGTAGCGGGTACCGTGGAGATCGACGATCCCGCCTCCGCGGCCGTCTCCTACCCCACCTTCTGGACCGACCTGGAGCACCTCGCCACATGACGCTGCGACGACTCAGACTCCTGACCGCGGGCGAGTCCCACGGCCCAGGCCTCTCGGGCATCCTCGAGGGCCTGCCCGCCGACCTGCGCGTCTCCACAGCCAAGGTCGACAAGGAGCTGGCCCGCCGGCAGCACGGGTACGGCTCCGGTCGTCGCATGCGCATCGAGCGCGATCGCGTCACCTGGACCGCCGGCCTGCGCTTCGGGCGCACCCTGGGCTCTCCCCTCGCCTTCTCCATCCCCAATCGTGACTGGGAGAACTGGTCCGAGCGCATGTCGGTGGAACCGACGGCGGCTTCGCGCCGTCCCAAGCCCATCACCCTGGCCCGTCCCGGGCACGCCGACCTCGCGGGCGCCATCAAGTACGACACCGGCGACATCCGCAACGTCCTCGAGCGTGCCTCCGCCCGCTCGACGGCGCCACGCGTGGCCGCCGGCGCGGTCTGCCGCCAGCTCCTCGACGCCTGCGGCGTGCGCGTGTGGTCGTTCGTGGACCAGCTGGGCCCGGTGCAGGCGTTCGGTGGGGTCGACGAGCCCGCGGCCCACGTGCCCCCAGGCTGGGTCCAGGCCGACCGACGCGAGCCCACGCCCCTGCGCTGCCCCGATCCGGCGGCGGAGCAAGCGATGATCGCCGAGGTCGACGCCGCCATCGCCGCCGGCGACTCGGTCGGTGGCTCGTTCGTGGTCGTGGCCGAGGGCATGCCGGTAGGCGTCGGCAGCAACAGCGAGTGGGACACGCGCATCGACGCCGCGGTGGCGGAAGCGCTGATGGGCATCCAGGCCGTGAAGGGCGTGGAGATCGGCATCGGCTTCGGGGCGGTCGGCAAGCGCGGATCGCAGGTCCACGACGAGGTCGAGCCCGATGCGCCAAGCTGGCAGCGCAAGACCAACCGCGCAGGCGGCACGGAGGGCGGTATGACCAACGGCGCGCCCGTGGTGGTCCGAGTGGCGGTCAAGCCTGTGGCCACCCTGCGCAAGCCGCTCGACTCGGTCGACCTGGCCAGCGGCGAGGTCCGCCGCGCCCATATCGAGCGCAGCGACGTGGCCATCATCCCGCGCGCCGCGGTGGTGGGCGAGGCCATGCTCGCGATCGCCCTCGCGGACGCCCTGCTGGCCGACCTCGGCGGCGACACCATGGGGGACCTCAAGGCCGCCCTCCGGCGCCGGCGCCGACGGGCCCAGGGACCGCGCGGAGCACGCACCGCCGGGACGCTCGAGTCCCTGCCCGAGAACGCCGCCGAAGAGGCCACCATCGTGGAGGGTACCGACGCCTGATGGTCGACGCGCTGACGTTCCGACTGCTCGGTCAGGGCATCGCCTACTCGGCCTCGCCGGCGATGATGAACGCGGCCTTCGGCGCGCTCGGCCTGCCCCATCGCTATGTGCTCGCGGACGTGCCGCCCGACGGCGTCGCCGCCACCGTGGCCAG
>JBFLKP010000106.1:0-9005 GCA_040883225.1 Candidatus Limnocylindrales bacterium | reverse complement strand
GTGAAGTGGCCGCGGTCGCGGTACATGAGCACGTCGCCCTGGATGATGGGGCACGGGTCGTACGTGCAGACCTTGTTGTAGAAGCGTCGGAAGGTGGCGCCCCTGACCGTGACGGCCTGCTCGATGGCCAGCTCGATCTTGCGCTTGTAGAGCGGTTGGCGCGAGGTCACGCACTTGGAGATGTTCTTCTTGTTCCGCCTCAGGCAGCCGACGGGGTTGACGCGGTTGTAGGGGATGTCGCCGAGGACGATGACCTCCGAGGAGGCGGGCATGGCACCGAGGGTGCGCTTCATGCCGGCCTTCCACACGGGGGCGCGGTCGTGGCCCGTGATGCGCTCGCCCTTGAAGGTGGAGATGCCGTAGCTGTCCGAGTGGGCCAGGATGACGTGGTCGGGCGGGTTCTCGTTGAGCCAGCGGAGGGCGTTCCAGCGCCATGCCCGGCAGCTGGCGCCGTCGTCGGCCCACTTCTGGGCGTTGTTGTGGATGCCCAGCACTGGCGGACAGGCCTTCTTCACCAGCGTCATGAGGCGCCAGCCGTTCTCCTCTGCCACCGTCACGATGGGCGTGGCCAGCTGCATCGCGTGTGAGTCACCCATGAGCACGACGGTCGTGGGGCTGTTCGCGGGCCCATAGCTGCAGGTCACGATGTCCGACCTCCCGGCCGTGGTTTGGCAGCCCGCCTTGTAGGGGGAGACGTCGGCCACCGCAGACGCGAGGCTGGGTCGGAGGCCGGCCGGGACTGGGCGGTGGTCCTGCTCGACCGCGTTGGAGCGCCCATCCCTGTCGGCGTCCTCCCTGCCGTCAGGCCGGCCGTCACCGTCGCTGTCGCGCCTGCCGGGGTCGAGGCCGAACTTCTGCTCACCCTTGTTGCCGAGACGGTCGCCGTCGTTGTCCTCGGCCGAATCGACGACGCCGTCGCCATCGGTATCGGGGTTCGTGGGCGAGGTCACGCCAGACCGCTTCTCGAACGTGTCGCGCAGGCCGTCGCCGTCGGTGTCGTAGAGGCCGGCGGCGGCGGGCGAGGCCGCGGACACCACCAGCAGCAGGGCCACGATGGCCGTCCGGGTCCGATTCACGCGGCCGGCTCCGATGAGGTCGGCGATGGGTCCGGCACGAGCTCGGTCGATGGCGCGGCGGAGGTCAGTGGCGAGCGCGGCGGCTCCGTCTGCGGGTCGGCAGGCGCGGCCAGGAACGGCGCCAGCTCGGCGCGCAGCGAGGGTGCGAGCTGCTCGGTGAAGGTCACGGTCAGATGGCCCTTGTCCTTGTAGATGAGGATGTCGCCCTGGACGAGGGGGCACGGCTGGTATGGGCAAATCCTATCCTCCAGCGTGCGATACGTGCCACCGCCCGCCCTCACGCCTCGCCGGATGGCGGTGTCGATGCGGGCAGCCGAAGCCGGCGGACGCAGCGTCAGGCAGGCCGACATGTCCCGCGGATGGCGTTCGAGGCACTTGGGCGCGTTGATCGTCGAGCGCGGCGCATCGGCCAGCAGCACGACCTGCGAGCTGGACGGCAACGCCGCCAGCGTGGCCTCCAGACCCGTGCGCAGGGCGCGGCGCTTCTGGGCCTCGTCGAGCTTCCGGTCCTTGCGGTCGACGAGGACGTAGTCGTCCGAGAAGACGAGCACGATGAGGTCGGGCGGGTCGCCACGCAGGTGCTCGAAGGCGCTGTTGCGCCAGCGCCGACAGGAGAGGCCGCCGTCGAGGACCCGCTGGAACCGCGCCATCGTGCCCAGCACCGGCGTGCAGCGGCCCTTGAGCATGGTCGTCAGGTGCCAGCCCTCCTGCTCGGCTGCGACGATGGCGGGTGGCAGGTACATCGTGGCCTTGGAGTCGCCCACGAGGACGACCTCGACCTTGCTCTCGCGGTCGCCGAAGTGGCAGAGGTCGAGCCGGCGCTCGCCGTTGGGCACGCCGCAGTCGGGGGCTTGCGGGGCGACGTCGAAGAAGGCGTCGCTGGGCGCGGGTCGGACACCGGCCGGCAGCGGCCGGCGATGCTGGTCGATCGCGTTGGGCGTGCCGTCGCCGTCAGCGTCCTCGCGCCCATCGGGCACGCCGTCGTCGTCGCTGTCGCGATCGCCGGGGTCGGTCTTGAAGCGCTGCTCTCCCCTGCCCCCGAGGTCGTCGCCGTCGTGGTCCTCTGCAGCGTCGATGACGCCGTCGCCGTCGCTGTCCGCGAGCAGGTGCGAGGTCAGGCCGTGACGCTTCTCGAAGGCGTCGCGCAGACCGTCGCCGTCGGTGTCGGCGGCGACGACGGGTCCGCTCGACAGCGCCAGACCCAGGGCCACGACGCCGAGGCTGCCGAGCGAGATCCGGCGGTGGCGGCCTATGGCAGGGCCTCGCGCAGGAGCTCCCGCAGGGCGGGCGTGAGCCGGCTGCTGAAGGTGGCGCTCAGGTGCGAGCGATCTCGCCACACGAGGACGTCATCGTGCACCAGCGGGCATGGATCATAGGGGCAGATGACGTGGTTGAGCGTGCCGAAGATGGCGCCTGCCGCCTCCGCCCCAGCGCGCTGGGCGCTCGCGATGACGCGGTCCTCGGGTGACTGTCGACGGGAGGCACAGGCGCTGAGGTCGCTGGGGTCATCCTGGAGGCAGCGCACGGGGTTGCCGAGGTTGTGGGGCACGTCCTCGAGGATGAGGGCCGAGGTGCCTTCGGGCAAGGCTGCCACGGTGCGCTCGACGGCGGCCCGCCAGCGGGCCGGCCAGGAGGCCTTGTCGAAGACCTCACCGTTGCGCCGTGCCAGCGCGTAGCGATCGCTCGAGGTGATGACCACGAGGTCCGGCGGCTCCTCCAGGCCGTTCAGCCAGTCCATCACGTTCTGCTTCCAGGCGCGGCAGCTGCGGCCGCGGTCGAGCCGCTGCTGCAGGCCGTTCTCGATGCCCAGCCACGGCAGGCAGCTGCCCTTGATGGCCGTCTCCACCAGCCAGCCCTCCTGGTTGGCGGCCCGTTTGAAGGGCAGCAGCAGCGCGTGCGCATGCGAATCGCCCATGAGCACGACATGCGTCTCGGAGAAGCGATCGCCGAAGCGGCAGTGGCGCGGTTCGGACCGGCCTTCGAGCACGCCACACCAGGCCGGGACCTCATTGGCGTCATCGCCGGCGGTGGCCAGCGACGGACGCAGGTCGTCCGGCACCGGCCGCTGGTCCTGGGTCTGTGCGTTCGTCCGGCCGTCGCCATCCTCGTCTTCGTCGCCGTCGGGTATGCCGTCGCCATCGGTGTCCGGGTCGCCCGGGTCGGTGCCGAGGCGCTGCTCCCCGAGGTTGCCCAGCATGTCCCCATCCTCATCCTCGACGGTGTCGACGATGCCGTCGCGATCGCTGTCACGCTGCTCGGGATCGGTCAGGCCCCAGCCGGTCTCGAAAGCGTCGGTCAGGCCGTCGCCGTCGGTGTCGACGACCTCGTCCTGTCCCGCGACCGGCAGCGCGAGGGCCAGCGTCATGGCCAGCGCGAGCCAGCGGTGTGCGCGTCGCGCCATGCCCCGGGAGCTCAATCGAGGATGGGCCTGAGGATCTTGCGCACCGACGGGGTCAGCTTGCGTGCGAACGAGCCCGTGAGGTGCGACTTGTCGCGCCACATCATGGTCTTCCCCTGGACCAGCGGGCACGGGTCCGTGGGGCAGACCTTGTAGTAGAGCGTGGCGAAACGCTCACCCCTGGCGTCGACGGCCTCGCGCAGCGCCTTCTCGACCGTGCGCTTGGCCAGCGGCTGCCAGCGGGAGGTGCACCTGGCCATGTTCCGGGGGTGCAGCTTGAGGCACCGCACCGGGTGCTTCCAGTTCTGGGGCACGTCGCCGAGGACCAGGATCTCCGTCCTTGGCGAGATCCGATCGATGAGGCGTCCCATGCCCGCGCCCCACCTCGCCGGGCGCTTGGGCTTGGGCAGGATGCCGCCGTTGGCGTCGAGGATCTTGTAGCTCTCGCTGGCGGTGATGACGAGGAGGTCCGGTGGGTTCGCGTTGATGGCCTTGATGGCCTGCAGGCGCCACTGGCGGCAGCTCTTGCCGCCGTCGAGGTTCCGTTGGCCGTAGCTCATGACCCCCAGCACCGGAGGGCAGCCGCCCTTGAAGTAGGTGATCAGCCGGAAGCCATCCGAGACCGCCACGCGGCGGAAGGGGTCGGCCATGACCATGGCGTGTGAGTCGCCCATGAGGGCCACCCGCGTGCCGGTGCCGGTGGGGCCGAAGAAGCAGCGTTCGAGCGCTGACGAGCCCTGCCTCGCATCACAGCCTCCGGCAGCTCCACCGAAGTCCCTGGGGGCGTTGGCCAGGCTGGGGGTCAGGCCGTTCGGGACGGGCCGCTGGTATTGCTCCAGCTTGTTGGTGCGGCCGTCGGCGTCGTGGTCCTCGATCCCGTCCTTCCGGCCGTCGCCGTCGGTGTCCTTCTTCGCCGGGTTCAGGCCGAAGCGCTGTTCGGCCAGGTTGCCCAGCTTGTCGCCATCGCTGTCCTCGGCGCCATCGACCACGCCGTCGTAGTCGGAATCCTTCCTGTCCGGCGAGGTGACGCCGTACCTGGCCTCGAAGCCGTCGCGCAGTCCGTCGCCATCACGGTCGGCGGCGAGCACGGTCGGAGCGGAGACGGTCAGGGCCAGCAGGGCCAGGCCGAATGCGCGGATGGCGGCGGGTGCTCGCGTCACGTCCTTCATCGATCGATCCCCCGTGCGGCATCGATGGCCGCACCCAGGCGCTCCGAGAGCCGGTCGGCGAAGGTTGCGGTCAGATGATGACTGTCACGGTACACGAGGGTCGATCCGCGCACGAGCGGGCAGTCTTCCTCGAAGCAGATCCAATCGGTCGCGGAGATGAGGCCGGCACCCGCAGCCTCGGCCGCTGTGGCCTCAAGCTCCGCGTAGGCCTCGTCGACCATGCGCTCGCGGTCGACCTCGCATCCTTCGATCCCGGCGGCCGTGGCCAGGCACTCGGCTGGGTCGTAGCCCACGCGCGGGGTGTCGGCGATGACGATGGCGGGCGCGGCTGCGCCGATGCGTCGGAGCGAGGCGGTGAGCGCGGCCTCCCAGGCCTCGTCGTGGCCCTCCTCGAGGCGGTTCCCATCGGGGTCGGTGAGCTGGTAGCGTCCGTCCGCCGCGACGAGGACGAACGCTGGATCCTCCGCCTCGATGAGCCCGTACGCCGCCTCGCGCCACTGGTCGCACTCGCGATAGCTCCGCCTGAGCACGCTGTTCCAGACGGTCCCATCGGCCATGGGGCAGGCGGACTTGGTGATGGCTCGCAACCGCCAGCCGCGCTCGTCGGCGAGGGCCTGCACCGCCGGCAGCCACTGCTGGGCGTGGGAGTCGCCGAGCAGCAGCACGGTCGTGTCGCCTTGCGGGTCGCCGTAGATGCAGGCGGGCATGTCCGTCTCGGGGAAGTCCAGGTGGCAGTCGTCGTCGTAGCCGTCGGGCAGGTCCCAGTAGGCCCCCGCGAGCGGCGGCACGAGGTCCTCGGGCACGGGCCCCTCGCGCACCGGCTCGGGCAGCTCGATCGAGCGCACCATGGCCCGGTCCACGTCACCGGGCATCCATCGCTCGCCCTGCACCGCCGCGCCCCAGGCGAGCGCGCCGCCGGCCACGATGACCGAGGCGCTGACCGCCGCGACGACGCTGCGGCTGGGGCGCATCGGCAGTAGCGCGTTGTGCCTGATGGGCGCCTCGTAGAGCTCGGTCGAGGCCCAGGCCACGAGCGTGGCCACGACCACCAGCAGGAGGTTGAAGGGCACGCTCTCGATGCCGAGCGCGATGGGCACGAGCACGAGCAGCGGCCAGTGCCAGAGGTAGAGCGAGTAGGAGATGCGCCCGATCCAGCGCGGGAAGCGGGTCGAGAGCAGTCGTGCCGGCAGGCCCGGCGTGTGGCTCATGCCCACGATCGCCAGGGCCGTGCCGATGACCGGGATAAGCCCCACGGTGCCGGGATAGGGCATGTCGCCCTTGATGTAGACGACACCGAAGCCGATGGCCGCGAGGCCGGCCCAGGAGGTGGCCTGCGCGAGCCAGCCCGGCGTCTGTCGCGGCAGCTTGAGCACGCCGATCGCGATGAGCGCCCCTGCGCCCAGCTGCCACGCGCGCGTGGGCAGCGAGAAGAAGGCCCACGGCGCCGCGATGTCGGTCCAGTACAGGGCCAACGCGAACGAGGCCACGACCATCAGGCTCACCACGATCCACAGCCGAGCCAGCCGCAGCAGCCGCAGGCTGAGGAAGATGATGAGCGGCCAGAAGAGGTAGAACTGCTCCTCCACCCCGAGCGACCAGAAGTGCAGCAACGGCGACGGAGCCGTCTCGGCACCGAGGTAGTCGATGGCCTCTGACGCGAAGCGGATGTTGGAGACGTAGAGCGCGGCCGCAGCGCCGTCCTGGGCCACGCCCGGGAAGCGCAGCTCCGAGAGGATGAAGTAGGAGGCCACGACCGTGGCCACGATGGCCAGCAGCGCCGCGGGCAGGAGACGCCGGAAGCGTCGCGCGTAGAAGACGAGCAGGTCGATGCGCCCGCTCCCGTTCCACTCGCGCACCAGCAGGCCGGTGATGAGGAAGCCCGAGATGACGAAGAACACGTCGACCCCGATGAAGCCGCCTTCGGCGCCGGCCACGCCGGCGTGGTACAGCAACACCGCCCCGATGGCGATGGCCCGGAGGCCCTCGATGTCGGGGCGGAAGTAGGACTTGCTCTGGGTCTCGGTCACGGCCTCGGACGTGGCGCGGCCGGCGACGATGCGCCGGCCGTGAAGGTGCGGGCGACGACTCCGTTCGGTCGCCGCAGGATGCTAGCCGCGGTTCTGCTGGTTCATCTGGCGCTGGACCTCGTCCTGGATCTGGCCTTCGCGCCGCTGCTTCGCCCGTCGGCCCAGCCAGAAGGCCACGACGATGGGCCAGAAGAAGGCCGCCACCGCGCCGATGACGAGGGGCACGATGGCCTCGTCCCAGGTGACGCTGGTCATGGCGACGAGCAGGATGAGCGTGACGATCACGCCGATCGTGAGGCCGATGATCCGCTGGATCATGTCCATCATGTGGTGGTCCCTCCGCCGTTACGGTCAGGTACGTCGATGTGGCGGGCGGCCCCGATGGCAGCCTTCACCGCTGCCATCGTAGCGCGGGGTCTGGTCCATCGCCCGGGACTAGCGTCGTGCGCCCCGGTACTTGATCTTCCACTGCCGCTCGTCGCGCTCGAAGAGGTCGGCCTGCCTGGCGAACCATGGGTCGCCAAGCATCTTCGAGAGGGTGCGCAGCTGCTCGATGTGCGTCTCGTGGTAGTGCAGCGAGCCGGTCGTGCCGCCGAGGCTGTAGCGTGAGAGCTCGCCTTTGCGCCGGAAGCGGTAGAGCTTGTCCCGCACGGTCTTGGCGCCGCCGAGGAAGTACACCTCCGCGAGTGGGTCGCCGGTCACGCGCCAGTAGTCATAGATGCCGAACATGGCGTTGATGTGGGCGTTGAGCGTGCGGTCGTGGCGACCGTCCGGCCAGTGCTCGAACCAGATGTAGTCGCGTGCGGTGACGTCGGAGAACCAGCGTTGGTTGCGCTGCCGCTGCTCGAACGCGGCCATCAATCGCTGGGCCTCCCTCAAGCGCTTCTGGGCACCGGTGACCTCGTGGAAGCGAGAGAGGAAGGCGAGCGTCAGCCCGTGCGAGTTCGAGTTGACCCACCCTCGCTCGTGCACGCCGAGGTCGTACCAGTGCGGCTGCCAGCGTCGCTTCTTGCCACCGTCGGAGAGCTCGCGCAGCTTGTCCGCGTACTTGCGCGCCTGGCGCAGGTGATGCTTGTCGTCGGTCTGCAGGTAGGAATCCAGCCGTTTCATGCCCTGCTGGGCCAGCACCGTGGGGTTGTAGACCAGGCGGCCGCCCCGGCCGAGCGGCCGCATGGGGACGCCCTTGGCATCCTGCGGGCCCTCCGTCTCGAGCGGCATCGGCGAGCCGCCGTTGAAGCGCAGGTCCGTCCAGCGGATCTTGCGCAGGTCCCACTTGCCGACCTTGAACCCGACCTCGGGCAGCCGCTCGGCACCCGCCGTGACCGGCTCCGTGATGGGCTCGGACTCGGCATCGAGCGTGGGGTCGAGCACCGGCGACGCCTCCGGCTGGAGGGTCAGCACGTCCTCAGGCAGAGCCGGCGCCGCGGGCGACGGATCCTGGGAAGCGACGGCACTCGGCAGCAGGATCGCTACGCACAGCGACGTGATGAGGAGGGGACGACGACTCACAGCGGTTCCAAACCTACCAGAAGTCCGTGCGACGGGCCCGGACCCGGCCTACCATCGTGAGCGTGGACACGTCCCTCAGCCCCAGCCAGGCGGAGCTCGCCGAGCGCCTCGTGTCGGCCTTTCCGGAGATCGCCGGGCGCGAGGACGAGGTCCGCATCGCCCGAGCACCCGGCCGTGTGAACCTCATCGGCGAGCACACCGACTACAACGGCGGCTTCGTGCTGCCCTTCGCCATCGACATGGACGTGCGCATCGCGTTGCTGCCGTCCGAAGAGCCGCGCATCCGCATCAGGCGGGCCGATACCGGTGAGCAGGCCACCGTCAGCCTCGATCCGTTTCCGCCCAAGGGCGACGCGTGGCACGACTACATCGGCGGCACCGCCTGGGCCCTCGCCGAGCACGGCCAGCCGGTGCGCGGCTTCGACGGCCTGCTCGTGAGCAGCCTGCCCATCGGCTCTGGGCTCTCGTCTTCGGCGGCGCTCGAGGTCGTCACGGCCTGGGCCCTGTCAGCGCCCGACGGGCCCTTGGTCGACCCGCTGGAGGTGGCGCGCATCGCACAGTACGCGGAGAACGAGCACGTGGGCGTGATGTGCGGCCTGATGGACCAGTTCGCCTCGGCCTGTGGCGTCGACGGCAGCGCCCTGCTCTTCGACTGCCGCTCGGCCGAGTGGCGTCCTGTTCCGCTGCCCGAGGAGCTGGTGCTCGTGGTCATCCACAGCGGCGTCTCCCACGGCCATGCCGATAACGAGTACAACCATCGCCGGGCCGCCTGCGAGCGCGTGGTCGCGGTCGTGGCCGCCGACGATCCGGAGGTCGCACTCCTGCG
>JBFLKP010000105.1:0-3226 GCA_040883225.1 Candidatus Limnocylindrales bacterium | reverse complement strand
TCAGATGTCCGTTCGTCATGCGGGTTGTGCCCGGCGCGCTCGATGAGCTCCAGGCGCGCGCCGGGGATGGCCGAGGCGAGCTCCTGTTGGGCCTCGGGCGGAAAGACGAAGTCGTCGTGTCCGGCGATCACCAGCGTGGGTGTCCTGATCTCATCGAGTCGGTCCACGACGGTCCAGCCATCGAGCAGAACCCGTCCGGCGAAGATGAGGGCCTCGGGCCGAAGCTTCGTGCGCCAGCCGTGGAACAGCATGCGGGCACTGCCGAGCAGGGTCGTGTGCGGGTTGTAGATCGACCCGAGCCGCATGAGGATGCGGGTCATCTCTCTGGCCTCGAATTCACCATGGAACCAGCGCCGGACGAGCTCGGCCTTGTCAGCACCGTACCCGCGCTCGGCGACGAGCTTCGGCGCGTTGTCCCGCGACCAGCGGCTGTCGGCACTGGTGTCGAGCAGGACCAGGTGCGAGAGTCGGTCGGGATAGCGGAGCGCGTACTCGAGCGCCACATGACCGCCGAAGGAGTGGCCGAGCACCGCCCAGCGCTCGAAGCCCAGCGCCTCGCGTAGCGCGTCGGCGTCGGCGGTCAGGTCGTCGAAGGTCATGGTCTCGACCGCAGCGCCGGTGGAACGTCCATTGCAGCGGTGGTCGTAGAAGACGAGCGTGAAGTGATCCGACAGCCGGCGGAACGGCTGCATCGTCCAGTGGTCAGCGCCGGGGCCACCGTGCATCAGCACTAGCGGTGTGCCGTTCCCGACCACGTCGACGAAGAGGGAGACGCCGCGGATCTCCGTCTGTGTCACTGCGGGCCCTCCGACACCTCGTCAGGAGCGACCGACTCCAGCCGCAGGATGGGGAACGGTCGCGTCGTGGCTCGGCGGAAGCGTGCGTAGCTCGGGTCGCGCTCGACGATGCGCGCCCACCACCCGGAGGCTTCATCGGCTCGGAGCTCCTCGGCCCTGACCGCGACGCGCCGGCCGTCGACCTCGATGCGCGCCCCGGGTTCGGCTATGAGGTTGTGGTACCAGCCGGGATAGGCATCGCCGCCGTCATTTGCGGCCGTCACGACCATGGTCTCGCCGTCGCTGAAGTACTGGAGGACGACGGTCCGCTCGCGACCGGTCCGTCGCCCATGGGTCGTGAGCAGGAGCACGTCGGCCTTCCAGGGCCGCGCCAGCCCGCCCTTCGTCCGGCGGAGGAGCCACACGCCGACCGGCGAGAGCCACTTGTCGAGGAGCCGATGGATCAACAGCCCCACACGCTCCCGGCGCGTGAGGCGCTCGGCCGAACCGGAGTCGGTCGGGCCCGACGGTGCGAGGAACCCGCGGATCTCCTCGGTGACCCGGCGTCCGGACGGGACGTGGGCACCGCCGTCGACCAGCAGCAGCCGGCCGTCCGGGATGCCCTCGGCGGTCTCGCGGAAGAGGGCGGGTGTGTAGAAGGGGTCTTTCGTCCCGCCCACAACGAGCGTGGGTGCCGTGATCTCGCCGAGCCGCTCGCGGAGGTCGAAGGCATCCTCGGCCTCGATGGTGATCACGTAGTCGGACGGGATGGACGGTGGTCGAGCGAACCGAGCGGCCAGTCGTCCCGCGAGCCAGACGAGGGGACCGAGCACGCGCCGCCGCATCCCAGCGCGTGGCCGGAACATGAAGGCCATGGAGTCGGCGGTGACCTCGTCCCAGCGGCCAGCGCGAGTCGCCTCGGCGCAGCGGCGCTGGAAGGCCCGGCCCTCGGGCCCGAGCGTGTGGGCCGCAGAGTAGACCACGAGCCGACGGACGAGCTCGGGGTGGCGGACCGCGAAGACCTGGGCGATGGAGCCGCCGGTCGAGATGCCGACGACGTCGATGGGGTGGTCGAGTTCGTCACGCACCACCACGGCATAGTCATCGGCCATGTCCTCGAGCGAGTAGCCGGGGCTCAGGTTCGGCCGACGGCCCACGGCGTACACCGTGTGGTCCCGTGAAAGGAATCGCACCGGCCGCAGGCCCAAGTTGGCCATCATCCCCTCGAGCGGCGCGTTGTCAGGCGTCAGCCCCGTGAAGACGATCAGCGGAGGACCATCGCCGAACCGGTCGTAGGGCAGACCCGATGGGAAGTAGCCGCTCCGCGCCGGGCCGTCGTCACGGCGGAGGCGGCGCTTGAGGTCGAGTCGCATCTTGCGACCTAGGTGCCTGGGCGGGGCTCGCTGCTGCCCCGCAGGTAGGCCGAGGCTGTAGGGGCGAAAGGAAGGAGCACGAGTGCTGCGCCCAGGCCGAACCCGACCCCGAGGATGAGGCCCGGAAGGATCCAGTCATCGAAGGGGACCGAGTCGAGCCATTCGGCCTTGACGAACGGGTTGCCCTGGGGGAACAGGAGCATCTCGAGCCCACCCCCGATGGCGGTGACCGCAAGGAAGGCGAGCAGCACCAGCTGCACCATGACGACCCGGGGTCGTCGCTCAGGAATCGCCGGCGCGCCCATCACGCACCCGTCGGGCTCCAGACCGAGCCGACGACGAGCCAGAGCAGCGCGAGATCGATGGCGTACCCGAGCAGGAAGAGCGGGCTGAAGAAGAGCGTCAGGAGCAGCATCGACGAGAGGGCCGAGGCGACCACGAGCGGGGCCCACCAGCCGGCAGGCACGAGCAGGCCCACGGTGGCGAGGGCCGTGAGCCCCGAGAGGACGAACACGATCACCATGAGCACGGTGCCCGCGGTGCGGGCCAGCGCGCCGTCGAGACCTGCGCCGATGAGCCACGAGCGATCCATGTCGAAGGGATAGGCCAGGCCGCCCGCGGTCGCCGCGGCCGGCTCGGGCTGCGGGAAGAGGAAGACGAGGTGTACGAAACCGTGGGCGAAGAGGAGCAGTGCGAGCAGCCAGGGGCCGAGCGCCCAGCCGCGGGTCAACAGGAACCAGGTGACGCCGGCCACGGCGGCGATGGCGATGGCGAGCGGGAGCAAGCTCGTGACGAGCCTCATGGTCCCGAGCGTCGGACCCGACGGTCGTGGCGGGTAGGGCCAGAGCGACCCAGATGCCTGGGACAGGGGTCAGGACGATGTGACGTCCACGACACTCTGCGCAGCCTGCCTACACGCTGATCAGCGGGACGACGATGCCCTGCATCGGCCCGTCAGTGTCCACGTCCCCGAACATCGAGGCGTACAAGCGGGCGTCGTAGAGGCAGCGGATGGCCGATACAACGATGATCGCGATGGCCAGCCCTGCGAGTGCCGCCAGCCCGGCGGACGAACTG
>JBFLKP010000104.1:0-6896 GCA_040883225.1 Candidatus Limnocylindrales bacterium | reverse complement strand
GCGGCGCCGCCCCCGCGGCCGCTCCGCCCCGGCCACCACCGCCCCAGCCACCGCTGGCTCGGTGGCCGGCGGCACCCCCGCCGGCAACGGTCGCGCCACCTGCGCCGGGCAAACCGCTGCCGACGTCGCAGGCCATCGGTCTTGACCCGGCCCTGTCCCAGACGCCGTTGGCACCGACGCAGCCGAGCGCCATCACGCCCACCGACGAGACGCTCGGCGGCAAGACCTGGGAGTTCGACTCGGGCATCGGCAGCATCGAGCCGCGTAGCGCCACGCAGGTGCTGAGCTCGCTCGCGAGCAAGGTCGCCGAGGGCGACGTCACGCAGTACCAGCCGGTACCACTCGGGTTCACGCCGCTTGACAAGTCGATCGGGGGCGGCATCCGCGCGGGTGAGATGCTGCTGATCGGCGGCGCCCAGGGCACGGGCAAGACCACGATGGCCGTGCAGATGGCTCGCAACATCGTCATGAGCGGTCTCGCCAGCGTGCTCTATATCTGTTTCGAGCACGACGAGGAATACCTGCTCAACCGCATCATCGCGCAGGAGTCGGTGTTGCCCAGCCTGCCTTCGCGCAGCGGTGGCGTGAAGCTGACCGAGGTGCGCAACGAGATCCTGGGCACGTGGATGGCGACCGGCGGACAGAACGCCGATCTCGGCGCCAACCCGCGTCTGCGCCCCGCGCTGGAGCGCATCAACCGCTACGGCCCGAACCTCTACCTGCTGCGCGGCTCGCAGACGACCAGCACGGTCGAGAACATGGCGGCCCTCGTCGAGAAGTACAAGGAGCTCGCGGGCGATCAGCGGCTCGTCGTCTTCATCGACTACCTGCAGAAGGTGCCGGTCCACCCGGAGCCGCCGAACGAGACCGAGAAGGTCACCTCGGTCGTGCAGGGCCTCAAGGACCTCGCGCTCAACTACGAGGTGCCGCTCATCTCGATCGTGGCCGCCGACAAGGAGGGCCTCAAGGCCTCCCGCCTGCGCAACCACCACCTGCGGGGCTCGTCGGCCATCAACTACGAAGCGGACATCATCCTCATCCTCAACGAGAAGTACCAGATCGTGGCCAAGGTGAACATCGAGTTCAACCCGTACCAGGCGCAGCGCTTCCGCGACTGGGTCGTGGCCACCATCGAGAAGAACCGCGGCGGCACCAACGCGGTCGACCTCGAATACCAGAAGTACTTCGAGTATTCGTGCTTCGACCCCAATGGTCGGACGGTCATGGAGAAGCTCATCGAGGAGCGGCTCTACAACGACTGATCTCGCGCTTCCACGCGATCGAGCCCCGTCCTGCGAGGGACGGGGCTTCTTCCTGCCGCGCGACCTCGTGCGGCACGATCGATGGCCACACCCCAGTGACGCCTTCTGGCTAGACTCGGGTGCGTGGAACTGCGCACCAGGCCGGACGTCGTGCTCATCGACGTCGGTGACACCATGGCCAAGGCCCACCCCTCTTGGCTCGAGGTCTACGCGAGGGTGTTCGAGAAGTACGGCATCGCGACGGAGCAGAAAGCCTTCGGGCAGGCCTTCCGGGCGGCCTGGGTCGAGTGGGCCCACGAGGGCCCGTTCGAGGCCACCGAGGAAGCCTCGTTCCAGCGCCTCACGGAGCTCGACCAGCTCGTGTTCGACCGCCTCGGCTATCCGAACCTGCCCGAGGAGTTCTTCCGCGACATCGACCTGGCCTTCCGGCAGCGATCAGCGTTCTTCGTCTTCCCTGACGTCATTCCGGCGCTCGACGCCATGCAGGAGGCCGGACTCCGGCTCGCCGTCGTCTCCAACTGGGGCTGGCATGCACCCGAGCTGCTGCAGACGCTGGAGCTGGCACGCCACTTCGAGGTCATGAGCATCAGCGCCCGCGTCGGCTACCAGAAACCGCACGCGGCAATCTTCGAGCACGCCCTCGAGCTGCTCGACGTCTCGCCGGAGCAGGCCATCCATGTCGGCGACGATCCCGGGGCCGACGTCAGCGGCGCGCGGCGGGTGGGCATCGAGCCGGTCCTCATCGACCGTCACGGCCGCATCGACGCGCCCATCGGCGCCGGCACCGAGACGGGTGAGGTCGCCCTCATCCACGACTTCGGCGAGTTGCTTGACCTGCTCCACATCGACCGGCCGGCAGCACTGGCGGAGACGGGCGCCTGAAGCACGACGGGGCCGTCCGAGCCTGGCGTCTCTTCGTCGCCCATCCCGTGCCCGATGACGTCAGGGTCGACCTCCACGCCCAGCTGCAGCCGTACCGCCGCGCCTTCACCGAGGTCCGCTGGACGAAGCCGGAGAGCTGGCACCTGACACTGCTCTTCCTCGGCTCGGTCGCACCCGATCGCGTGCCGGAGCTCAGGGCCCTGATCGACGACATCGCCTCGCGCGTCAAGCCGTTCGACGCCGTGGTCGACCTGGGTGGTGGTCGCATCCAGCGCCAGGAGGGCGTCGCCTGGCTGGGCCTGTCCCAGGGCGCTGGCGAGCTGATGGAAGCAGCCTCGCTGACGGCCGCGGCCTGCCCATCAGACATCGCCCACGGCCGACCCCCGAAGCGCACGCCCTCGGCCCACCTCACGGTCGCGCGCCGGGCCGACGCGGCGCTGGTGCGGGCCTTGCGCGAACGGTCGTTCGGGCCGCTGGGGATGGGCTGGCGCGTCGAGCGCGTCGAGCTCGTGCGCAGCCACCTCGAACCCGGCGGTGCGCGCTACGAGACACTGCACGAGAGCACGATGTAGGCTCCACAGTCCAACGACGGCCCGCCCCACAGGCACCAGAGGAGAGCCCAGCCATGGCGCTGCAGCAGACGAAGTTCATCCTGAGCGAGGACCGGATCCCGCGCGCCTGGTACAACATCAATGCCGACCTGCCGGTGCCGCTGTCCCCGCCGCTCCATCCCGGCACTGGCCAGCCGATCGGCCCCGATGACCTGGCGCCGCTCTTCCCCATGGCCCTGATCGCCCAGGAGATGAGCGCCGAGCGCTACATCGACATCCCCGAGCCGGTGCTGCAGGCCTACACGATGTATCGGCCCTCGCCGCTGTTCCGTGCCCACCGCCTGGAGGCGGCGCTGGGCTACACGGGCAAGATCTTCTACAAGTACGAGGGCGGCAGCCCCGCCGGCAGCCATAAGCCCAACACGGCCATAGCGCAGGCCTACTACAACCAGCAGGAAGGCATCGAGCGCCTGACCACCGAGACCGGTGCCGGCCAGTGGGGCACGGCCCTGGCGATGGCCGGCGCCATGTTCGGCCTCGAGATCATGATCTATCAGGTGAAGGCCTCATACGACGCCAAGCCAGGCCGCCGCAACCACATGAGGATGTACGGCGCGGACGTCGTGGCCAGTCCCAGCGACCGCACCGAGTACGGTCGCAAGGTGTTGGCGGAGACGCCGGACACGCCCGGCTCGCTGGGCATCGCCATCAGCGAGGGCGTGGAGGATGCGGCGACGCACGAGAACACGCGCTACGCGCTCGGCTCGGTCCTCAACCACGTGCTGCTGCACCAGACGGTCATCGGCCAGGAAGCGCTGGAGCAGATGGAGCTCGCCGGCGAGGACCCGGATATCCTCGTGGCCTGCGCCGGTGGCGGCTCCAACTTCGCCGGCTTCAGCTTCCCCTTCATCGGGCGCAAGCTTCGCGGCGAGGGCGACTACCGCTTCATCGCCGCCGAGCCCGCGGCAGCGCCCAGCCTCACCCGCGGCATCTACGCCTACGACTACGGTGACACCGGCAAGATGGCGCCGATCGTCAAGATGCACACCCTCGGGCACGACTTCGTGCCCGACCCCATCCACGCCGGCGGACTGCGCTACCACGGCATGAGCCCACAGGTCAGCCTGCTCAAGGACCAGGGTGTCATCGAGGCCCAGGCCGTACCGCAGTCGAAGACCTTCGACGCCGCCCGACTCTTCACCCAGAACGAGCTGGTGCTGCCGGCGCCCGAGCCCGCCCACGCCATCGCCGTCGTCATCGACGAGGTTGCCAAGGCCAAGGAAGCCGGCCAGACGCCAAACATCCTCTTCAACATGTGCGGGCACGGCCACTTCGATGCCGCCGCCTACACCCGCTACCTGCAGGGCGAGCTGGAGGACTTCGAGCTGCCGGAGGAGCGGATCGAGCACGCGCTCGAGACCGTCCCGGCGGTCTGAACGAGGCGGACCGGGAGCTCGTCCTCGGGCTCCCACGCGCGCGCATCATCGGCGAACGCCCCTGGCAGGGCATCCTCAGCGAGGGCATCGAGGACCGCCTCGCGCTCATCGCCGCCGAAGGCGAGTACCGCCCCCGTGGCGAGGCCGAGGTCGATCCCGAATGGCAACAGGTCATCCCGTATCTGCTCATGCGCGATGGGAGTCGCCTGTTCCTCATGCAGCGCACGAAGGCCGGAGGTGACGCCCGGCTCCACGACCGCTATTCGCTCGGCATCGGCGGCCACCTCAATCCCGAGGATGGCGGCGTGCTCGAGGGATTGCGTCGCGAGTTCCACGAGGAGATAGTGGCCGACTGGGACCCCGAGCCGCGCCTGCTCGGGCTGCTGAAGGACGATGACGTGCTCGTGGGCCAGGTCCACGTGGGCGTGGTCTTCGAGGCCGACGCAGCCGGCCGAGGCCTGGCTGTGCGCGAGACGGACAAGCTCTCGGGCCGGTTCGCGACGGCCGAGGAATGCGCGCCCGTGTATGGGCAGATGGAGACGTGGAGCCGGTTCCTTTACGACCATGTGACGGGTCGCCAGGTGGGACCGGTGCGAATCGGCTGAATCTGCCCGAAACGGTGGGATAATCAGCTCAGGTGAACACCGTGCCATATCTTCGTCGTCCCTCGCCGCTGGCTCTCGTGCGCTCGATCCTCCTGCTCATCGGGGCGCTCAGTCTGCTCGCGTCCACGGTCGTGGGCCAGGACGAGGCGCCCGCCGGCCGCAAGGTGATCGTGCTGCCCACGAGTGGTGTCGTCGACCAGATCATGTCCGAGTACCTGCGCTCGGGCATCGACCGCGCGGTGTCCGACGGGGCCGTGGCCGTGGTCATCGAGCTCGACACCCCGGGCGGCTCGCTGGACTCCACGCGCGCCATCGTGCGGACACAGCTCTCGGCTGAGGTGCCGGTGCTGGTGTGGGTGGGGCCGGCCGGCGCGCGAGCGGCCAGCGCGGGCACGTTCATCACGCTCGCCGCGCACGTGGCCTCCATGGCCCCGGCCACGAACATCGGCGCGGCCACGCCCATCAACAGCGACGGCTCCGACATCGCCGAGGACCTCGGCGAGAAGGTCATGAACGACACCATCGCGACCATCACGTCGATCGCCGAGGAACGCGGCAGGCCCGTCGACTGGGCGGTCTCGACGGTCACCGAGGCCCTGTCCTTCACCGTCGACGAAGCCCTCGCGGCGGGAGCCATCGACATCAAGGCCGAGTCCATCGAGGACTTGCTCGTGCAGGCCGATGGCACGACCGTCGACCTGGCCGGCGAGCCGGTCGTGCTCGAGACCGCCGGTGCCGAGATCGAACGGCTGGGCATGAACCCGTTCCAGTCGTTCCTGCACCTGCTGAGCGATCCCAACATCGCCTTCATCCTGTTCACGCTCGGCTTCTACGGCATCTTCTTCGAGCTGCAGAACCCCAACTACGTGACCGGGATCCTTGGCGCGTTCGCGCTCATCCTCGCCTTCATCGGCTTCGGCAGCCTGCCCTTGAACATCGCCGGGCTGCTGCTCATCGGGCTCGCGGTCGTCCTCTTCGTGCTCGAGCTCACGGTCACCAGCGGAGGCCTGCTCACCATCGGTGGCCTGGTGGCCTTTGCCCTGGGCGCGTCTGCCCTCTACACCGAACCGGGCGACCCGACCGCGCCGGAGGTGGCCGTGGACCCGATGGTCATCGTGGTCATGACCGTGGCCACGGGGCTCTTCATGGCGGGTGTGCTGTACGCGGTGATGCGGACGCAGCGATCCCCCTCGCCAGTCATCGGTCAGAGCCATCTCCAGGCGCCGCTGCTGCCGCTCGGCACCGCCGGCGAGGTCCGCAGCCCGCTCGGACCGACCGGCACCATCTACGCGGCGGGCGAGGAGTGGACCGCGCGCGGCGACGCCGCCACTCGCCTGGAGCGCGGCACGCCCGTGCGCGTAACGGGCAATGATGGCATGGTGCTCCTCGTGGAGCCCATGCGCACCAGCGAGAGCACAGAAGGGATGGCCTGATCCATGGACCTCGGTAGCAGCCTCTTCGCGACCGCCCTGTTCCTCATCGTGGTGCTGGTGGTCTTCCTGTACCTCTCGGTGCGGATCGTGCGCCAGTACGAGCGCATGGTCGTGTTCCGACTCGGCCGCACCAGCCCCGAGCTCGTGCGCGAACCGGGCCTGCGCTTCCTCATCCCCTTCGTCGACCGACCGGTCAAGGTCGACATGCGCGAGAACTTCAACGAGGTTCCCAGCCAGACGGTCATCACCCGTGACAACGCGCCGATCGACATCGACTTCCTCGTCTACTGGCGCATCATCGAGGCCATGGACAGCCTCGTGAACGTGGGCGACTTCCAGGGCGCCCTGCAGGGCATCGCCACCACCACGCTGCGTGCGGTCGTGGGCGACATGATGCTCGACGACGTGCTCAGCAAGCGTGACCAGGTCAACGACGTGCTGCGCGTGAAGCTCAGCGAGCAGACCGAGCGCTGGGGCGGCAAGGTCACCACCGTCGAGATCCGCGAGCTCATCCCGCCGCCCGACGTGCAGGCCTCGATGAACCGCGTGCTCACCGCCGAACGAACGCGGCGAGCCGTCATCACCGAGTCCGAGGGCGAGCGGCAGGCCAAGATCAACGTGGCCGAGGGTGAGAAGCAGTCGGCCATCCTCAAGGCGGAGGGCGTGCGGCAGCAGTCGATCCTCGAGGCCGAGGGCTACGCCGAGGCACTCAAGCGCATCTACGCGG
>JBFLKP010000103.1:0-4170 GCA_040883225.1 Candidatus Limnocylindrales bacterium | reverse complement strand
CCGATGACCGTGAAGACCACGCCGCTCGCGAAGATGATGGCGAGGACCGTGAGGTCGGGCGGGACCGCCTCGGTCCAGGTCAGCTCTCCGTCGACCCGCGTGAGCTGACCGTAGATGACCTCGCGATACGACTCGAGCAGGAGCGACACCGGGTTCAGCGAGATGGCGTTGAAGAGCACGCCCGGGGGGATGCCCAGGTCGCGCGAGATGGACTCCAGGCCGACCTGCAGTCGCGCGCCACGACCGCCGACCTCCATGAACGACCAGAGGATGGGGCTGATCCAGAACAGCAGGCGCATGAAGTGCCCGATGACGATGCCGACGTCGCGATAGAAGACGGTGATGGCGCTGAAGATGAACGTCCAGCCGAGCGTGAAGACGTACTGGCAGACCGCGATGAGCGGGACCCACACGACCTGCCACGTCACGTGGTCGTTGTAGGCGAAGAACCAGACGAAGAGCAACACGCCCATACCGAAGAGGAAGCTGACGATCTGGCTCAGCGTCAGTGTCACCGGCAGGATGATCTTGGGAAAGAGGATCTGCTTGATCAGCGATTCCTTGCCCGTGACCGCGTTGGTCGAGCTGCCCAACGTGTGCGTGAACCACTTGAAGGGCACCATCGCGCTGAGCAGGAAGAGCGGGAAGTCCGGCGTGGAGCGCTGGAAGATGACGGTCATCACGAGCACGTAGACCAACATCGTGATGAGCGGATCGAGGACCCACCAGACGTTGCCGAGCACGGTGTTGACGCCGCGCTTCTTCACGTCCGCGCGGACCATATAGCGAATCAGCCGGCGACGTGACCAGACATCGTTGGCTGCGTTTCGGATGAGGTCGACCGGGCCCGGTCGATCGTTGCTGCTGCGAAAGGCAGCAGGTGCCTCGTTGACGACTCCCATGGACGGGATGAAGGGTAGCAGGCGCGCGCCGTTTCCCCGCGCGCGGCCTGCATGAGGCGCGTGCGCGCGGGGACGCCGGTCGACCGACGCTCCACGGGAGACAGCAGGGGCGGCTCGCGAACGAGGGTCGGGTGGGCGCCGCGGCCGGATAGAATCGGGCGCGTGACCAAGCCCTCCACCGCGCCGGTGTTCGTCGTCGGCGGCCCACGCTCCGGGACGACCCTGCTGTCGGCCATGCTGGCCGCGCATCCGTCCTTCGACTGCGGCCCCGAGACACACTTCCTCAGCCGCTGGTCACGCCTGGCCCAGGGCGAGCGCGAGCGGGTCCTCGACCCGGCCGACTGGCCAGAGCGAGCCACGGCCTACGTCTGCAGCCTCTCGCTGGGCAAGAAGCCCATCCATCCGGTGTTCGGGCTGCGACGCGAGGAGATCCGCGCCTGGATGGCGGTGCGACCGCCCTCGCTGGCCACGATGCTCGAGTCGCTGACGGCCCAGCGCGCCATGCGCAACGGCGCGCCACGCTGGGTGGAGAAGACCCCGCGCCACCTGGAGGTGCCCGAGCTCATCGTGGCCACCTGGCCGAACGCTCGCATCCTGCGTATCGTGCGTGACCCCCGGGACGCCGCGGTGTCGCTGACGAAGGTGCCGTTCGGCACGCCCTCGCTGCTCACGAACCTGTCGGTGCTGGCGCGCATGAACGAGGCCGCGGCCGACTTCTATCGCACCTCTTCCGCGGCGCTGACCGTGCGCTACGAGGATCTCGTGGCCGTACCCGAGCGCGAGCTCCGGCGCATCTGCGAGTTCATCGACGTCGACTATGAGCCGGTCATGCTCGACGACCGCAGCGGCGCCACCGGCGTGGCCGCCGCGCACGAGTGGTGGAAGGGCGACGCCACCGGCCCGCTCGATCGCTCCCGCTCGGGCCGCTGGGCCGACGAGATGCCGCCCGCCGTGCAGCACTACGCCGCGCTCAACCTCGGGCCGATGCTCGAGGAGCACGGCTACGGCGAGGCCGTGCCACCCAAGCGACAGCTGGCGGTCGTCCCCGCCGGCGACGCCATCAACGCCCGCTACGACGACGTCCTGCTGGAGCTGGCCCGGGCCGACGTGGCCATCCGGCGTCCGGTCCCCGCGACCATCGAAGAGCTGCACCTCCAGGAGCCGCTCGTCTTCTTCGGGGTCGTCGGCCAGCTCGACCCCGACCGCCGGCGCCCGGCCTCGCGGCGCGTCTTCGACATCGCCCGACTCGGCCTGCTGCTGCTGACCCGGCGCCTGCAGCGTCGCCCGGTGTGGTGGGTTCGCCGCCTGAGCCTCATCCGACGCCACCCCAACGACGGCGGTGAACGCTTCATCGCCCGCATGCTGCAGGTGCTCGCGGCGCCGGCCGAAGCGGAGGACCTGCCCGGGCTCGTGGGCGCGGGTTCGGGCGAGGCCGTCGATGCCGAGGACTGACCCGCCGGTCTTCGTCGTCGGTGTCGCGCGCTCGGGTACGACGCTCCTCTCGGCCATGCTCTCGGCCCATCCCCGCCTCGATTGCGGGCCGGAGTCGCGCTTCTTCGCCCGCTACCGCCACCTCGACGAACGCGCGCGCCAGCGGGTCCTCGACCCGGCCACCTGGCCGCGCCCGGCGGTCGACTTCATCGGCTCGCTGCGCAACCAGGGCCACCCCATCACCGAGCTCTTCGGCCTGACCCTGCCCGAGATCGGCACCTACCTCGCGGGCCGCCGGCCCTCGGCCACGGCCATGCTGGAATCGCTGACCGTGCTCCACGCCCAGCGCCGGGGCAAGGCCCGCTGGGTGGAGAAGACCCCCCGGCACCTGCTCATGACCGAGACCCTGCGCGAGGGCTGGCCGGAGGCCTTCATCGTGCGCATCGTGCGCGACCCGCGGGATGTGGCGCTCTCGCTCGCGGGCATGCCCTTCGCCAAGGAATCGGTGGTGGGCAACCTCGTGCGCATCGACGAGGACGACCGAGCCTCGCGCGTGCGCATCGAGCGCGATCCCCGGGCCATGACCCTGCGCTACGAGGACCTGGTGACCGAGCCGGAACGGGAGCTGCGCCGGGTGTGCACGTTCATCGGCGAGGACTACGAGGCGGCCATGCTCGACTCGCGGAAGACCGCCGCGGGCGTGGCCGCCGAGCACGAGTGGTGGAAGGCCTCGGTCTCAGGACCGCTCGACACCGCCAACATCGGCAAGTGGCGGGAGCAGATGTCCGCCGATGCCCGGCGCTTCGCCGACCTGCATCTCGCGAGCTACCTGCGTGAACACGGCTACGAGGGCGCCGTGGAGCCGCGCCGCAGCGTGGCCGTCGTCCCGGTCGGTGCGGCCGTCGGGCCGAGCAACGAGCGGCTGCTCCTCGACCTGGCGCGACGGGGCATCGTCGTCGAGCGCCCTGCACCGACGGGGGTGAACGCCCTGCGCCGAGCCCACGCCGAGGGCCGGCTGCTCTGCCTCGGCACCAAGGGCCAGCTCGATCCCAGCCGCGGGCAGGGGGTGAGGGCGAGGACGTTCACGGTGCTGGCCGCGGTCATCGGCCTGCCGCTGCGTCGGCTCCAGGGCCGGCCGGTCCTGTGGCTGCGCCGGCACACGCTGCGCCAGAAGCGACCGACCGACCCCGTCGAACGCATCGTCTCGCCGCTCTTCCGCCTGCTGGCCCGGGAGGTCAGCATCGAGGAGGCCGCCGACCTCGTCGACGCCCGTGGGTAGCCCACGCACCAACGAGGACCTCTTCGCGGCGGCCGGTCGCTACGGCTACCTTCATCCGAGCTACGCCGAGTCGTTCGTGGAGGCCGGTGAGGTTCGCCACCTGCGCCGCTCGGGGGGCTGGGTGTTGACCCGCGCGATCCCGGACAGCGAGCGCCGGGATGCGCTCGTGGGCTATCCACGCCTCGTGGCGCGTGAGCCGCGCGGCCTGCGCGAGGACCTCCAGGCCATCGCCGCTCTGGCCGATGTCGTGACCGTCAGCGCCGTGACGGACCCCCTCTCGACGCTCGACGAGGAGCTCCTGCGACCCTCGTTCCCCGATGTCGTGCGCGTCGACGCGCAGCACTATGTCGTCGACCTCGTCTCCTTCTGGCCCGCACGCGACCACCGGCGTGCGGCGCGTGCGGCGCTACGGCTCATCGATGTCGAGGTCGAGGACGCACCGGCCGACCTCGTGGCGGGATGGGAGGCGCTGGGTGGGGCGGGGCTGCCCGGAACGGAGCTGGGCCTCTCGGCGGAGTCGCTCGCGCGCGGGCTGGCGCTGCCCGGATGCGTCGCCTT
>JBFLKP010000014.1:0-9986 GCA_040883225.1 Candidatus Limnocylindrales bacterium | reverse complement strand
TGCATGAGGAAGCGACGGGCTCGGGTGCGCGGACGGTCTTCTTCATGACCTGGCCGCGGGGCTTCAACGACTGGTCGACCATCGACGATGTGATGGCCGCCCACCGGGTCCTCGAGACCGAGCTGGGCACGACCGTCGCGCCAGCGGCCTACGCCTTCGAGCTGGCCAGAGCCCAACGACCGGAGCTGCAGCTGATCAGCGACGACCTCGTGCACGCGACCTGGGAAGGCGCCTACCTCGCCGCGGCCACCGTCTACGCCACGCTCTTCGATCGCAGCCCTGAGGGACTGCCCTTCGACTTCGGCGTGAGCGCCGAGGACGCGGCGTTCCTGCAGGCTGTCGCCTGGCAGGCGCTCAACGACTGGCGGGCCGGCGCCGAGCTGCCGAGGCTCGCGAGCTCCTAGCTGGCTCGCGGACTCGCCGCCCGCTCGCCCACCGACTCGACCGGGAGGCGCCTACTCGATGTCGACGCGGGTGCCTTCATAGATGTCACAGTCGACCGCGATCCAGACATCGACGGCGGTGCCGAAGTCCACGAGCGTGCCCGCGACGGGCTCCTGCTTCCACACGCGGTTCTTGTGACTGACCGATCGATCCGTGTGGCAGGTGCCGGTCACGAGGCCCGCCTCGAGCACGGCCTCACGGGCCTGGGCCGCGGTCAGGTGGTCCGGGTTGGCGGCGTCGGGCATGCGGTCCCAGCCGGGCCCGAAGAGCTGGGGCACGATCGCCCGCGGCTCCGGCGTGGGGGTGGGATCGGGGCCCAGCTGCACCGGCACCAGGTCCACGCTCCATTCGCAGTCGGACGCGGACACGTCCCAGAAGTAGTGGCCGCCCTCGAGGTCATAGAGGTACTCGCGGCTGTCCTGCAGCGGGTGCGCCCGCTCGGGGTCGCGGGCGTTGCGCAACGTCCCATCCCAGCTCGCGCAGGCAGCGGCGTCGAGCTCGGCCAGCCACGGCCCGGGGGTGACGGTGAACGGTGCGGAGCGCAGGTCGCCGAAGCCGCTGGTGCGCGCGGCGGCGCCGATCTGGTCGGGCTGAGCCAGCGGCTCGGCCGCGAAGTCCTCGGGCAGCAGGCCGGCCAGCGATTCGGGCACGACGGCGGCGGCACGAGCCCAGGCCGCGAGGGTGTCCCCCTCTGGCGCCTCGCCGCGGCTGGCGTTGAGGACGTCCACACAGCGGGCCACGGCCGGCTCATCGGTGGCGCTGAACGCGGCCCGACGAGCCTTCTTCTGCTTCTTCGTCTGGTCCAGCAGGCCGACATAGGTCAGCCGTTCGCCGCCGACGACCGTGCCCAGGAGGTAGCGACAGAACGACTCGTCGGTGAGCACGACCGTGCCGTCGCCGCGCGTGTAGCCGCTCAGCGGCGACTCGGCATCGGGGCCCAGGAACTCCTCCGGCTCCTGCGCGCTGACGCCCATCGCGACAGCAGCGAGCGCGACGGCCATGAGGCCCGCGAGGAAGGGAACACGCTTGACGGCGGGCACGGCAGGCACCTCCAGTTCGAGTCCGATGCGGTGCATCGTGCCTCTTGCATGGTCCGCTGTCGAGGCACCCGACGGAACCACGGCCCGACCGGACGACCGGCTCAGGCTGCCTCGATGTCCGTGTGCTCGAAGTCGTCTCCCTTGAAGAGGAGCGGCTCTGCCGCGGTCTGTGCCAGGGCGTAGGCGAAGCAGTCACCGAAGTCCAGGCCGGCGCGATGCCCCGAACCACGTCCGAAGTCCCGGTATGCCGCCCTGGCGATGCGGGCCTGCTCCAGCGTCACCGGCTCGATGACGGCACCCGGTCTACTGTTCTACCACTGGCGCCAATCGGGCTGGAGCACCCTGAGGCCCCGACCCTCCGTCCGGGCCGCATCAGGAACAAGGCCGGCGGCGGGCCGCGCGTCGCCCGGGCGGATGGTGTGGGCGAGGGCGCCCAAGCGCTCCACTGCCTCGGGGCGGATGGAATACCAGATCCAGGTGCCACGCCGCCGGCCTTCGATCCAGCCAGCCTCGCGCAGCACTTTCAGGTGGTGCGAGACCGTGGACTGCTTGATGTCACAGCAGTCGGTGAAGTCACACGCGCAGGTCGGCCCGTCCTGAGAGAGCTGGCGCAGGATGGACAGCCGCACCGGGTCTGCCGCAGCCTGCAGCAGGCGCAGGTCGGGGTCACTGGTTCGCTTCATCGGCCTAGCATATCGATTGACATCGATATCGTCTATCCTTATATTGATACGCATCGATACACACGAGGACCCGAGATGACCACCACGACCAACGACGGCGAGCGCATCCACGAGCAGGTCCGCCAACGGTATGCGGATGCCGCCCTGCAGGTCCTGGAGCGCGAACGGGATGTGGCCGTGGGCTGCTGTGGCCCTTCAGCAACCGAGGCGACCTGCTGCGAGCCGGCGCCGGTGGAGACCGAAACAGGCTTCGGGCGGCGGCTCTACGAGGCCATCGAGCTCGAGGCGGTCCCCTCGGCTGCCTCGCTGGCCTCGCTCGGCTGTGGCAACCCGGTCGCGGTGGCCGAGCTGCACGAAGGCGAGACCGTGCTCGACCTTGGTTCTGGCGGCGGCATCGACGTGCTCCTCTCGGCCAGACGTGTCGGCGACACCGGCTACGCCTACGGCCTGGACATGACCGACGAGATGCTGCAGCTCGCGCGCAGGAACGCCGCCGAGGCGGGAGCAACGAACGTCGAGTTCGTGAAGGGCACCATCGAGCAGGTCCCGCTGCCGGACGCCTCGATCGATGTGGTCATCAGCAACTGCGTGGTGAACCTGGCCGCGGACAAGGGCGCGGTCTTCGGTGAGGTCGCGCGCGTCCTGCGACCGGGCGGCCGCATCGGCATCACCGATATCGTGGCCGAGGACCACCTCACACCCCAGCAGCGTGCCGAGCGTGGCGACTACGTCGGCTGCATCGCCGGTGCCCTCTCGGTGTCAGAGTTCCGCGCGGGCCTGGAGGCTGCCGGCCTCGTCGACGTCGTGGTCGAGCCCACCCACGCCGTCGCCCACCGGCTGCACCGCGCCAACAACCCCGCGACAAGGCCCCCGGAGACCGCCGCCGACGGACCGGGACGGCATCCGCCGCCCCCTCGGACCCCGGACCACCCACGGTCCGGGGCCCCTTCGCATGACCTGAGCCCAAGGCGCGCGACGACCTAGCCGATGCGCTCGCCCACGACGAGCGCCGGGTTCTCGGCGACCGCGTGGGTCATGGGATCGAGGTCGGCCTCGCCCCTGATGCCCGGGTGCGGGGAGACCACGCCGCCCTCGGCCAGGTCGGGGTTCGTGGCGCCCGTGCCCTCGGCCTCGCCGCTCACGCCAACGAGGCCCTGGCACGGCGGCACGAGGTCGGCGAACGATTCGGTGTTGATCTCGGTGCCCGCATCGTAGGCGTGCGAGAAGTAGGTCGCGCGGTCCCCGACCTGAGCCGGCAACGGTGCGTCGTGCACGATGGAGAAGCCGTCGTTGGTGCAGATGAGCATCGACGCGATGCTGATGAGGCCCGCCTCCGCCGGCCCGCTGATCTCGATCGTGGCCACGCTGGGCACCTCGGCGGCACCGGGGATGCCACCCGAGACGACGGGGTGCTCGCCGACCGCCACGCTGCCCACGCCCGCCGCGCCGCTCAGGGCGTCGACCAGCACCTGGGCGTCGCCGTTCTCGGCCAGCTGCTGCAGCCCGTCGCCCACGGGCGCGCCGGCCTCGACGAGCGTGGCCTCGGCCCCGTGCAGCACGACCAGCGGCGGCGTGAGCGGCTGACCAGCGGCGAGGTTGGCGATGGTCACGCGGTAGCTGGCCTCCCCTTCCATGTCCTGCGCGGCCACGCCCGCAGCGCCGCTCAGCGCGGCCGCGGCCAGGACCGTCGAGCCGACTGCCACGGCCGGGATGCGTCGCTTGATGTCCATCGGGAGTCTCCTTTTGCCTCTGCCCCGGGTCGTTCGCCCGGTCGACGCGGCGCATCCTGCGCGGACCCCCGTGAAGCGCGGCTCACGGACCGGTGACGGGCCGGTGACGTCGATGACGGGCCGGTGACGCGGATGTCGGGCCCGTGACGCGGCTACCATCGAACGATGCGACCGATGCGCTCAACGCTCCTTTGGATGGCTCGCAACGAGCGCCTGGCGGAGACGATCCCGAACCTGCGCTTCGCCCAGCGTGCGGTACGTCGCTTCATGCCCGGGGAGCGCGTGGAGGACGCGTTCGCGGCCGCGGAGCGGCTGCGCGACGAGCGCGTGGGCGTGCTCTTCACCCGCCTCGGCGAGAACATCAGCGCGATCGACGAGGCACGAGCGGTGACCCAGCACTATCGCGAGGTCCTCGCCACGGACGCCCGGCGGGCGCACGCGGCCGGACCCGTCGAGATCTCGGTCAAGCCCACGCAGCTCGGACTCGACCAGGACCCCGAGGAGTGCCGGCGGCTGTGCGCCGAGCTGGCGGAGGCTGCCGCGGAGGCCGGCTCCTGGTTCTGGATCGACATGGAGGGATCGGACTACACCGACCGCACGCTGGACCTGGCCGAGGCGGTCATGGCCGACCACGACAACGTGGGTATCGCCATCCAGGCCTACCTGTACCGTTCGGCTGCCGATATCGCACGGCTGCTGCCGCTCAAGCCCGCCATCCGCCTGGTCAAGGGCGCGTACGACGAGCCCGCTTCGGTCGCCTATCGCGGGTCCTCCGAGGTCGACGCCAGCTTCCTCGGCCTGGCGCTGATGGTGGCCGAGGCCGCCGCCGCAGGGAACGCTCGCCTGGCCCTCGGCACCCACGACGTCGAGCTCATCGGCCAGATCCGCACCATCACCGCGGCCCAGGGCATCCCGCCCGCGACGCTCGAGGTGCACATGCTCTACGGCATCCGCGAACAGGAGCTGCGGCGGCTGCGCGATGCCGGCCATCCGGCCTACAGCCTGGTGGCCTACGGCGAGGCCTGGTACCGCTGGTATATGCGACGCCTGGCCGAGCGTCCCGCCAACGTCGTCTTCGCCCTTCGCCAGCTGCTGCCCTGAAGCGCCAGCCAAGCGCTGCGTGATACCGTCCGGGCATGGACCCCGACGTCGAGTGGCTCGGCCGGATGCCCTACCGCGAGGCATGGGAACTGCAGCGCGCCCGGCACGCCGCGCGCGACGCGGGCCAGATCGCCGACACCCTCCTGCTGGTGGAGCACGAGCCGGTGCTCACGCTCGGCCGGCACGCCCTCGATGAGCACGTCCTGGCCGGGCCCGAAGAGCTGCAGCGACGCGGCATCGAGGTCATCCGCGTGGAGCGCGGTGGCGAAGTCACCTTTCACGGCCCCGGCCAGCTGGTGGCCTACCCCATCGTTCGACTGCGGGAGCGACCCGTGCTGTTGCGGCCGTTCGTGCGCGCGCTGGAGCTGACGATGGGTGACGTGGCCGCCCGCTACGGCGTGGCCGCGGCGCCGCGACCCGGCTATCCCGGCGTCTGGGTCGAGCAGGACGGCCCGGCCCCGCGCAAGCTCGGCGCCCTCGGCCTGCGCGTCGAGCGCGGCATCAGCTACCACGGCATCGCCCTCAACATCACCACGCGCCTCGAGGACTTCGAGCTCATCGACCCCTGCGGCATGGCCGGGCTCGACGTGACATCGGTGGCCCGCGAGCTGGGCTGGACGGTTCCCGCAGCCCGGCCATCGACGATGTCGGTGGAGCGGGCGGCGGCCTGGTTCGCGACCGACTTCCGCGCGCGCCTGGCCGCGGCCATCGAGGAGTCGGCCGCTCAGCGCGCGAGCACGCAGGCTCCGGCGGCGGCGGGCGTCTAGCGGTGGCCGGGGGCCTCTTCGAGCTGCGCCGGGACGACATCACCGGCTGGTGGGTGGCCGTGGTCGTCGATCGCGAGTTCGACCGTGCCCGCTTCGCACGAGCGGCGGAGCCGGTGTGGACCTTCGGCGGTCGCTGCCAGAACTGCGACCCTGACGCCGATGCGGGCGTCCGCCTGCGCGTGCTCAAGCCGCAGGCCTTCACCGTGGCGGGCAGCGAGCTTGACCGCCGCCGCCAGGACGAGGGCAAGGAGCCGGCACCCGAAGAGGACGAGCTGCGCATGGGCCTGCTCGGCGATGTCGGCTCGTGGGAGACGATCGTGGCGCCCTTCGAGCATCATGCCTCGCTGGGCACGGAGCGCGAGGCCGTCGTCCTGGACATGCTGCGACTCGCGCGAGACCGCATCGAGCAGGCCCGCGAGGCCGGCGGCACGCAGTACCTCCAGATCGTGCAGAACTGGGGCAAGCAGGCGGGCGCCATGACCAACCACCTCTGCTTCGACGTCTATGACCTGCCCCACCTCCCCCACCGCATCGGCGAGGAGCTCGGCGGTGCCGCACGCTACGTCATTCGCGAGGGCGGCTGTCCCTGGTGCCGGCTGGTGAGGAACGAGGTGGGCAAGCGCGACCGGCTGGTGCTGGAGGACGCGGCATCGGTCTGCTTCGCGCCGTACGCTTCACGCTCACCCTTCGAGCTGTGGATCGTGCCGCGGCACCACGAGTCCGACTTCGGGCGGGCCACCGACGACCAGCTGACCGGCGCGGCCGAGGCGCTGCAGAAGGTCATCCGGCTGCTCGACGTGCTCGACGGGCCGCCCTACAACCTCGTGCTCCACACCGCGCCGCTGCACGAGAGCGTGAGCGAGACGTTCCACTGGCACTGGGAGATCCACCCGCGCCTGCGCGATATCGCGGGGCTCGAGCTCGGCACCGGGCTGCCCGTCAACCCCATCAGCCCGGAGGGCGCGGTGGACGAGCTGCTGGCGTCGATCCGCGAAGCCTCGGGCGAGACCGATGCCGACGAGGGTGCTGCCGGGCGCACCTGGGACGAGTTCCCCCGCTGAGCGTCGCCGGGCCCGGGCGATGGGCTAGGCTGGGCGTCCATGGACGTCCCATCGAACACCCGCCGGATCATGACAGCCGACGACATGCGCCGGGCGCTGGTGCGGATGTCCCATGAGATCATCGAGAAGCACGGTGGCGTCGAGGGCCTGGCCCTCGTGGGCATCGAGCATCGCGGGCCCGCCATCGCGCGACGCCTGGCCGATGCCATCGAGGCCCGGGAGGGGGTGACCCTGCCGGTCCTGGCCCTGGACGTGACGCCCTACCGCGATGACCGCGACGGCGTCCTCGACGCCGACGCGGCGGCGGTCATCCCTGAGCCGGGGCTACGACCCTTCGACCCGGCCGTGACCACGGTCGTGCTGGTCGACGACGTGCTCTACACCGGCCGCACCGCGCGGGCCGCGCTGGATGCGCTCATGGACCACGGCCGGCCGGCCGCGGTGCGCCTGGCGGTGCTGGTCGATCGCGGTCACCGCGAGCTGCCCATCCGCGCCGACCACGTGGGCAGGAACGTGCCCACGTCGCGCGCGGAGCGCGTTCACATCCACCTCACCGAGGATGGCGCTCCTGCCGACGAGGTCCTGCTGCTGGGCTAGATGAGGTCCTTGGCGTAGCGCAGCTCGGTCACGATGGCGCCGCCGCAGTCCTCCTCGCGCACGTGGCCGTCGGGCTGCCAGCCGGTGTAGTCGGCGAAGGCGCGCATCACCAGGTCAGCCTCCAGCACCCAGAAGACCGCGCTCGTGAAGTCGTGCGCGCGGAGGTCTCGAGCGACGTGATCGACGAGACGCGAGCGGATGCCCTTCTCCCAGCACTCGGGCGTGACGAAGAGGGTGTAGACCTCGCCGGTGCCGGAACCGAGGTCGTCGTCGCGAGCGATGCCGCCGTCCGCGAAGCCGATGACCTCGTCACCGTCGATGGCGACCCAGGGCTTGCGGTCCGGCGCCTGCAGCGCCAGCTCCTCTCGCCAGAACTCCTCGCGCCCGAGCGTCGACTTGCACGCGAGGTAGGCCTCCGGCACGAGCTCCTCGTGCGCGCGCTGCCAGCCGTCGATGTGGACGCGCGCGATGCCGGCGGCATCGTCGGTCGTGGCACGGCGGTAGTGGACCGGGCCTTCGCATGGCATGTGACCTTCTCCCGCTGCGGCTAGGCCCATCTTGCGATGCCCTACCACCATCGACAAGGGCCGACCGACCCCCCGCTGCGAGTCGCGTTCGCCGGTTCGGTGGCCAACGCGTAGGATTCGGGCGTGCCCGACAGAACCACCGACGCGGCGGCGTCCGAGCCCCCGGACCGCACGCCCGGACCGGAAGCCCCGACCGACGCCCCGGACCCCGCCCAGTCGGCGTCCGAGCCTGGTTCGGTGACGCCGCAGACCGCGCCGGGACCGGCCGCCCCGGAGACCGCTCCGGGGGCCGGATCGTCGGAGCCAGCGACGCCGGCGAGCCAGATGCCCGAGTACAAGGGCGAGCCCCTCGACGCCGAGCGCGGACCGGGCCTGGGCTGCTTCTGGATCCAGGTCGCGCTGCTGACGTTCTTCCTCATCTTCACGCCGCTGACGGTGACCTGGGGCTGGGACCCCTTCATCAGCGGGACGCTGCTCATCGTGACCCTGGTGCTGCTGCTCTTCAGCGGCCAGACGGTCATCTTCCTGCTCCGCCTCGTGGCCGCCGACCGCCGCGCTCGCCGAGCTCCCCTGAGCCCCACGGCCAAGCCGACCGTGGGCCAGATGGAGGATGCGGGCGCCACCACGGCGCCCGCGAAGACGGAGACCCCCACGGACGTCGAGGCGCCCGTGGCGTCGCCGCCGGCGGAGAACGAACCTCCCGACGAACCGCCGGGCGAGGGACCGCAGGAGCGCGGCCGTGGCTGACGGCGCCGTGCGCTCGCGGACCAGCGCCGGCATCCTGCTCTTCCGCCGCACCGCCGCCGGAGTCGAGGTCCTGCTGGGTCACCCCGGCGGGCCCTACTTCGAGCGCAAGGACATCGGCGCCTGGTCGATCCCCAAGGGCCAGGTCGAGAACGGCGAGGAGATGCTGGCCGTGGCCAAGCGCGAGTTCGGCGAGGAGACCGGACACGTCGTCGGCTCCAACGCCCGGCTGCTCGAGCTGGGCAGCATCCGCCAGCGTGGAGGCAAGACCGTCCACGCCTGGGCGCTGGAGGGTGACATGGACCCCGCGGACGTGCGATCGAACACCTTCCGCATGGAGTGGCCGCCACGCTCGGGCATCTTCATCGACGTGCCCGAGCTGGACCAGGTGGCGTGGTTCACGCCGGCACAGGCGCGGATCGCCATGAACCCCGCGCAGGTCGCGCTCATCGACATGCTGCTCGAGCGGCTCGACGGCTAGCCCCGCCGCCCTTGCGTGCGACAATCCTTCGACACGCTACAGGAGACGACGTGCCGGTCCTGGCCACATTCTTTTCCGTCCGTCGCGGGCGCGATCCCTTCTTCAAGTTCTTCATGCAGAAGCTGTTCCCGCGGCAGGTCGAGCGCTACGAGAAGGAGTTCGGGATGCGCTTCCTGGGCTGGTACAACGTGGCCTACGGCTGGGACTTCGACAACGTCATGCTGCTGCAGGTGCCTGACTACGCGACCATCGACAAGCTCGAAGGCGACCCTCGATCACGAGCCATCGGCCACCGTGCCGGCGAGTGGATGTTCGAGCGCCACCACGTGATGATCCTGCGCGAGCGGATGACCGAGGACCTCACCTTCATCCCCTAGCGCCCCAGCCACCGACAAGGAGTACCCATGGACGACACGCGCGCCTCTCATCTGGAAGACCTCGTGGCCGATGCCAGCCGCCGCCGCGATGACTTCCTCGCCGACGCGGGGCGTCAGTTCGTCCGCTTCCTCGAGGCCAACAAGTCACGGCTGCAGGACCTCGGCGGCCTCGTGCTCATCGACGAGGAGCCCGACTACCTCTTCATCTCGCCCGATGGCACCTTCCGCTCGCGCACCCGCTACCAGGACGAGGACGGCACCTGGCGGTCGGAGACCGAGGACATCGAGGATGGCGCCGAGCTCGTCGAGATCTTCAACCCCGCCGACCTGTACGCCGCCTTCGTCGACGCCGCACAGGCCGAGATCCAGGGGCACGGCGCGACGCCGGCGGCGGCCGAGGAAGCGGACGGAGCGGAGGCGACGGCCGGTGTCGA
>JBFLKP010000013.1:0-15723 GCA_040883225.1 Candidatus Limnocylindrales bacterium | reverse complement strand
GTGCCGTCACCGCCGGCCAGCCAGGCGAGGCCATGGTGCCCGCTGTCCGACAGCTCGTGGAGTCGGAAGGCCAGGTCGCTGTCGCCGATGAGCGTGCCGCCGACGTCGCCACACGCGATGTACGTGCCCATGTCATCGGCGCTCATGTGCACGTTGATGGCATGTTCGGCACCGGTGATATCGCTGAGTCCGGCGTCCACCGTTGTGACGCTCACGCGCACTCCGTCTTCTGCCGCCGCGCCCACCTGCTCACCGGCC
This sequence comes from Candidatus Limnocylindrales bacterium, assembly GCA_040883225.1. Taxonomy (GTDB): domain Bacteria; phylum Chloroflexota; class Limnocylindria; order Limnocylindrales; family CSP1-4; genus JAFMJV01. Next base: position 15,465 of record JBFLKP010000013.1, on the reverse strand, counting down.
GCGGGCTCACCCTCGACCAGCGTATCGTCGGAGAGGTCGCTCAGGGGGAAGACGACATCACCGAGCTCGACGCAGGTTCCGGAGTGGATATGCACGGGATGGGCCGGATCGGGCTGGTCCTGGGCCGCGACCGCGCCACCCGAGAGCGCGAGTGCAAGTGCGCCGCCGGCGGCTCCGATGAGACGGCCTCGCGTGGTCAGGTTGCTGATTGTCATGTCCGTACCTCACTCCTGTTGCGGGCCGGGATTGGTGCCCGCGATGGGACTGGAGTCTCGCTTCGGGCGCATCGCTTCGGCCTTATCGGTCGGACCAGGGATGCTGCATTTGCCTAACAGCTCCTCACGACTGTGGACCGTCATGCTGCGGCTCAGCGCCGCGTCGGTGAGGACGACGTCAGGGCCCGAGCCACCACCGCGCGCCAGAGTTCACCGTCGATGCACGCCCCCCTCGCCCTGAAAGCCGCCGGGCCCACCCTCAGCCAAGTGACCACCATGGCGACCCTTGTGTGCAGCGTTCGATGCGGCGCCGTGGGCGCGTTTCGTCGGGCCGCATCTCCACAGACTCGCCCGAGGCCAGCTGGGGAACCTCTGCTCGTCACCCGCGCGATCGAGACCAGCGCCGCTGGATCCAGGCCTCCATCGACGCAACACCGAGTGGCGAAGACGTCGGCCTCGGCTACGGGAGAAGCTTGAACCGACCGCCCTGCAGCGGGCGCAGCACGCCGAAGTGGCGGTGGTCCAGCGTGAGCAGCGACTTGGACCCGTAGCGTGCCGCAAGCAGGACGATCGAAGCATCCGCCACCCCGATCTGCTGGTCCCGGGACTTGCCCAGCACCTCCACGATCCTCGTCAGGTCCTCGGCACCGATCTCGGGCAGGACGTAGGCACCGCCACCCAGCTCGGCCAGGATCTCGAGCTCGGCCCTGACGCCGACACGTGTGGCAACGAGGTAGTCGATTTCCGCCACGACGTAGGGCGAGACGATCATCGGCTCGCCCTGCCGCGCCACGAGGTCACGTACGGTGGCGTGCTCCGGCTCGGTGCGGTTGAAGAGGGCCAGTAGCCCGCTGGTGTCGGCGATGATCACCGGCTGCCGAAGCCCTCGAGCAACTCGTCTGCCCTGGCGGCGATCGGCTCGTCCGACTCGATCAGGGCCGCCCGTGGAGCCGGCCGAGCCACAGCGGGGAGCGACGCCACCGAGCACGGATCTACGCGGGCGGACCGTCCGGGATCGCGCCGACCTGCTGCATCAGCGCGAGGGTATCCATCACGCCCCAGTGCTCGTGGGCCAGGCCGTCGTCGCCGAAGCGGATGATGTCGATGAGCTGGACGTCGACGCGCTTGCCGCTCGCGGGCACGCCCATGAAGTCACCCTCGTGGGTCCCGGTGAAGCGCGCCCGGGCCACGACCTTGTCCCCGTCCACGAGCACGTCCTCGGGCTCGAAGCGCATGTCGGGGAACGCGGCGAAGCTCAGCTCGAAGTACTCGAGGGCTCCCGCCCTCGTCGGCGGGACTCCGGGCATCTCCTCGTGCTCGATGAAGTCGTCGGCCATCACGGCGGCGACCCCGTCGACGTCGTGGGCGTTGATCGCGTCGTACATCCGACGCAGCGTGGCGGCATGGTCCATGGGGTCTCTCCTCGGGGGGGATGGGCGCGGAGTGTACTCCCGCGACAGGCGCTCGGTGAGGCCTCCCGACAGGCGCGATCTCAGGGCTCTGCTGCTGGAACGGTTCGGCGATGAGGAGGGCAGTGCCGATGGTCCACGAGAAGCCGAGGCTGCCCCGGACGTTCACGGCCTGTGACCCGGCGCTCACCGACGCTCTGTTCGCTCTTGGTACGAGCCCAGGGCTCGGCCAGCCCGAGAGGCCAGAAGGCGGGGAGGTGCCGGCCAGGGAGCGACTGGTAGTCCGTGGCTCGAGGACCGGGCGCATGGGCTCGGTACGATGCTGGCTCGGCCGGAGCCCTTCCGAGACGTTCTCCCGGACGCCATTCTTGGTCGCGGCCCCGGGTACAAGACCGCAGTCAACGACCGGACCACTGGAGCGGGCCCGGTTCGCATCTATCCGGGACCGTGCTCGCGGCGGGTGTCTAGCGTGGTCGAGCCCGATCCCACGTCGCGACCGCCCAGAACCCAGCGACGGCACCGAGCAGCCCAAAGAGCCAGCGGACCACGTGCCACACGAGCCAGGCATCGAGCTCGCCCGTCAGTTCGGGGGAGGTGAGGTCGCCGGACCAGATCCGGAAGTTCGCGGGGAGATGGTAGAGCGCGGTCACCAGACTGGAGAGCACCAGCCCAGCCAGCGCCAGCGCCCACAGTCGACGCGCCACGCGATCCTCCCGGGCGAGCCACAGCGAACCGATGACCCCGATCAGGGCTGGTCCGAGCATCAGCATCACCGAAGGCAGGAGATAGATGAAGTTGTCCGTGAACCACTCGGCGTATGCCTGTGGCTCGAGCCCGCGCCAGTAGGCCCCAAGGGAAAGGCCGATGACGAGAAGGACGCCGAGGTACGCGGACGCGCCGACGACGGCGAGCAGACCGAGCACGAACCGAGCGCGCGGTCGTTCTGGCTCGATGGCGGCGCCCACAGGGTTGGCGATGGTCATGGTGTACTCCGAGTAGGGTTCATGGTCATCGATGTAGACGATCGATCGGGTCAGAACCGTTCGCGCCTGATCGAAGATCCGCAGGAGGGCACCGAATGAGCGCGGCCGAGCACGTGCAAGCGGATGACCTGGCGTCCCAGTCCGAGGAGCATCGCGCCGGGCTGATCGCGCACTGCTATCGGATGCTGGGCTCGTTCCATGACGCCGAAGATGCGACCCAGGAGGCATTGCTTCGGGCCTGGCGCAAGCGCGATGGGTTCCGCGGCGAGGCCTCGCTCAAGACCTGGCACTATCGCATCGCGACCCGCGTCTGTCTGGACCTGATGCGTAGCCGGGCGCGGAGGCTGACACCGGCATCGGTGGCCGGTCCCGCGATCCCGACGCTACCGCCCAAGGCCCCGGTCACGGAGATCAGCTGGCTCGAGCCCCTCCCGACGGAGGCAGCGAGGACGGACCTGGATCCGGCTGCCGCCTACTCGCAGACCGAGAGCGTGAAACTCGCCTTCATCGCCGCGCTCCAAGCGCTGACACCTGGCCAGCGCGCGGTGCTGATCCTGCGGGACGTGCTCGCCTGGAGCACGGCCGAGACCGCGGAGACCCTCGGACTGTCCGAGCCCGCCGCCAGTTCGGCGCTCCATCGAGCGCGACAGCGGCTCCGGCAGACCTACCACCCGGCGGGCGTCGACGCGTTCCCGGGGCCCGAGCCGGAAGATCCCCGCGTCCGTACGATGCTCGCGGCCTACGTGGACGCCTAGCGGCGCAGCGATGTCGACGGCCTCGTGGAGACGCTGCGAACGGGTGTCCGCATCGCGATGCCACCGTCCCCGTCCTGGTATCGCGGTCGGGACGACGTGCTCGGGGTCCTCAGGACGTGGGTCTGGTCGCGAGGCGAGTTCCAGCTGCGAGCGGCGTCGTACAACGCCCAGCCTGCCTTCCAGACCTGGCTCGTAGGGCCCGGGCCTGAGATCCACTTCGCTATCCAGGTCCTGGTCGTCGATCGCGATGGCATCTCGGCCATCGACTTCTTCGTCCCGGGGCCGTCGTTGACCAACGACCATGCCATCGGCAGCCAGCCTGTCTTGAGAGCCCATGTACGTGGCGGCGCGAGCAGGGCCTGAGCCAGCGGCGGCGGCAAGGGAGAGCGAACGCGTGCCGATCAAGATCGCGCATCACTGGCCACGGCAGCAGTCGCCAGGCGCTGCCGCTTCGCGAGCCGGGCCGGACGGGCCGCGCATCCTGCTCCGATAGGCCCTTGATGGCGGCGCGGTCCGCCGGGGACCCTCGAAACATGAGCGATCGCGCACTTCACACTCAGGCCCAGCTGCCGAACATCCTGGCCGTCGGGGCGCTCGTACTCGCAGCCATCGGTTCGGCCGCTGGGCTCTTCGTTCCCGACCTCTACCGCGACACCGAAGCCTGGGTACGCGAAGCACAGGCGACCGACCTGGTGACGCTGGTCCTGGCGGTCCCGCTCCTGGCCCTGTCGCTGAGGCTGGTCCGTCGGGGGGACGTTCGCTGGGGGCTCGTCGCGGCGGGAGCGCTCTGGTACCTCGCCTACAGCTACGCCATCTTCGCCTTCTCGGTCGCACCCAACGAGCTCTCGCTGCTGTACATCGCGGTCCTCGGCCTGTCAGCCTGGTCGCTCGTGCTACGTCTCAGCGCCGGCGACGAGCGGTCCCTGTCGAACGCGTCACCTCGGTTGCCGCTCCGGGCCACGGGCGTGTTCCTGCTCGCCGTGCCCGTCCTGTTCGGGCTGCTTTGGCTGGGCGAGATCACCGGTGCCGCATCGGCCAGCGGCCCGAGCGAGGCGCTGGTCGAGCTTGGCTTGCCGACCAATCCCATCTGGCCGCTCGACCTGGCCTTCGCGCTACCGGTCGTGGCCTACGGGGGCATCCGCCTCCTGCGCTCGGACGCTCGTGCCCTGGCCACGGCCCTGCCTGCCCTGGCCTTCCTAATCATCATCGGGCTCGCGGTCCTCGCGGTGTTCGTCTTCGACATCGCCGCCGGGGCCGACCTCGAGCCGGTCCCCATGCTCATCGTGGGGACCATCACCGCCATCGCCGTCGCCCTCGGCCTGACGGCGATGCTGCCCGACTCCCCGGAGGCCTGAGCCGCTCTCGAGCCCGACCTTCGGATCGGCAAGCGTCCGACGCTGTCGCCCCCGCCCGGACGGCCGTCCATGATCCACTGGACTGGCGCCGCGTCTGGTGGTCGACACAACGCTCATCGTTGACCTGACCCTCCCCTACGTCAGGGCTCCGGCCCTGGCGCCAGCAGCCCAGGCGGGGGCCGCCGGGGCGGCGGCGCGATGCGGTTACTCGGCCGGCGTGAGCGGCAGGGTCCGCTCCGCCCACGGTGGCGGCGGACCCTGGTAGAGGATGCCGTGTTCCGGGGAGGACGGGGCCATCAGGTCGGGGATGTGGTACCAGTAGGTCCAGCCCTCGTTGGCTCCGGTGCCCTCCTGGACCCCCCAGCCGGCCAGCTTCGACCTCGATGGGTCCTCCACCCAGCCGAGGGTGCCGACCCACGTGCCATCCGGCCCGGTGACCTCAGAGGTGCCCCAGCCCATGCACACGTGGCCGCCGTCCTCCATGAGGCAGAACTGCTGGGTCTCGTAGATGCCGGTGCCGCTGAGCCGTGGGTCGCTGCTGGTGAGCTCGCACTCAGTGCGGTACTCGTGGAGCTCGACGGAAACGTGGTCCGTCTGGATGGTGCGCCCAGGCGGTTCGAGGCACTCGGAGGTGCCGGTGACGTAGACACCGCCCGGTGCCTCCTGGGCAGCGACCATGCTGCTCCCTCCGCCCACCAGCACCAGGATGACCGTCCCGACCAGGGACAGCCGCAACGTTCGCATGACATCCCCCCTTGCATGCGCGGGCCGGGTTCGCCAGTGGCTCGGCACGGTCCAGGCGGCCATGGTGTGGGCCGCACCGCATCGCCTCCCGCTACCGATGATTCTCTCGCGGTCGTCCAGCGCCGCTGGCACGGCCGGATGCTGGCCAGCCGACCGCGGTGCCCAGCCCGAGATGCTCGGCCAGCGCCGCGACATCGAGGTAGTCGCGGACCACGTTCCGCTGCACCACGAGGAACGCCTTGATACGGAGCGCCTCGGGTGCGGTGGGCGCGACCACGGCTGCGTCATCACCCACGGGGACCTCGCAGGTCTCCAGCGGCCGGGTCCGACGCATCTGACGGAGGGCCGCTTCGACGCCCCAGAGACTGCCCATGATGGTGAATGGCGGCTTCGAGGCTCTCGGGCAGGAGGTCGCGGTGGCGCTCGCCGAGGGCCAGGGCGATCTCTCCTGGTCGTCCAGCTTGCCACGCCGCCGCTCCGGCACGAGGTCTACGTCGAGCAGGTCTTCAGCCACGCTGTGGAGGCCTTCGACCCGGCAGCCGGTGCCTCGGCCCCGGAGGGCTCGCCGGGTGCCGAGTCACCCAAGGCCGCACCAGCGGCCACCCCGATGCCGGATGGCTGACGGCCGAATGCTCGCTGTCACTCACATCCGCGGCCAGGAAGCTCACCTGCTCCTGGTAGTAGATTGACCAGCCGGCGGCCGAGCGTGCCAATCCGATCCAGCCTTCGACCCGTCGCCGACCTGGCACCGCAGCTCTCGACGGAGGCCGCATCCCCAGGATGTTCGAGAGACCGTGGATGGCCGGGGTCAGCCGGTGGCACAGCGCTTGCGGGCGAGTGCACGCCTCCTGCGACGCACGTGGAGCGACATCGAGCCGCTCGAGCGCTCGTTCGCCCTCGGCTCACGGCTCTTCGTCGCGGTCCTGCCCTTCAGCCTCATCGCGCAGCAGCTGACGATCCGCGACACTAGCCTGGGTGAGCTGCTGACGTCGGCGTTCCGGCTGGAAGATGCCGGCCAAGAGGCGGCCGAGACGCTCTTCGCCGCGCCGGCCGAGCTCGGCGCGGGTCTGAGCCTGTTCTCGATCATGGTCCTCGTGCTGGCCCTGCGAGGCTTCGCCAGGGGCAGCCAGCGCCTCTAAACCGACCTGTGGCAGGTGCGGCTACCCGGCCCGACGGCCATCGCCTACCAGCTCGTCTGGGTAACCTGGCTGGGCGTGGATGTCATCGCCGATATCACCCTCGCCGGCGTGCGGGTCGATGGCGGGGACCATGCGTGGGCAACAGTCATCGGCAGCGTGGTCCTCGACGTCCTGTCCTGGGCCCTGACGCCGATGCTGCTGCTCCATCCGCGACTCGGGCCCGCGCGCGGACCTGGCCGCGATCGCCGCCACGGGCGACCGGCCCGATCCGATCGGCATCATCGAGGAGCAGGGCCGGATCCGTGTCCAGTGGCTCCTTTCCATCCGCTGTGCACGGATGCTGGCCTCGCCCTTCGCCTTCCTGCGTGGCTCCGCCGCAGTCATGGCCTCGGACCTCGCACGGACGCCGAACACCGGTATCGAGGTCCAGCTGTGCGGCGACGCCCACGTCGCCAACTACGGCATCTTCGCCACGCCCGGACGCAACCTCGTCTTCGACCTCAACGACTTCGATGAGACGCACGCCGGTCCGTTCGAGTGGGACGTGAAGCGACTGGCTGCCAACGTCGTGGTCGCTGCTCGCGATCGGGGCTTCGATCCCGCGCTCACCCGGCAGGCGGCGCGCTCGGCGGTCGGGGCCTACCGGTCGGGCATGCACGACACGGCTGCGATGAGCGAGCTCGAGGTCTGGTACCACCGGGTTGACGTGGACTCCCTCCGGCCGGAGCTCCACGTGCTGCTCTCGTCATACCACCTCGTCGACTTCGCGCGCAAGGTGGTCGGTGTCGGCTCGGTGGGTACCGAGGCCTTCATCTTCCTGCTCGTCTCGGGGCGCGAGCGTGACGTGCTGATCCTCCAGTGAAGCAGGCCGAGCCATCGGTCATCGCGCCTTGGGACAGCGGACCGGCGGTGGTCATGGCCGAGGACATCGAGCACGATGGAGCGCGGGTCGTGGTGGGCCAGCGCCTGATGCACGCCGCGAGTGACGATTTCCTGGGCTGGACCACTGGCGGCCCTGACGACGCGCAGCACTTCTACCTGCGACAGCTGCGCGACATGAAGGTCTCGGCCGACCTCACCGCCATGTGCCCCGACGCGTTCACCCGGTACGCGGCGCTCTGCGGCCGGGTGCTCGCCTTCTCCCACGCCCGTTCGGGCAGCCCTTCCGCCATCGCCGGCTACATCGGGAAGGGACGGAGCTTCGCACGCGCCGTGGCCGCTTTCGCGGAGACGTATGCTGTCCGGGCGGCGGCGGACCACGCGGCGCTGCGGGCAGCGGCGGCCTTGGGACGGATCCCCGTCGTGAGCGAGGAGAGGCCGACCAGCGATGCCGACCGGACCGCATGAAGGACACACAGCGGAAGGGCACCGTGAACAGCGACCGACGTATGGTCCAGGCGTGGCGCTCGGAGCACACGCCCCGGCTGCGACGGAACGAGGCACGGCTTCGTGACTGACCTCGACTCCCAGCGGGATGAAAAGGGCGCGGCCGCGAGCGAGCCCGATCGAGCCGTCCCGGCGGAAGGCACGTCCGGGACGGGCCGGGCCATCCTGGACCTCATCGGCCTCGACCGGTTCACCGCCTTCAGCGACGGCGTCTACGCCATCGCCATCACCCTGCTCGTGCTGGAGCTGACCGTGCCCGAGGGGCCCGAGCGCCTGCTCGAGGCCCTCGCCGAGCAATGGCACGAGTTCCTGGGCTACCTCATCAGCTTCGCCTTCATCGGCGGCAGCTGGCTGACCCATGCCCGCATGAGCCGGCTCATGAAGTCGGCCGATGCCGTGGTAGCCGGCATCAACCTCGTGGTGCTGCTGCTGGTCGCGGTGCTGCCCTTCACGACCAGCCTGATGGCGGTCAACCTCTGGACCCCGGCCATGGGTGCCGCCGTCCTCGTGTATGGCGTGAACGTCCTGCTGTCCTCGGTCGCGCTGAGCCTCATGCTGGTCTACCTGGGTAGCGAACGGTCGCTGCTCGTCGATGACGTGGCCGACGATGAGCTGGCCCTGATCGTGCGGGCCCGCTGGATCGCCATCGCCGCGAACCTCGTCGCCATCTCCATCGCCATCGTCGCGCCCACCCTGGCGGTGGGGCTCTACGTGCTGGTGGCGCTGACCGTGTTCCTGGCCCCGCTGCTGCGGCTGCGACGGCGCCCAACCTAGGTGGCGACGAGGTTCGCAGTGTGCGCGTGCGAGCAGGGCATGACAGCATTCGACGCGTTCGCGGACTTCCGCATGGACGGGCACGTGGCCATCGCCAACGGCGGCGCGCACGATATCAGCGAGGGCATCGCCCGGACGTTCTCGGGCGCCGGGGGGAAGGCGGCGGCCACCATCGCGGCCGAGACGGGCAACCCGGTGTCGGGCGTCGGCTGCGACGTGACGGTGCCGGCTGACATCGATGCCTGAGGGCGACAACATCTCCGCGGGCAGCCCGGCCTGGAGCACCGCCGGTGGCCAGGTACCCAGCCAGACGCATGAGCAGTGCGTCGATCCGCTGGCGGATCATCCAAGTCATTCCCGTCGTAGAGCCACTCGTGTCAGCTGTCGAGCTGGGGTACGTCGACGCGCCGGACGCGCACAGCGTCATCGAGCTCGGCCAACATCCGCTCGGCCACGGCCTGCTTCTTCTTCGTCGCCTTGATGCCGACGTCGATGCGGTTGCGCTTCACGTCGTACTCGGTCTCCACGAGCAGGATCCCGCGCTCATCGAACCGCGATCGCATGTCGGAGACCTGGTCGGCGATCCCCTTGAGCTCCTTCCACGTGCGCTCCGCGGGCCGGACCTCGAAGGTCGCATCCTCGCCGAGGACCTCGATGAGTAGCGCACCGGCTGCGTCGAGATCGCCCGCCCACATGAGGACCGGAAGCCGTTCGCGGTCGCTGTCGAGGTACCACCCAGCGTAGTCCGGCTGTCGGGTGACCTGATACAACCTGTCTGGCGCTTCCTGCCACGGCACCCTGGTGCCCTCGTTGCGGAACGGCGTGGGCTTCGGGGTGGGCGGTGATGACACCGATGGCGCCGTCTCGGGGGCCGGGTCCGCCGGCCGACCACTGCAGCGGAAGGGCGAGCTGCTCCACGGCTGGAAGAAGATGACGCCGAAGGAGGCCGAGGCCGTCCTGCACGCCGCCGGCCTGTGCTACCGCTTCGATCACTCGTGGCGCCCGGCGCCGAGGTTCGAGGATCCTCGGCTGAACCGCGAGCTCGAGGGCTACTACGACCGGCGCTGCAGCGCCCCGGAGACGGGCAAGCTCCGGGAGCTCTCGTTCGGACCGGACTGGCCATCGGGTGAGCCCGACGTCATCGTCTACCTCACGGTTCGGGAGAAGGGGGTGCGGGACTGGCCCGAGCCGCCGCCGTACGGCACCGACTGCCCCTCGCAATAGCTGTCTCGGTGCGGGGTCAGCGGCGGCGCTGCGCCGGACGCTGACCCGGGCTACCCCTGTGTCCCTTCCTTCGACTGCTCGGGCTCCTCTGCGAAGCGGTAGATGACGTTGGCCGCTCGGCCGCCGGCGTAGACGGTGCCATCGTCGGCGACGGCCACGCCGTTGAACCAGAACGTCGGGGCCATAGGGAAGCCCTCGGGTGGCGGTGGGTCGATGGCCAGTCCGTCTGCGACGACTTGCGTCTCGCCCGTGGTGGGGTCGAGTCTCACCACGTCCTGCATGCCGGTCTCGACCACCAGCAGCGTGCCGTCGGGCGCGGCGGCCAAGCCCTCCGGGAACGAGAGACCCTGCCCGACCATCTTCGGCTCGGCGAGCGTCTCGCCATCGGCCACCAGCTGCCAGACGACACCCGTCGCCCAGTCACTGGCGTACAGGTCATCCTCGGTGGCGGCCAAGCCGCCCGGCACCACGAGCGTCGCGAGCGTCTCACGCTGACTGGGATCTTCGCCGTGAGCCCGCACGATGCTGGTGGTGCCCAACTCGGCCACGACCAGGTCTTCACCGAAGCGCAGCGCGTTGACCGGGAGGGCGAAGTCGCCATGCACGACGGCCTGCCCGCCGGGCCAGTCGACGACACGGACCGTGTTGTCCAGCCAGGACGTGGTGATGACCTCGTCGCCGCTCGCGGCGATCGTGACCGGGTTGCCCACCTCGGACACGCCGAAGACGCTGCTGATGAGGCCGCCCGGCTCGCCGGTCAGGCGGTCGAATGCACGGATAGCCTGCGGCTCGGCCACGAGGATCGAGTCGCCCATCACCGCGATCCCGGCCGGCGCCGTCATGCCGCCAGGGCTCACGACCCGCGTGCTGCCGTCGGATCGCACCTCGGTGATCGAGCCATCGACCGCGCTCGAGACGTACAGCTGGTCCTGATCGTCGAAGACGAGGTTGTCCAGGCCGACCGCGAGCTGTGCCAGCGTCTCGGTCGAGCCGGTCTCCGGGTCCACCCGGTAGACCGCGCCCGTCGCCTGGTCGGCGTAGTGCATCCGGCCCAGCGAATCGAACTCGACCGCGACCGGGAACGCCAGCGCGTCGTGAACCAGCGCCTCCTCGCCCGTGTCGAGGTCGATCGCGCTGATCGTGCCGGCCGTCGGCCTGGGCGCATAGAGCAGGCCGTCGGGTCCGAAGTCGAAGGCGTTGAACGCGCAGCCCGGGACGCCGCCCAAGACGAGCCGTGGCTCGCTCGCAGCCTGCGGGTCGATGACGTACAGCCCATTCTCCGGCCCGAAGCACTGAGCAACGACGAGGTTGCCGTCCGCGGTGACGGCCACCGCGTTGCTGAAGGGCAGCGCGGCGATGGCGCTGACCTGGCCGTCCGGCGAGATCCGTCCGACACCGCCGGCTGGGCCCTCCTGCGTGAAGTACAGCGAGCCGTCGAGGCCGAGCGCGACGTCGTCGGGCATGCCCAGGCTCGACTCGCGCCCGTGAACCTCGAGGATGTCGCCGCTCGCGGTGTCGACGACGGTGATCGTCCCGCCCCAGACATTCGCGACGGCGAGGTTCCCATCAGTGTCGATGGCGAGGCCATTCGAGCTGCCGGCGAGGGGTGCTCCCTCGATGAAGACGTCAACCTGCGGCTGTGCCGAGGCGGGCACGCCCGCCAGGGCCGTGGCCAGCAGGGCGACGACAAGACCAGATCGCATCGTTGACATCGGTTCCTCCCTCAGGCGCCACTGGCGAAGACGCGGTACGGCAACATCTGACTGTGCTGCTGGTTCCGAGCCGGCGGAGCGGATCCGGGTCCCACCGCCGAGCCTCATCTCTCTGGATCGACGCATCTGGTCAACCCTCCTTCTGCTATCCGGGTTCCAGCTGCTGCGGACTCCCGCCGATCCACTCGCTCGCGGACGGGTAGCGGACGATGGCGTCGCCGGCCACGACCCCGTAGAAACTGCCGTCCGGAGCCACGGCGCCGACCTGCATCCAGGGGATGGCTGCGTCCTCGTAGGGGAACCGCCACGTCTGGCCGTCGAGGCGTGCCGGCCCTCGCTCGGTGGCCGCCCAGGGCATGCCGTCGGGGGCGAGCAGACCCTCCTGCCAGCCAACGCCCGCGGGGGTGGCGCCCTCGGGGAGCTCGACGATCGAGACATCGCCACCGTCGAACCGCGCCATCGGCCCGCTGGCGACCTGTTCCACGTTCTTGCTGCCGATGTTCTGTTGCGAGAGAACCCAGACGGCGCCCTCGCTGTCGGTCCCGAGGACGATGCCCCCATAGACCTCCGTGTCGCCGATCTCCTCGACGGCCGCCCACTCGCCGTTCGCGTGGCGGACGAGACCGCCCGGACCCCAACCGCCCTGGACACCGAGCCAGAGCGTGCCGTCGCCATCGACGGCCAGTGACTGGAGCGCGTACTTCAGCGGACAACCGTCGACATCGCCCCGGGCCCAGGCTCCGTCGCCACCCTCCTCGAGCGTCCACACCTGGCAACCACCCGACCTCCGGGCCTGGGACCTCGCGGCCCACACCGTGCCGGTCGCGTCGACGGTGATCGCCCCGGCCGGCCGGGAGTCGATGAACTCCCACTGCTCACCATCGCGATAGGCGACCCCATCGGGCCCGGCGACCCAGACCGTGCCCTCGGGTCCGAGCGCAAGGTCAGACCAGAGGAAGACCGAGTCCGCCGCCTGGGTCGTCCAGTCCAGCTCGTCGGCCCACGCTCCGTCCTCGACGTGCCGGACGCCCTGCGCATCGACCACCCAGAGCTCGTCATCGCCGGTCGCCAGCAGCCGAGACAAACCCGGCCTGGCCGGCGTCACATCCCAGGCCAGGTTCCAGCTGTCGGCGATGCGCTCATAGGTGCCCGCGGTCGTGCCAAGGAAGACCCGATCGCCGACGATGGCGACCTTCGCGTACCCGTGTGGGTCAAGCTCGGCGCGCGCGAACTTCGTCCATTCCGCGCCGTCCCAGCGCCAGACACGGGCCCCACCCCTCTCGTCGGATCCGGCCCAGATGGTGCCTTCGGGCGATGCTGCCAGCGAGCCGTAGGAGCCCCCGGGCTCGGGCGATCCATCGGTCCAGCTGGTGCCGTCGAAGCGCGCCAGCCCGGCTTCCGAAGCGACCCAGACCGAGCCATCGGGCATCCCCATGATCGACTGTGGCCACTTCTCCAGCGGTGACGCGTCGGACCTGTCGAAGCGGGTCCACTCGGACCCGTCGAGGACCATCACCTCGACACCAGCGGCGCCTTCGCACGATGACCACCGTTTCCCGCCGGCCCAGGGCCGTCCCGTCGAGTCGACCGCGAGGGCTCCGATCCAGTCGCACGCGCCCGGGCTCGCGGGGCCGACGTCCTCCCAGCCCGATCCGTCCCAGTGCAGGACGATGCCCGACTGGGTCGCCGCCCACAGCGACTCGTCGGCAGCCTCGACCGCCAGCTTCAATGCCTCGGGTGCCTCGATCAGCTGCACGAAGCGATCGCCGTCGAACAGGCGTGCCGCGTCGGGACCCGCCAGCCAGATGCCTCCCCGGGGCGAGGGCGCGATCGACGCCACCTGGCCGAACGCGACGTCGTCAGCGATCGTCCACATGGTGGTGGTGTCCGTGTCCGGATCGAAGCGCACGAGTCGCCCAGGGATTTCCAGGGCCCACAGGACACCATCGCCGTCAGCGACCAGCTCGGTGGTTGCACCACTGGACGGCGTCAGGATGTCGATCCCAGTGGGTGCCAACGACGCGCTGGGGGCCGCCGGGCTCACCTCGTCACCCTGCTGCGTGGTGAAGACACCCACCATCAGGAAGCCGCCGAACAGCGCCACGATGACGCTGGCGGCGATGAACTTGAGTGCGGAGAACAGCGTGAACCCCCATCTGTGCGATCGCGACGCGGCGGTGACGGACTCATAGATGGCGAGGTCGTCGACCGGGCGGACCGGACCCATGAGACCGGCGATCTCGCCTGAGAGCTGGCGCTCGAAGGCGGTCAGGTCATCCATCGTCGAGGTCCTCTCGGAGTCGGTCCACCAGGCGCTTGAGGCGCTGACGGATGGCCGGCGGCTTCTTGCCGGTGGCAGCGGCCAGTTCGGTGGAGTCGAAGCCAGCGCCGTAGCGCATGACGAGCAAGGCACGGTCGTCGGGATCGAGACGCATGAGGGCTGCCCTGAGGTCTACGCTCGGGATGCCCGTGGCCGGATCGATGCCGCCCGGTGCGTCAGCAGGATCGCTGGTGACCTCCATGCGGGCATATCGCTGGCGCTTGCGGAGGAGCTGCCTGGCCTCCTTGACCGCGACCGACACGAGCCAGGGGCGGAGCTTCTCGGGGCCGCGGACCTTGGAGAGCTTCTTCCAGGCGATCACCCAGGCGGCTTCCACCGCCTCGTCCGCGATGGTCTCATCGCCCGAGATCGCCAGGCAGATCCGGCGCATGTCCTCGTGGTGCGTGGCGATGATCCGGCGGAGGGCGATCTCGTCACCGGCAGCGGCTGATGCGAGTACTCGCGCATCCTGTCGTCCAGCCGTCCGCGTCATCGCCCCCATACCCATATACCGCGCGGTGCACTCCAACTGTGACAGCCGTGGGCAAGGTCACCGGGCGGGCCAGTGCTCGGTGCACATCGTGCCCAGGCCGACCTTGCGGCTGGGCTGCTTCGGGAACTCGTCCCAGCGCGGCGTCCTACGGCTCGGCCGTGAACTCGGGGACCGGTCGAGCCTGTGCCTCGGCCTCGGTGGTGGCCGGGCCGTTCTCCGCGATGTCGGCGACGAGCCAGTCCATCTCGGCGATCTCCCGACGCTGAGCGGCGATGATCTCGTCCGCCAGCTCGCGGACCCGGAGGTCCTCGATGCCCGCGCGCTCGCTGGTGAGGATGGCGATGGAGTGGTGCGGGATCATGCCGTCCATGTAGGCGACGTCACCCACCAGCGCCTGCGACTGGGAGAGGAAGAAAGCCACGCCGCCGAACGCCAGCGCGCCGACGATGATGCCGAGGTTGACGCGTCGGTCGCGGTACATGCCCCACATGTAGAGGAGCATGACGATGGCCATGCCCGCGCCCATGAGCAGGGCCATGTAGATTCGCTCCTCGCTGATCCTGATGTGGTCGATGGAGAAGACGTTGGTGTAGGTGAGCACGTACATGACCACGACCGAGGTCGCGATCATCGCGAGGAAGCGGAGGTAGTTCCCGAGCTTGGCTCGGGTGTCCTCGCCACCTTGGTCGTGCTGGCTGGTCTGGCTCACTTCTGACCCCTCCCTACGTGGCTCCACGGCTCCCGAGCACTCCCGGTCAGTGTCGAGCGGCACGGGCTGCGGACGCGACACCGGCCCGCCCCGGCGCGTGTCAGCCGCCTATCAACCCGGCGGTCGTGCCCGTCGATCGACCAGCCTGCGGGCAGACCTGCCGGGCCGCCAACCCTTCGGATCACGAGCGGCAGTCTGGACCGAGCCTGTGCCTTTCGGGTGTCCCGGCGGAGCCGGTTGGGACTGT
>JBFLKP010000102.1:0-7091 GCA_040883225.1 Candidatus Limnocylindrales bacterium | reverse complement strand
GGGCCGGGGCGAATACCCCCCCCCTGAGCCGCCTGGGCGCGTAGCCCCGACCCCAGTGGTCCCACCACGCCACCCACCCGAACCGGGACCCATGACGTGACCACACCGACACCGACCGACGGCTCTCCGAGTGGCGAGCTGATCCTCGAGGCCACCGGCGTCGTCAAGACGTATGGAGCCGTGACCGCGCTTCGCGATGCGTCCCTGGCGGTGCGGCCGGGTGAGGTCCACGCGCTCCTCGGCGCCAACGGTGCCGGCAAGTCCACGCTCGTCAAGGTACTCACCGGTGCCATCCATCCCGACCGCGGCCGCATCGTCGTGCGTGGGCAGGAACGCCGGGTCCACTCCCCTGCCGAGGCCCGCAGGAACGGCCTCATCTCGGTCTACCAGGAGCCCGCGCTCATCCCTGATCTCGATGTGCGCGACAACCTGCGCATGACCGACACGCCCCTCGAGCCGTTCCTCGAGTGGGTCGACAAGCTGGGCGTCAAGAAGCTCGACATCTATGACATGGTCGGCGACATCCCGCTGGCCGTCCTGCGCATCCTCGACCTGTCCCGCGCATTGGCCCTGAAGCCGGACGTGATCCTGCTCGACGAGATGACCGCAGCCCTGCCCGCGGACCTCGCGGAGAACGTGTTGCGCATCGTCGGCGATCAGCGCCAGACCGGTGCCTCCGTCATCTTCATCAGCCATCGCCTCATGGAGGTCAACGCTCTCTGCGACCGCGCCACCGTCCTGCGTGACGGTGAGACCGTCGGCGTCGTGGACATGGGCGAAGGGGCCGAGGAACGCATCGTCGACCTCATGCTCGGACCGTCGACCGAGGACGAGCAGGACATCCACACCCGTGTCGTCTCCACCTCCGCCTTCGAACGGGAAGGCGTGCCCCGACTGCAACTCTCCAACCTCGCCGCCGGGGCCAAGCTCGAGGACGTCTCGTTCGAGCTGCACGCCGGCGAGGTGCTCGGCCTCGTAGCGCTCGAGGGCCAGGGCCAGGACGAGCTCTTCGGCATCCTGGCGGGTGCCCGCCGCCCCAACCGTGGCACGCTCAGGGTCGACGGCGAGGAGGTCCATTTTCGGCACCCTGCCGACGCCATCGACAAGGGTCTCGTGTACGTCCCCGGCGATCGCGTGGAAGCTCTCCTGCCGCAGCGCTCGGTGCGCGAGAACATCGCCCTGCCCTACAACGCGCGGCCGCGCTCCTGGGGCCCGATCCGCATGGGCCGTGAACGGGAGATGGTCGACAAGGCCATCGAGAAGCTCCAGATCGACACACGCGCCCAGGGCGAGGTCCAGCGTCTGAGCGGCGGCAACCAGCAGAAGGTCACCATCGGCCGGTGGATCGCCGGTGGTGTCGATACGCTGCTCTGCTTCGACCCCACGCGCGGCATCGACATCCGCACCAAGCGCCAGATCTACCACCTGCTGCGCGAGCTGGCCGATGCCGGCTCGGCGGTGCTCCTCTACACCTCCGAGCTGGAGGAGGTGCAGCTGGCCTGTGACCGGGCCGTGGTCATCTTCGGCGGCAAGGTCGTGGACACGTTCCCCGCTGACATCGCCGATGAGCCCACCCTCATGCGCGCCGCCTACGGCCTCGCTGGCGAACGCGCCGAGGAGGTCGGCGCATGAGCGCCGCGGCGACCACCCCAGCGGCGTCCGGCGGCAGCAGGGCCGTGATCGTCCGTTTCCTCCGGCGCAACGGCTGGGTGCTCACCCTGCTGGGTGTGTTGGCGCTGATGTTCGCCTTCACCAAGATCATCCAGCCCGACTACGGCATGGCCGGCGTCAGCATCCTGGTGCTGGCCGCTCTGCCCTACGCGTTCGCCACGGCGGGCCAGTCGATCGCCATCATCGCCGGCGGTATCGACCTCTCGATGGCCGCGATGATGGCGCTCCTGGGCGTGACGGCTGCGGCCCTCATGGACGGCCAGGACCAGGCCTTCGGCGTCGAGGCTGTCGTGGTCGTTCTCGCCCTTGGCCTCGCGGTCGGCGCCATCAATGGCCTCTCGGTGGTCATCACACGCGTTCCCGACATCGTCGTGACGCTCGCCTTCTTCTTCATCTGGGAGGGCGCGGCCCTGATGGTCATGGATGCACCGGGCGGCGGGGCGTCGACCTGGCTGAGGGAGCTCATCATCGGTCCTATCGGAGGGACGCACCTGCCGAACGAGATCTCGCGCTACCTCCCGCGTGCGCTGGTGCTCCTTGTGGTTGCCTTGGCTATCGTGTGGATCCCGCTGCGGCGGTCCAAGCTGGGACTGGCCATGTACGCGATCGGCTCCGACAAGCGCGCGGCCCACCGCAGCGGCGTGGCCGTGGATCGCACCAAGGTCGCCTCCTACGCCCTTGCCGGACTCTTCGCCGCCATGGGTGGTCTCGTCATCACCATGAACACCGGCATCGGCAACCCCGTCCAGGGCCCGTACCTCTTGGCCAGCGTCGCCGCTGCGGTCCTCGGTGGCGTGGCCCTCTCAGGCGGCCGAGGCGGCCTGGTCGGACCCATCATCGCGGTCTTCATCCTGCGCCTGGCGAGACAGGACCTGACCTTGTTGTCCGTCGATCCGAATGCGGCCCAGGTCATCGAGGGACTGATCATGGTCATCGTCGTGCTGGTCGGCGCGACGGTCGCGCTTCGCGGGCGCCGGTCATGACCACGACCTCGCAGCCCGTCCAGACCGGTTCCGGCCGCAGCGCATGGTCCAACGCCCGCGGCGTGATGCGCGACTACCCCATCATCCCGTTGCTGCTCATCCTGACGCTGCTGATCGCGGCCCTCGAGATCCTGCAGCCGGGCATCGTCATCCGGGAGGATGGCCTCCTTGGGCTGAATGACCGCTGGATCAGCAACACCGTCAAGTTCGCGGTTCCGCTGGCCATCCTCGCTGCTGCCCAGACGATGACGATGCTCACCGGCGGCATCGACCTCTCGGTCGGCATCGTCGCCACCATGGCCTCGTTCGTCATGGCCACGCAAGTGGCCTCGGGCCTGGACCCCGTCTTCGCCATTCCGCTCGCGCTCGGCTGTGCCGCCGTGGCCGGCCTCGCCAGCGGCATCGGCGTGGCCATCTTCCGCGTCCATCCGCTGATCATGACCCTGGCCGTGGGCCTGGTCGTGGAGGGGCTCCTGCTGGTGTATCAGCGCGGCATGCTGGGCGTCAGCGCCCAGATCCCCGAGGTCATCACCTGGCTGGGCACGGGGCGCTCATTCGGGATCGTGCCCAACTCCCTGGTGGTCTTCATCCCGCTCGCGCTGTTCATCGGCTTCACGCTGAAGCGCACCGGCTTTGGGCGCAACCTCTACGCCATCGGCGACAACGAGGGTGCGGCCCGGCTCGCAGGTGTACGCGTGTGGCAGGTGCTCATCGTGCTCTACGTTCTGAGCGCCGTCCTCGCAGGCATCGGCGGCCTCGTCTACGTCGGCCTCATCAAGGCCACCACGCTCTCGCTGGCCGTGCCCCTGATGCTGCCGTCGGTAGCGGCCGCGGTCATCGGTGGCACGTCCATCTTCGGTGGCCGTGGCGGCTATGCCGGCACCATCGTGGGTGCGCTCATCCTGCAGGTGCTGGCATCGATGCTCACGGTCCTGCGCATCGAGGAGGGCACGCGCCGCATCATCTACGGCCTCATCATCCTCGGCGTGACCGCGCTGTACGTGCGCATCACCCAGGAGCGCCAGGGATAGCGCGATGGGCGAGACCCCCCGCCATATCGGGCTCGACCTCGGCGGCACCAACATCAAGTGGGCCGTGGTGGAGCGCTCCGGCCCCGATGGCTGGCACACGCTCGACCGGGGTCAGGTCCCCACCGACACCTCCCGCGGGGACCGCAGCGTGGTGCCCCAGCTCTGCGCCCTCGCGGCCGAGGTTCGCGACGGCATCGACGGCGGCCCGGCCCTGACCTGCGGCGTGGCCGTGCCCGGGCTCTACGTCCCCGAGACCGGCGTGGTCACGTTCCTCACCAACGTGCCCGGCGACTGGTCGGCCACCGCCACCGGCGAGCCCATCGCCGAGGCCACCGGCCTGCCCACGGCGCTCATCAACGACGCCCGCGCCTTCGGCCTCGGAGAGCTCCGCTTCGGGGCCGGCAAGGACGTCGACTCCTTCATCGGGCTGACCCTCGGCACCGGCGTGGGTGGCGTGGTCGCGCTGGGCAACGAGGTGCTCCAGGGCTACCACGGCCAGGCCGGCGAGCTGGGCCACCAGACCATCGAGCCCGACGGGCCCTGGTGCGGCTGTGGCAACCGCGGCTGCATGGAGGCCTTCTGCCGCGCGGACCAGGTGGCGGCGGCGTGCGGCACGAAGGATCCGCGCGAAGCCATCGAGCGGGCCCGCGCCGGCGACCGTCGCGCCCTTGACGGCCTGGCCCAGGTGGGACGCTACCTCGGCATCGGCATCAGCAACGCGGTGACCGTGCTCACGCCCGAGCGGGTCATCCTCGGCGGTGGCTGGTCCAGCGCCGGCGACCTGCTCATCGAGCCCATCAAGGCCGAGATGCGGCGGCGCGTGCTGGTCGACTCGGGCGACCGCGTCGAAGTCGTGATCGCCGAGCTGGGCACCTGGGCCGGCGCCATCGGCGCGGCCGTCCATGGTGCCGAGCAGGCCGCGCGCTGGGGCCAGGTCGAGCTCGCGACATGAGCCTGGACTACGCGCCCCGCTACCGCGAGATCGAAGCCGCCCTGCGCGAGCGCATCGCCCGCCTGCGACCGGGCCAGCGGCTGCCCAGCGACGCCGACCTGTGCGCTGAGTTCGGGGTCAGCCGCATGACCGCCAGGCACGCCATGGCCCAGCTGGCCGACGAGGGCCTCGTGCGACGTGACCCGGGGCGGGGCACCTTCGTGGCCGAGCCGCCGACCCACCGGCGCGCCAACTTCCTCATGACCTTCAGCCACGAGATGCGCCGACAGGGTCGGATGCCCAGCTCGCGCATCGTGGAGCGGCGCGTGCGACGACCCACCGATCGCGAGCGCGTCGAGCTGCGAGCCGACCGGGACAGCGAGGTGATCGAGCTGCGGCGCGTGCGCCTCGCCGACGACGAGCCCGTCTGCCTCGAGACGGCCGTGCTGGCCTGTGGCTGCGTAGGGGCGGTGCTGGACGCCGATCTCGAGACAGGCTCACTGCACGAGGCGCTCATCGGCGCCGGCTTCGTGCCCACGCGCGGCCAGGCCACCATCGGCGCGGAAGCGGCCAGCAGCGACGATGCCGTGCTCCTCGGCGTGCAGCGGGGCTCGCCCATGCTGGTCGAGCGGCGTCTCATCTTCGACCAGCGCGGCAAGCCCATCGAGCGCACCGAGTCACGCTACGCAGCCGAGCGCTACGGCCTTGACGTCGGGTTCTCCGTGGAGGACGGCGGCGCCCTGACGGTCTCCGACCGATGACCCGAACCGATCACGTACCGGCCCGCCCGGGCCACTGGGGGTAACCATCATGGACTCACGCGCGCGCGTCCTCGCGGCGCTCGACCACACCGAAGCCGACCGCGTGCCCCGCGACTTCGCCGGCACGCGCTACAGCGGCATGCACGCGGAGGCCTACCGGCGCGTGCGCCCGGCCATGGGCCTGCCCGACGAGGAGATCCGCATCGTCGATACCACCCAGGGCCTGGCGGGCGTCCACGAGGACATCCTGCAGCGGCTGGGCGCGGACGTGGCCCTCATCAACACGGGCTCGCCCCACGGCTTCGAGCGGCAGGTCACCGACGACGGCGAGTACGAGCGCTTCCTCGACGAGTTCGGCGTCCTCCGCGCGCGCCCGCATGGCGGGCTCTACTACGAGTCCACCAGCTCGCCACTCTCGGGCTCCATCAGCGTGGACGACATCGAGGCCTACCCCTGGCCCGATCCGGTCGACCCCGGGCGCTTCGAGGGCATGAAGGCGCGCGCCCGCGAGATCCACGAGGTGGAGGGCCGGGCGACGTTCGTGGGCTCCCTCTGCGCGGGCGTGACCGAGATGCACTTCCGCATGCGCGGCTACGAGGACGGCTACATGGACATGGCCATCGACCCCGACCTCGCGAGGGCGCTGATGCGAAAGATCACCGACCTCAAGCTGGCCTACTGGGAGAAGGTCCTCGACGAGATCGGCCCCGACATCGATATCGCCGCTGAGGCCGATGACCTCGGCGCCCAACACGCGCCGCTCTTCAGTCCGGGTGCCTATCGCGACATCGTCAAGCCGCTGCACCGCGAGATCATCGAGCTCATCAAGAGCCGCTCGAAGGCCAGGTTCTTCCTCCACTCCTGCGGCGCCATCCGGGAGCTCATCGGGGACCTCATCGATATCGGCGTCGATGCCCTCAACCCGGTGCAGGTCAGCGCGGAGGGCATGGACACCGCCACGCTGAAGCGCGAGTTCGGCGACGACATCACCTTCTGGGGCGGCACCGTCGATCCCCAGAAGACGCTCGCCCGCGGCACGCCCCAGGAGGTCCACGACGAGACCGTGCGGCGCATCGAGGAGCTCAAGCCTGGCGGCGGGTTCGTCATCGCCAGCGTGCACAACATGCAGGCGCAGGTCCCGGTCGAGAACATCCTTGCCTTCTGGGACGCGGTGGAGGAGGCTGGCACCTATGGCTGAGACCGTCAGCGGTCGGCTCGTCCTCGACGATGGCGCGGTGCCGGGCGCCCTGAGCGTCGATGACCACGGCCGCATCCAAGCGGTCGAGCGCGATGATTCCGCGCCCACGGCCGAGCTGGTGGTGCCGGGCTTCATCGATGTCCACGTCCACGGCTGGGGCGGCCATGACGCCATGGGCGGTAGCGAGGCACTCTCGGGCATGGCCCGTGCCCTGGCGGCCCGCGGCGTGACCTCGTTCCTGCCGACGTCGGTCACGGCCTCCTTCGAGAAGCTCACGGACTTCGCCGATTCGGTCCGCTCCTGGATGCCCGGCGCGCCGGCCGACGGCGCCGAGCCGCTGGGCTTCAACATGGAGGGCCCGTTCCTCGCCGAGAAGAAGAAGGGCGCCCATCCGGCGAACCTGCTGCGACATCCGGAGGACCTCGACGACGATCGCCTGGCCACGTTCGTGGAGGGCCTGCGAGTCATCACCATCGCGCCCGAGCTGCGCGGCGCACCCGAGCTCATCCGCCGGCT
>JBFLKP010000101.1:0-3168 GCA_040883225.1 Candidatus Limnocylindrales bacterium | reverse complement strand
GGTCTACAACCTGGACAAGGGTATCGGCCGCAACACGCTGCAGCGCGCGGTGTGGGACGCCGACCCGGGTGACTCGCTGATGGTGCTCGGTACCTGCGTAGGCACGACCATCGTGCGCAAAGACCTCGAGATCGGCTGGGTGGAGACGTCGGGTAGGCCGCTGGGCAAGGGCAAGGCCGTGTCGGTCAAGCCCCGCATCCAGAGCGGCAGCTGGCGGCCGGCGCTGGTGATCCATCCCAGCGTCGAGGACTTCCACGTCTGGCCCGGCCTGCCCGTGGTAGGCGGCATCGTCATCGGCGACCACCAGGCGTGGCAGGGAAACGCCAGGCCCGTACCCATCGCCTGGAAGAGCGCGGCGCCGTCCCCGATCGCCACCAAGGCCAGACCCGGTCTCCGGGCGTGCCACGTCCGCAACGACAGCGGCGCGCAGTTCCTGCGCAGCCAGGTCGCGGTTCGCGCCGCCTCGCGGGGTGACCACCTGTCGCTGCGCGGCGCGTGCGGCGGCGCGACGTACATCAGGCAGGACCTCTCCATGGCCGGCTGGCGCGTGGCCATCTCGGCCAAGGTCTTCGGGAGCAGCAGGACCAGCCGGAAGGACTCCGGGCCCCCCACGCTCACGCGCGTGATCGTGGACGACGACGTCGACAGCCTCGTGCTCAAGCGCGTACGCGTGACGAACGGCTTCACCATCAGAGAGGTCGGGCCCTAGCTCCGTTCAGGCCGAAGTGCCCTAGCGAGCACCGCCAAGGCGTTGGCACAGTCCCGTCATGGGTAGTCTCGATCGCATCCGGGGGCTCATCGCGGGCGAGCCCGTCGACCATCTGCCGGTCCAGCCACTGATCATGCAGTTCGCGGCGCGCCACGCCGGCCTCGACTACAACGACTACGTGACCGACGGACGCAGGCTGGCCGAGGCTCAGCTGTCGATGGCCGAGGCCTACGGCGTCGACTGCCTGATGCAGTGCTCCGACCCGGCCCGTGAGCTCATCGACATCGCCGGCGGTGACGACTCCTCGGTGGAATGGGCCTCGACCGGCCCGGCCATCGTGGAGGAGCGCGCGCTCGTTCGAGACAAGACGGTCCTCTCCAGCCTGCGCGTGCCCGATCCCATGGCGCCGGGCCGGATGGTCGACCGCGTCGAGTCCATCCGCGTGATGCGCGAGACCGCGGGTCCTGAGGCTTCGATCGTGGGCTGGGTCGAAGGGCCGCTGGCGCTGGGCGCCGAGATGCGCGGCCTCTCGAAGGTGATGATGGACACCTACGAGGATCCGGGCTTCCTGTACGAGCTCTTCGACTTCACCTCGCAGGTCGCACGGGCCTACTGGAGGCCCCAGGTCGAAGCGGGCGCCGACACGATCGGCATGAGCGACGCTGCGGCCTCGATGATGAGCCCCTCCCACTACGAGCGGTTCATCTACCCCGCGCAACGGCGCGTGGTCGATGACATCAAGGAGCAGCGTCCGGACGTCATCGTGCGCCTGCACATGTGTGGCCGGACCGACGACCTGTTGCCGGTGATGAAGCAGCTGCCGGTCGACATCTACGAGCTCGACTTCCCGGTCGACCTGACCCACGCGCGAGAGGTGCTGGGCCCGGACGCCATCATCCTGGGCAACGTCAGCACGGTCGAGGAGATGCTCACCGGCTCACCCGAGGACGTCTACGCCGCGGCCGGCCGCTGCCACGCCATCTGCGGCCCCAACCACGTCGTGGGCACCGGTTGCGAGGTCGCGCCGGAGACGCCGCCCCAGAACCTTCGCGCGCTGGTCGCCTACGGACGAGACCATGCACCAGCGGACGTGCCCGCGGGAGCGCCTTGGACCGTCTAGCGGCATCATGGGCACGATGACCGCGACCACCGACGTCCAGCCGGGCGAGCCCGAGGCCGCGCCCGATCCGTCGACCATCTCGCCGATCTGGCGAGCGGTCTTGCTCGTGGTGGGCACGGCCAGCCTCGTGCTGGGCGTCATCGGCGTCTTCCTGCCGGTGCTGCCCACGACACCCTTCCTGCTGGTCACAGCGGCCTGCTACGCGCGCGCCTCGACGCGTCTCTACACCTGGCTCCTGGGCCAACGCTCGCTGGGTCCGATCATCGTCGAATGGCGCCGCTCGCGATCGTTCCCGCCGGGCGTCAAGACACGCGCGCTCGTCGCCGTGGTCGTCACCTTCGGGGTCTCGGTCGTGCTCATCGACAGCCTCGTCCTCCGGCTCGCGCTCGTGGCCGTCGCAGCCGTCCTCCTCACCTTCCTGTACCGCATCCCGACGGCGCAGCCGGGGGCGGCGTCCGTCAGCATGGAGGCCCGGACACCCATGGAGGAGCCGCGTTGAGCGAGCACCGCCGGCCCGTGCTCTTCGACCCACAGCGTGACCGACAGCTGCGTGCCATGGGCATCCGCTCCTGGTCCATCGTGGGCATCGTGGCCGTGGCCGTCGTGGCCTACACCGCCTTCTCGACCTTCAGCACGTTCATCCTGCCGCTCATCGTCGCCGTCGTGCTGGGCATGATCTTCGAGCCCGTGGCCTCGCTGGGGGCTCGCTTCATGCCGCGCCAGGTGGCTTCGCTGCTGGTGCTGGTGGGCATCTTCGTGCTGGCCATCGTCATCGTCACGGTGGTCGCCGTCGGCGTCATCGACCAGGGCTCGGAGATCGTCGACCAGACGGAGGCGGCCATCGACACGGGTCGCAACTGGCTGGCTGAGCAGGGCATCAACGTGGTCCTCATCGATGACGTCCAGGAGCAGCTCTCGAGCTTCGTGGACGAGGTCCTGCCGGGCCTCCTGTCCTACGTGCCGGGCGCGTTCTCGGGCATCAGCAGCTTCCTCGTCGGAACCTTCATCGCGCTCTTCATCCTGTACTACGTCATCGCCGAGTGGGAGACGCTGGCGGGTTGGGTCGGGTCCAACCTTGGCGTGCCGCCAGCGCTGGGCGCGGGCATCGTGGAAGACGCGACCCGCTCGTTCCGCGACTACTTCTACGTGCTCACCGTGGCCAGCCTCCCGGTCGCCGGCATGGTCTGGCTGGCCGCGGTGCTGATGAGCGTGCCGCTCGGCTTCACCATCGCGCTGGTCACGTTCGTGACCTCGTACGTGCCCTACATCGGCGCGCTCATCTCGTCCGTCTTCGCGGTCCTCATCGCCTTCGGCGCCGGCGGCATCGTGCCGGCGCTGG
>JBFLKP010000100.1:0-17468 GCA_040883225.1 Candidatus Limnocylindrales bacterium | reverse complement strand
GCCAGGGGAGGAGCGTCCGGCACCGGCAGCGAGGGCATCGCCCTGGGCGCCGCGAGGCGTGCCGCGACGGCCGCCGCCTGCCGCTCACCGGCCGCGGAGAGCGGCGGATCGCCCTGGCCCTGGAAGCGGCCCTCGGCGATCCAGGCCGACTCGCCGTGCCGGATCAGTGCGAGCCGGACCGCCCGGGTCACGCGGGCAGGTCGAGGTTGATGAGCCACACGTCGAGCATGCCGTCGTAGGCACGGACCTCGTCGGCGACGGGCTCGGGGACCTCCTCATCGAGCGCAAGGATCATGAAGGCGATGGACCGCTTGTCCGAGCGGCCGAGGTGCATGTTGCTGATGTTGATGTCCGCCTCGCCCATGATGCGGCCGACGGTGCCGATGGCACCGGGGCGGTCCTGATGCCGCGAGACGAGCATGTGCGCCGCCGGTGCGAGGTCGACCTCGTACCCGTCGAGCGCCACCAGGCGGGGCTCGTTGCCGAACGAGACCGTGCCGGCCACCGAGCGCTCGCCACCCTTGAGCGTCAGCAGCGACGAGAAGCGGCCGGCATCGCTGGTGTGGTGCGTGGAAAGGCTGATGCCGCGCGCCTTGGCCATGGCCCCGGCGTTGATGACGTTGACCCGTTCCTCCGTGCTCTGCTCGAGGATGCCGCCAAGGGCGGCGGCCACCAGCGGGCCGGCATCGAACTCGCTGAGCTCGCCGGCGACCTCGAGGGTGAGGTCGGAGAGGTCCTCGGAAAATTGCGCGTAGAACTGGCCGAGGGTGCGTGCCAGCGGCAGGTACGGCGCGAGCGCGTCGGCCGTCTCGGGTGTGAGCATGGGTGCGTTGATGGCATACCGAGCCGAGCGGCCCGCGAGCACCTCGCGCACCTGCTCGGCGGCTTCCACGGCCACGCGCGTCTGCGCCTCCGCGGTGGAGGCCCCCAGGTGCGGGGTGAGGATGATGTTGGGTGCCGTCAGCAGCGGATTGTCCTGCGCCGGCGGCTCCGACGAGTAGACGTCGACCGCGGCACCGGCGATGGTGCCGGCCTCGAGTGCGGCGGCCAGCGCGGCCTCGTCGACCACGCCGCCCCGCGCCACGTTGATGATCACCGCGTCGGGCTTCATCGAGGCCAGCTCGTCGGTGGAGATGAGGTTGGCCGTGTCCTTCGTCTTGGGCACGTGCACGGTGATCGCGTCGGCTAGCACGAGGATCTCCGGCACGGACAGGCGCTCGATCCCGTGGAGCCTGGCGGCTTCCTCGGTCACGTAGGGGTCGTAGCCCACGACGCGCATGTCGAGCGCACGAGCGCGGTCGGCCACCGCCATGCCGATCTTGCCCAGGCCGATGACGCCAAGCGTCTTGCCCACCAGCTCGCGGCCCATGAAGGCCGCTCGGTCCCACGCGCCCGAGTGCATGGATGCGTCCGCGGCGGGGATGCGGCGCATCAGCGCGAAGAGCAGCGCGATCGTGTGCTCGGCGGCCGCGGTCGTGTTGCCCGTGGGCGCGTTGACGACGGTGATCCCGGCGGCGGTGGCGGCAGGGATGTCGATGTTGTCGACGCCCACGCCGGCGCGGCCGATGACGATGAGCTTCTTGCCCGCGGCGATGGCCTCCGCGTCGGCCTTCACGCCACTGCGCACGAGGAGCGCCTCGTATTCCGGCAGCACCGCGAGATACTCCTCGCGTGACATGCCGACCCGCACGTCGACCTCGTGCTCTTCCTGCAGCAGGGCGACACCCTCCGGCGCCAGCTTCTCAGCGACGAGGACCCTCACCAGGCCATCTCCCCGCCAGCCTGTCGGGCCGCGGCCGGCCCGACTCCCGGCTCGACGGTTCGACCGATGGCCAGCGCGCCCTGTTCGATGATCTCGATGGCGGCCACGATGTCGTCGACGGTCACGTCACCGAGGTGGCCGATGCGGAGCAGCTTGCCCTTCATCTGGCCCTGACCGCCCGCCAGCTGGAGGCCGCCGGCGCGAAGCTGCTCGTTCAGTGCCGACCACTCCACGCCATCCGGCACCAGCGCGGAGGTGACGGTGTTGGAGGCATGCGCGGGGTCGGCATAGAGGTCGAAGCCCATGGCCGCGAGTCCTGCTCGCGCGGCGGCGCCGGCAGCGGCGTGACGGGCGTAGATGTTCTCCCGGCCCTCGGCCGCCATGATGTCGAGCGCCGCGGCCAGCTGGAAGAAGAGGCCCACGGCCGGCGTCCACGGCGTCTGGCCCTTGGGGATGGCATCGCGGTGGGGCACGAGGTCGAAGTAGAAGCGCGGCATGGTCGCCGTCTCGGCGGCAGCCCAGGCGCGGTCGGAGGCCGCGACCATGGCCAGTCCGGGCGGGATCATCCAGGCCTTCTGCGAGCCGGTGACCACGACGTCGAGGTCCCACGCGTCCATCTCCATGGGCACCGCACCGACGGCGCTCACGCCGTCGACGAGGATGAGCGTGTCGGGGACCTCGGAGCGGATGGCCTCGGCCAGGAGCGGCAGCGGGTTGGTCACGCCGGTGGAGGTCTCGTTGTAGGTCACCTGGACGGCCTTCGGGCTCCGTCCGGCGGCGACCATCTCGCGGATGGCCTCGCGCACCGCGTCAGGGTCGGCGGCCTGGCCCCACTCGAAGCGGAGCACCGTGGCGTCGGCACCGTAGGCCAGGGCGATCTTGCCGAAGCGCTCGCCGAAGTTGCCGATGCTCACGGTCAGCACCGGGTCGCCGGGGGAGAGGAAGCTGACCACGGCCGCCTCCAGCCCACCGCTGCCCGAGGAGGTCAGGATCATCACGTCGCTCGTCGTCTCGAAGTACGGCTGCATCCCGCCCGAACACCGCGCGACGAGCTCCATGAAGTCTTCGGTGCGGTGACCGACCATCTGCTCGGAGCCCGCTTCGCGTACCGCGGCGGGCAGTGGCGTCGGACCTGGGATACGGAGATGCTGGGGTGGCACGGGAGACTCCTCGCTGGGCGTGGGCATGGCGGGACGGGGGTGGTGCGGTTCGGTCCCTAGATGGTAATCGCCCGCGGGGTGGAGCGTTCTAGACTCAGCGGATGCCGACGACCCGCCCCGACCGCTCCGCTGCCGTGCGCACCGCGGCCCTGCCAGTGGCCAGCGAGACCGGGCACATGCCGCTTGCCGCGCGCCTTCGACCCACGAGTCTGGAGGAGGTCGTCGGCCAGGCGCCGCTGATCGGTGAGCGCGGCGCGCTGCGGCGGATGGTCGAGCGTGGGCGGCTCGTGTCGATGGTGCTGTGGGGTCCGCCCGGCGTGGGCAAGACGACGCTGGCGCGGCTGCTGGCCGAGGCCATCGAAGCCCCCATGGAGACGCTCTCCGCGACCTCGAGCGGCGTGAAGGACGTGCGCGCGGTCGTGGCTCAGGCGCGTGGCTGGGCCGAGGGCGGCGGCGGCTCGACGGTCCTCTTCATCGATGAGATCCATCGCTTCAACAAGGCCCAGCAGGATGCGCTGCTGCCGCACGTCGAGGAGGGTGTGGTCACGCTCATCGGGGCCACCACCGAGAACCCGTACTTCGAGGTCAACTCCGCCTTGCTCTCACGCCTGCGCGTGTTCCGCCTAGAGCCGTTGGCCGACGAAGACCTCGATCGTATCGTCGAGCGGGCGCTGTCGGACGCGCGAGGGTTCGCCGGGCGGGTCGAGCTCGATGACGTGGCCCGGGAGCACCTCATCACCATCTCGGCGGGAGATGCGCGGGCCGTGCTCAACATCCTCGAGTCGGCGGCCTCGATGGCGGGACTCGATCTGCCCGACGCCAAGGGGCCGTCGCAGCCCAGCCTCGAGGACATCGAGACCGCGGCGCAGCAGCGCGTGCTGGCCTACGATCGTGCCGGCGACGGGCACTACTCGACGGTTTCGGCCTTCATCAAGTCGGTCCGGGGAAACGATCCCGATGCGGCGCTGTACTGGCTGGCCACGATGGTGGCTGCGGGCGAAGACCCCAAGTTCATCGCACGCCGGCTCATCATCTCGGCATCGGAGGACGTGGGCAACGCCGACCCGCGCGGGCTCCAGGTGGCCGTGGCCGCGGCACAGGCACTCGACTGGGTGGGGCTGCCCGAGGCGCAGTACGCGCTGGCGCAAGCGACGGTCTATCTGGCCACCGCGCCCAAGTCGAACCGCTCGGGACAGGCCTACTGGCAGGCCGTGGCCGACGTTCAGCAGCACGGCTCCCTGCCCGTGCCCAAACACCTCCAGAACGCTCCGCATCGGCGGATGCGCCACCACGGCATCGGGGTCGGCTACAAGCTGCCGCACGACTACGAGGGTGGCGACGTCGATCAGCGGTACCTGCCCGACGAGCTTGCCGAGCGGCGCTACTACGACCCCACCGAGGAGGGCTGGGAGGCACGCATCCGCGCGCGCATGGACGAGGTCGCCGCGGCAAGGCGTCGAGGCGCGACGGAACGACGAAAGGCCCGATAGCGGTCGTGCCAGCGGACTATGCTGGTGGCGTTGACCCGCAAGAAGGGGTGATCACCATGCGGTTGGGCCTCGTGTGGCTTGTCGTCGGCACCGTCATCGGGTCGGTCGCCGGATTGCTCTTCGGCAACTTCGTGGTCGGTGGCGCAGCGGGGTTCGTCATCGTGCTGGCGTTGCTGCTGATCGGGAACTGGCTTGGCGGTCGTGGCCCCGACGAGGACGATATCCGCATCTCGGGCTGAGCGCCGCCGCGACCCTAGCGGGCGAGCCGCCCCGGCGTTGGCGTTGGCTTCACGGCTCGCTGCTTGGCCAGGAGACTGGGCCGCAAGACCTGTGGCGCGCGCGTGGCCTTCCAGCCCGCGAGCATCACCATGCTGGCGAACGGCAGCGCGCCGAGGGCATAGGCCAGGGCGGACCCGCCCGAATCATCCATCACGCGCTGCGCGATGATGGCCAGGAAATCCGGTCGCTCCGGCTCGGCCCACGCATACCAGCACGTTCGGACCGGCGGCTGGATGCCATAGAGGCAGCCGGCAGCCTCGGTCGTCCGCGTCATGAGGTCTTCGTTCGAGGGCGCCCCGGCAAGCGCTTCGATCTCGGCCGCCAGGCTGGCGCCACGCAGGTAGTCGGCGCCATCCATGATGGCCCGCCCACCGAGGAGCAGGACCACCCCGATGCCCAAGGCCATGAGCGAAAGCCAGAACGACCGGTCCATGTGCCTCCATGGTGCGGCAGAACCGCTGCTTCGAGCAACAGTATCGTGCTCGTGGAGGGAGGCGTCCATCCCTCGTGCGGCAGATGAGGACAGGCGGCGTGGATCGAAACGACTTCGTAGGGCTCCTCGACCGACTGGGCGAGGCCTGGGACCGGGGCGACGCCGCGGCTGGCGCGAATGGCAGCACCTCGACGACATGCGTGACTGGGACGCATACGTCGCCGGCCCTTCCCGCTAGACTCAGCTCCACTGATTTGACCCGCCCAGGAGCCCACCTTGTTCTTCTTCATCCTCGCCCTCGTCCTCATCCCGCTCGTCGCCGGCTACGTGGCGAACATGGTCGTGGGCAAGAACGCGAACTTCCAGAACTGGGAGCTCTACATCGCGGGTATCATCGGCTCGTTCGTCGGTGGTGGCATCCTGAACCTGCTCATCAACGGCGACTTCGAGCTCTCCGTCAGCGGCCTGCTGGGGTCCATCCTGGGCGCCATCATCGTGCTCGCCGTATGGGGCTGGCTGCGAGTGAGGGTCATGAAGTCGAACACCCCCAGCTGATCGAGCAGGAAGTCCGGAGCCTAGTACAGGCCGAGCACGTCCAGCATCCCGAAGAGCACGTACGACACCGCCAGCAAGGTGACCAGCACGATCGAGACCACGCCGATGCGACGGAGGTCGCCCCGGACCCAGGCGGTCTCCGCGGCCGCGCGCGAGGCCAGGTCATCCTGACTCTTGCGCTTGCTCGAGCGCGCAGCGCGACGCCGCGAGCGCTTGCCAGCAGGTCGCTCCTGCGCGGGCGGCTCCTCGGGCGTGGTGGTGGCCGCGGCGACGGCCGCGACGGCGACCTCGTCGACCTCGACCTCCGACCGGCGCACCGCGTCGTCCTCGGCACGGCCTGACGTAGACCCCACCGGCGCCGCCGGACTCGCCTCCGCGCCGGACTCCCTCTTCGTCCGGCTGGGCCCTTGACCACCGGGTCGGTGGGCGGAGCGGCTGGCTCGAGTCCGCTTGGCCACGTGTCCTCCTTGTCGTTGTCGATCAGCTGTGGGAACCGGCTCGAGGATAGCATCGAGTCGGCGCACGGGCCGGTGTCGCGGACGCTAGCATCCAAGCCATGGAGGGAGTCGCGATCCTGCTGGCCGTCGTGGCCGTGATCTTGGCGGGGGCCGCGCTGGCACTGGTCCTGCGTTCGGAACGCCAGTCGGCCGACCTCAGCCCCGGCAGTGCTCGAACCGCGCAGCTCGAGCGGCGCCTGGCGCACCTGGCGCAGCGCATCGAGGCGGTCGAGGCGGACCTCGATGCCCGGCGCGGCACGTCTTCCGCGGCCCCAGGCGTCGAGGCCAGCCCGCTGCCTCGGGGCACAGCCGCCATCTCCCGCATCGGGCTCATCCGTTTCGATGCCTTCGAGGACGCCGGGGGTGCACAGTCGTTCGCGCTTGCGCTCGTCGACGACGACGGTGACGGCATCGTCCTCTCGAGCCTGCACTCGCGGCCCACGACGCGGGTCTACGTGAAGGCCATCCGCCGCGGCGTGGCCGACGCGCCGTTGTCCGAGGAGGAGACGCGCGCGTTGCGCGACACGGGCATCGTTCCGACCGTGTGACAAGGGAGCTGTCACGGCCTCCTCGGAGCATCGGGGCCGATGACCGCTCTGCACACGCCAGCCTCGCACCAGACCCCAACCACTGACGCCACACCGGGTGCACCGGTCGCGATCGACGACGTCCGCGACCTGCTCCACGGGCTTGACCGGCGCCAGCGTCAGGCCGTCGCGCACGGCGACGGCCCGCTGCTCGTGGTGGCCGGACCCGGCACCGGCAAGACAGAGGTCATCACACGCCGCGTGGCCTGGCTCATCGCCAGCCGCCGGGCCCGGCCCTCGGAGATCCTGGCGCTGACGTTCACCGAGCGCGCTGCGGAAGAGATGCAGGCTCGGGTGGACCTTCTCGTGGCCTACGGTCAGGCGGACACCAGCATCCACACCTTCCACGCCTTCGGGGACTGGATGCTGCGGGAGCACGGCCACGCCATCGGCCGCGCTGATGACCCGCGCGTCATCGGGCGCTCCCAGGCCGTCGTGCTCCTGCGCGACCATGTCTTCGAGCTCGGGCTCGATCGTTACCGGCCGCTGGGTGACCCGACCCGCTTCGTAGGCGCGCTCGTCGATCTCTTCGGGCGAGCCAAGGAGGAGGGTCTCGGCCCGGATGACCTGCAGGCCTACGCCGCCGAGCTGGCTGCCGGTGCCCGCGCCGCAGCCGCCGGCACGAGGGATGACGAAGCGCTCGAGGCGCTCGAGGCGCTCCTGGACGAAGCTGCCGCCCACGCGGAGCTGGGGCGGGCCTACGAGGTCTACCAGCGCCTGTTGGTCGAACGCTCGCTGGTCGACCACGGCGACCAGGTGGCGGAGGCCGTCCGTCTGCTCGAGCACCGCCCCGCGGTGCGGCAGGCGCTGCGGCGCCGGTTTCGCTACGTCGTGGTCGATGAGGCGCAGGACGCCAACCCGCAGCAGCTGCGCCTCGTGCGCCTGCTGGTCGGACATGCTGGCAACGTCATGTTCGTCGGCGACGACGACCAGGCCATCTACTCCTTCCGCGGGGCGGTCGGGCGCGGTCTCGCCGGCCTGCAGGGGGACTACGGTCCGGTGAAGGAGGTCGTGCTCAGGCGCAACTACCGGTCACGCAAGCCGATCCTCGACGCCGCCCGTCGGCTCATCCGCCACAACGATCCCGATCGGCTGGAGGTGCAACGTGGTCTGGACAAGACGCTCACCGCCGTTCGCCGCGCACGCCGGCCGGCGATGGTCCGCCATCGTCTCTATCGGACGCCGGCGCAGGAGGCGGATGCGGTGGCTACGGAGATCAAGGCCCGCATCGAGGCCGGGCTGGCACCAGAGCAGATCGCCGTGTTGGTGCGGACGAATGCGGATGCTGCCCCCGTCCTGGCCAGTCTCGGGGCGCTCGGGGTCCGTCATCGCTTCTCCGGGGAATCGGGCCTGATGGCCCACCGGGACGTGCGGGACGCCCTAAGCTTGCTGCGGGTCATCGCCTCGCCCCATAGCTCGGAGGACCTGTACGCGGTGCTGACGACGCCGGCGTATGGCCTCGGCGGGGAGGATCTCACCGCCATCTGCGAGCAGGCCGACCGGCGACGTCGCAGTCTCTGGTCGGTCGTCACCGAGCTGCAGGAGCAGCCGGGGATCCTGCGCCTGGGTGAAGACACGCGCCACAGGCTCGCGCGCGTGGTCGAGCACGTTCGAGCCTCGATCGAGTCGGCCCATGAACTGTCGGCACCGGTGGTGCTCTACCAGCACCTCGGCCGCAGCGGCTGGCTGAAGCGCCTCATCGCGGACGCCGAACGGGGAGATGACGGCCCGCTGCGCCGCGTGGCCCGCCTGTTCGAACTGGTCCAGGAGCAGGCAGAGCTCGTGGCTGACCCTCGTGTGGCCTCCGTCGCGCCAACGCTGCGATCGCTGGTCGATGCCGGGCACGACCCGGTGGCTCCGGACGCGCACGACCTCGCTGGGGCGGTGGCCGTCCTCACGGTGCACCAGGCCAAGGGCCTGGAGTTCGCGCTCGTCTTCGTGGTCGGGGCAGCCGACGGTCGCTTCCCGGTGCGAGCCCGGCCGGACGTCCTGTCCCTACCACCGGCGCTGACCGGCCACCCTGGCGCGGGAGATCCCGAGGCGCATCGCGCGGAGGAGCGTCGGCTGTTCTACGTGGCACTCACCCGAGCGCGCGACGAGCTCATCCTGAGCCACGCGGCGGCGGGTCGCGAGGGTGGCCGCGCGCGGCGTCCGTCACCGTTCCTCGCGGAGGCTCTCGGCCACGACGTGGAGTCCGTGCCCGGCGCCGCGGTGTTGGCCGCGCTGCCGCGGGCGGTCGAGCACACGACGGCACCAGGGCCGGCGCCTTCGGTCCCCGGCGACGAGCCCTTGAGCCTGAGCTATAGCCAGGTCGATGACTACCTCGCCTGCCCGCTGAAGTTCCGACTGCGCCACCGGGTGCGAGTGCCCGCACCGCCGCACCACGCTCTCGTCGTGGGCAACGCGCTCCACCAGGCGGTCGCGCTCGGAAACCTCAAGCGGATGCGTGGCGAGGAGGTCGAGCCAACGGCGCTGCAGGCCGCGCTGGGGGCGCACTGGCGCAATGAGGGCTTTCTCTCGCAGGAGCACGAGGCTGCGCGGTTCGAGGCCAGCCGCCACACGCTACAGCGATTCGCCGAGGCGTCAGCCTCAGCGAGTGACCGCATCCTCGCGGTGGAGCAACCGTTCTCCGTGCGCGTCGGCCGGGACCGCGTCCGCGGCCGCTATGACGCCGTCCGCGAGACCAGCGAAGGCGTCGTCATCACCGACTACAAGTCCGGCGACATGCGGGACCCCTCGCGCGCGCGCCAGCGGGCCCGCAGCTCCCTGCAGCTGCAGCTCTACGCGCTGGCGTGGGAGGCCGAGCACGGACGCCGGCCGGACGCGGTGGAGCTGCATTTCCTCGAGGGCGGTGTCGTGGGACGCGTCACGCCCACCGAGCGCCAGCTGGACGGCGCCCGCCGCAAGGTCGAGCAGGCCGCGGCGGGCATCAGGGCCGGCGACTTCGAAGCCACCCCGGGCTATCCGGCCTGCGATTGGTGCCCGTACCGTCGCATCTGTCCCGCGGCACCATGAGTCGCGGGTCTACACTCCGGCCGGTGTCCGCGTCCGAACGTACGATCACGGTCCTCCTCGTTGCCGCCGCCATCGCGGCCTGGTTCGTGGTCGCGTTCGTGCTGGGCTTCGTCTCGCCGGAGAACGACGCGGGCGCCCAGCTCGGCGGCGCGATCGCCTTCGGCGCAGCAGTGACCCTCACGCTGTGGCCGCTGCTGTGGTCAGCCACGCGGACGCGGCCGGGGAGCCTGGCCACGTCGGCCCGACGCAGCCTGCTGGCGGGCTCGGTGGTCAGCATCCTGGTGGTGCTGCGGGCCATCGACGTGGTCAGCCCGGTGGTCGTGGTGTCGGTCATCGTCGGCGCCATCGTCATCGAAGCCGCGGTCGCACTGCGCCGCTGACCACCGCGTCGCCGGGAGTACGTGGCACGATGGAGTCGATGAGACCACGACGATGAGCAGCGACCGCCCCGACTACGCCGCCGTCAACGGCTGGGATGGCGAGTATCCGCGCTACGACGACGCCGATCGCCCGGTGTACGTGGGCTCGAGCACGTTCGGCAAGCGCGCCCTCGTGGAGGACGCCGCGGACCTGCTGCGTCGAGCTCCTGATGTAGCCATCGTCGGCGCACCCTTCGATGATGCGGTCTCCCACCGCGGCGGCGCCCGCTTCGGTCCGCGCGCCGTTCGCGCCGGCACTTACCAGGCCGGAGCGCACTCGCTCCAGCTCGACGTCGACGTGTGGGCCCAGCTCGATGTCGTCGACGCAGGGGATGCGGACATCGTGCCCGCCTGGCTCGATCGCGGTCACGCCATGATCTTCGGCAAGGTCCGTGACGTGGCGGCCTCCGGAGCGGTGCCGCTGATCATCGGCGGAGACCACTCCATCACGTGGCCCTCGGCCAGCGCCATCGCGCAGGTGCACGCGCCACGCTCCATCGGTGTCGTCCACTTCGACGCCCACGCGGACACCGCCGACGCGTCGTGGGGCGTGCTCGCCGGGCACGGAACGCCCATGCGCCGGCTCATCGAGTCGGGAGCGGTCGCCGGTCGCAACTTCGTGCAGGTCGGGCTGCGCGGCTACTGGCCACCAGCGGAGGTGCTCGACTGGATGGCGGAGCAGGGGATGCGCTGGCATCTCATGCGCGAGATCGAGGAACGCGGCGCGGAGGCCGTCATCGACGACGCCATCGCTGAGGCACTGGAGGGCCCCGACCTCGTCTACCTGTCGGTCGACATCGACGTGCTCGATCCGGCCATGGCCCCGGGCACCGGAACGCCCGAGCCGGGCGGGCTGCTCACGCGCGAGCTGCTGCGGGCGGTGCGGCGTATCGTGGGCCGCGTTCGCCTCGCAGCGATGGACATCGTGGAGGTGGCCCCGCCCTTCGACCATGCCGAGATCACGGCCATGGCGGCTCACCGCGTGGCCATGGAGGCGCTCAGCGCGCTGGCCGTGCGCAAGCGGGCAGGGGAGCCGGTGCGCTTCGACCTGCCATGACCGAGAGCCCGACGTCGGCAGCGCGCGACCGTCGGCTGGCGCGCTACTACGACCTCGATCTGCGTGATGTGCACTATGACGCCGAGCTCTACCAGCAGCTGGCCCTCGAGGGCGGCGGCCCGGTCCTCGAGCTGGGCGCGGGTAGCGGTCGCATCGCCGTCCCGCTGGCCCTCGCCGGGCATCAGGTGCTGGGCATCGACACGGACGAGGCCATGCTCGAACGCGGTCAACGCTATTGGGAGGACGTTCGCGGCGAGATCGAGCCCACACGCCTCAGGCTCGAGCGAGGGGACTTCCTCGATCTTCGCACCGACGCGCGCTTCGGGCTCGTGCTCATGGCGGTCAACACCTTCCTCGTCGCCGAAGACGACCAAGCTCGCCTCTCCATCCTGACCAGGATGCGCCAGAGCCTTCGTCCGGGCGGCATCGCAGCCGTCGAGGTCGGCACACCCGACGCGAGGGAGCTCGAGCGCTTCGATGGGCGTCAGCAGCACGAGTGGTTGCGCGTGGACCCCGAGACCGGCGAAGAGGTGACCAAGACCATCAGCGCGGTCCACGACCCCGCCGACGGGTCGGTCCTGCTCACGCAGGTCTACGAGTGGACAGCCCCCGGCGGTGGGACGGTGGGCCGCGTCACGCACCAGGACCTCATCCACCTCGTCAGCGCCGAGCGCCTCGGCCAGCTCGCGCGCGAGGCGGGCTTCGACACGGTCGAGCTGAAGGGTGACCATCTGTCTACCCCCCACGGCCCAACAAGTCACCGGGTCATCCTCGTGGCGCGGTTGGTATAGTCCCGCCGTGGCTACCGACGAACAGATCCGCCTGCTCCTCGTCGAAGACGTTCCGCAGGTCTCGCAATATGTCCGCAACCTCCTGCAGCACCAGAAGCAGGTCCGCCTCCTCGATACCGTCACCGACGGCCGGATGGTCATGGACCAGATCCGGGAGCTGCGGCCCGATGCGCTGATGGTCGACGCCCTGCTGCAGGGCAAGGTCAACGGCCTCGAGGTCGCCGAGCTCGTTCGCCAGGCGGGCATCCGCATCCCCATCATCATCGTCACGGTCCCGCAGAAGCCGGTGAAGGCCGGCGAGGGCATGGGCATCACCGAGGTGCTTTCCATGCCGTTCTCGGGCTACGAGCTGATGAACGCGCTCAACCACTCGAACGCGAGGTACCGCGCCACCGCGCCGAGCGCGATGTCCCGTTCCTACGTCGTGTACTCGGGGAAGGGCGGTGTGGGCCGGACCACCATCGCCTACAACACCGCCGTCGCCTTCGGCCAGATGCAGGGCGTGCGCGTCGTGCTCATCGATGGGGACCTCCAGTTCGGTGACCTGCGCGGCCTGCTGCGCGTACCGGACACCGCCCCCTCCATCCTGCAGTTGCCCACCGATCGCATCGCCGAAAGCGACCTCGCCTCGGTGCTGTGGCGTGATCCGTCGGGCATCGACCTCCTGCTCGCGCCTCCGCGCGTGGAACAGGCGGAGATGATCACCAGCCGCGACATGGAGAAGATCATCTCGCTGCTGCGCCGCATCTATAACGTCGTGGTCATCGATTCGCCGCCGGCCATCGACGACACGACGCTGGCCTATCTCGACGACGCGGACAGCATCATCAGCGTCATCACCCCCGATCGCAACTCCGTTCGCGCCGCTCGGCTCGCGGGGCAGGCGTTCGTAGCAGCGGGCATGCCGCCGCAGAAGATGATGCTGGTGATGAACCGTGCCGGCAGCCCGGGCATCAAGCCCGAGCAGATGGGCGCTGAGCTCGGCCGGCTGCCGGACGTGGCCATCCCCGACGACCAGCAGCTGATCAAGGCCACCACCGCCGAGGGTGTGCCGTTCGTGCTGGCCCAGCCCAAGTCCAGGGCAGCCCAGGAGATCATGAGCATCGTCCAGCGATTGACCGCGCGACCGGACCCCGATGCCGTGGCTGCGGCCGCCGCACCGACCGTGACAACGGCACCTGGCTGACCTCGATGGGTGACCCTCGACCCATCGGCTTCTTCGATTCCGGGGTCGGCGGACTCACCGTCCTGCGCGAGGTCATCCGTCGCCTCCCGTCCGAAGACACGCTCTACCTCGGGGACAACGAGCGCACGCCCTACGGACCCCGCCCTGACGACGAGGTCATCCGCTTCAGCAGCGAGTGCCTCGACGAGCTCGCGGCGCGCGACGTCAAGGCCATCATCGTGGCCTGCAACACCTCCACGGCGGTGGCGCTGCCGCTCCTGCGCCGACGCTACGCGGTACCCATCCTCGGTGTCGTCCGGCCCGGCGCCACCGCGGCCGTGCTGGCCACGCGCACGCGGGCCGTCGGCGTCATCGCCACCTCCGCGACGGTACGCTCACACGCCTACTTCGAGGCCATCAACGAGGAGGATCCCTTCGTCGAGGTCTTCGAGCACGCCACGCCCGAACTCGTTCCCCTGGTCGAAGCCGGCAAGACGTCAGGCCCGGAGGTGGAGGCGGCCATCCGTCGTTCACTCGCGCCGCTGCTGGGCGACCCGGTCGATGCCGACCCGGCCTTCGTCTTCCCCAAGCCCCCGGACGCTCACATCGATACCCTGCTGCTGGGCTGCACCCACTATCCGCTGCTGAGCCCGGCCATCCGCGACATCGTGGGGGAGGGCACCGCCGTCAT
Organism: Candidatus Limnocylindrales bacterium; assembly: GCA_040883225.1. Taxonomy (GTDB): domain Bacteria; phylum Chloroflexota; class Limnocylindria; order Limnocylindrales; family CSP1-4; genus JAFMJV01. Next base: position 3,567 of record JBFLKP010000100.1, on the reverse strand, counting down.
CGACTCGGCCACGGCCACCGCCTCGGCGCTGGCCAGCCTCATCGAGGTGCACGACCTCGGCACGCCGGACCCGGCTCCCGGTCGCCATCTGCTGCTCACGACCGGCGACGTCAGCGCCTTCGAGTCCACGGCCACTCGCCTCTTCGGCGCCGACCTCGGCGAGGTGCAGCCGATCACCCTGGGCGGAGCGCTGGCGACCAGCGGCGGCCCGGCATGACGTTGGCCACGACCGCCCGACGCCTGGGCTCCAGTCGAGCGGTCCGGATCGGCGTGGCCATCGGGCTGGGCATGACCGCCCGTGCCATCGCCTCTCGCGCGACCGTCGACGTGCGCGGCGGACTCGTCGACTGGGAACGCGCCGAGCGCATCGCCCGTCGGCGGCTCCGCAACGTCCCCGGGCGCCTCACGCCTGCGCAGCTGCGTGCCAGCGAAGCGGCCTACGCGCGCCACATGGGCCGCGTGGTGCCGTTGCTCGAGGCGCGCCTCGGAGCGGAGCTGCCGGGCGTCGTCGAGCGGCATGCGGTGGTCAGCCGCAGCCAATGGGCCGCAGCCAACATGGTCACGTTCAAGGCCCTCATCGGCCATCTCGAGCCACACCTCACACCCGGCCTGCCGGAGGGCAGCGTACGGGCTGGCTTCGCGGCTGCGACCAATCGCCTCGTGACCACCGGTCAGGTCGGGTTCCTGCTGGGCTACCTCGGATCTCGGGTGCTGGGCCAATACGACGTGGCCATGCTCTCAGCCGAGCAGGAGCCCGGCCGCCTGCTCTACGTCGAGGAGAACATCCGGGCGACCGCCAGGCTGGTGCGGGTGCCGGTGGACGACTTCCGTCTGTGGGTCGCGCTGCACGAGACGACCCACGCCTTCGAGCTCGAGGCACACCCCTGGCTGCGGCCCTACATCCGCAGCCGGATGGAGCGACAGGTCGCCCTCTTCGCCCGCGAGACCCGCCGCCTGCAGCGCCACGGGTTGGCCCATCTCGCCCGACGCTGGCGGAGCGCCGCCGCCGAGGGCTCCTTCCGCGGCTTCCTCAGCCCCGAGCAACGGCAGCTGTTCAAGGAGACCCAGCTCGTGATGAGCCTGATGGAGGGCTTCAGCGACTGGGTCATGGACGACGTCGGAGCCGAGCTGCTGCCGGACGTCGAGGCCATCCGCCGGCGCTTCGAGGCCCGGCGCGGCCAGCGACGTCGAGCCTTCGACCGGCTCATGGCGCGGGTCACCGGGATGGACATCAAGCTCGAGCAGTATCGCCGAGGCGAACGATTCGTCTCGGGCGTCTATCGTGTCGGAGGGCCCGCCGCCATCAAGCACCTGTGGGACGGGCCCGAGACACTACCGAGCGACGAGGAGATGGACGACCCGGCCGCGTGGGTCCGCCGCGTGGTCCCGGCCGCCGTCGATGCAGGGGGAGCGACATGACCGAGGGTCAGAGCCGCGGACGCGAACCGGCGGCCATCGCCATGACGCCCATCCTCTCGGCGCGGTACCGAGAGGCAGATCTCGCGCGCATCCGTGCCGCAGCTCCGGGCGCACGGCTGGTGAACGTGTCCCTCGAGGGTCTCTCCGACTCTCCGCTCGACGACGTAGAGGTGCTGCTGCGGGGACCGCTGCGCACGGCCAACTTCGATCGCCTGCTGGCACGCTGCCCGAACCTGCGCTGGGTCCACTCGGCCACCGCCGGCGTGGAGCGCGTGCTCACGCCCGACGCGGCCGCCCGCGGCCTGCTCATCACCAACGCTCGTGGGGTCTTCAGCGAACCCATCGCCGAATACACGATCATGATGATCCTGTCCGTGCTGCGACGGCTGCCCGAGCTCTTCGAGCTGCAGGGAGAGCGCACCTGGCAGCCGCTGCCGGCGCGCGAGATGCGTCAGGTGACGGTCGGTATCGTCGGCCTCGGCTCGATCGGGCGCAACGTGGCCCGTCTGGCGCTGGCGTTCGGCGCGCGCGTTATCGGCACGCGCAAGGACCCCGACCTGCGCAAGGATTTCACCGAGCCCATGCCCGAGGGTATGGATCGCATCCTCGAGCATGACGAGCTACCAGAGCTGTTGGCCGAATCGGACTTCGTCGTGCTGGCGGTACCCCTGACGCCGCAGACCGACAAACTCATGGACGGTCCTCGACTGGCCCAGATGAAGGCGGGCTCGTGGCTCATCAACGTGGCGCGCGGTCGCCTCGTCGACCAGCGAGCGCTCCTCCGCGCGCTCCGTTCCGGACCCATGGAGGGCGCCATCCTCGATACCATCTGGGAGGAGCCACTGCCGGCCAGCTCTCCACTCTGGGACGCGCCCGGGCTGATCATCACACCCCATACCTCGTGGTCCAGCGGCCGGGTGCTCGATCGCAGCATCGAGCTCTTCTGCGACAACCTCTCGCGCTACCGGGACGGGCGCGAGATGCTCAACCTCGTCGACCCGGAGGCAGGGTACTAAGGCATGCAGATCGCCATCGTCGGCTTGGCGCGCTCGGGCAAGACGACCGTCTTCAACGCACTCACCAAGGGCGACGCCGAGACCGGTGGGTTCGGCGGCCTGACCGTCAACACCGGCGTGGTCAAGGTGCCCGACGAGCGGCTGACCAAGCTGACCGCCCTGTTCCAGCCCAGGAAGGAGGTTCCGGCCGACGTCACCTACGTCGACCTGCCGGCACCAGCGACCACAGCCGAGGGCGAGCCCCACGCCGACATCCCTGCCGACCAGCTGGCTCGCCTGCGCAACGCCGACGCCATGCTCCATGTGGTGCGCGCCTTCGAGAGCGATGCGGTGCCGCATCCGCTCCTCTCGGTCGACCCCGTGCGCGACATCGAGCAGCTGGAGCTCGAATTCACGCTGGCCGACCTGGGCGTCGTGGAGAAGCGCCTCGAGCGGCTCAAGCACTCCGGTCGCAGCGGCACGGCCGCCGAGAAGGAGGCCAACGAGCGCGAAGAGGTCGTGCTGCGCAAGCTGTTGCCGGCCCTGACCGACGGCACGCCCATCCGCGATGTCGAGCTGGACGCGGACGAGGCACACCGCATCCGGGGCTTCCGCTTCCTGACCGAGAAGCCGGTGCTGGTGCTCCTGAACGTCGGCGAGTCCGACCTGGGTCGGGCCGATGAGCTGGCGGCCGGGATCGCCGGCCAGGTCAGCCACGCGCAGACCGAGGTCGCGCAGATGTCGGCCCAGATCGAGATGGAGATCGGCCAGCTCGAGGAGGAGGAAGCGCAGGTCTTCCGCGAGGACCTCGGGCTCGAGGGCTCGAGCATGGTGCGGGTCATCCGCGCCAGCTACCACCTCCTGGGGCTGATCAGCTTCTTCACGGCCGGCGAGGACGAGACCCGCGCGTGGACCATCGAGCGGGGAGCTGATGCGGTCACGGCGGCGGGGACCATCCACAGCGACCTGGCCCGTGGCTTCATCCGCGCGGAGGTCATCGGCTGGGAGGACCTCCTCCAGCTGGGGTCCATGGCCGAGGCCAAGAAGGTCGGCAAGGTCCGCTCGGAAGGCAAGACCTACGAGGTTCAGGACGGCGACGTCATCGAGGTGCTCTTCAACGTCTAGCGTCACCGGCGCCGAGGCGCTGGCTAGT
>JBFLKP010000099.1:0-7838 GCA_040883225.1 Candidatus Limnocylindrales bacterium | reverse complement strand
TCGGTCGGCTCCTCGGCGGGCTTCCGGCTGGCCTTGGGCGCCCGATCGGGGTCGGCGGTCTTCTTCTCCGTCAGCTCCTCGGTGATGAGCTCGAAGTCTGCGCCGCCCCGCCGCACGAGCTCGTCGGCCTCGATGACCTCGCTCTCGTCGCCGGCGTTCTCCTCCAGCTGGGCGTAGAGGTCGTTGGCGTAGAGCACGGGCCGCGCGATGGCCACGTGGCTGCCCACCAGGACGATCGACAGGGCGATGAGCCCGGCGACCGAGAGGACGCGCGAGGAGGCATTGCCGACGCTGGGGTCGGAGGCCAGCCGGTAGGCGTCGAGCACGGCGAGGAAGCGGTAGATGGCGTCGAACACGAGGAAGACCAGGAGGGCCGTCAGGAAGTCCGGGTCGGCCACGAGCTCGATGAGGTCGTCACGGCTGAAGCTCAGACCCAGGCCCGCGACGGCGGCCAGGCCGACGATGGGCAGCCCCGCCCACAGCAGTGCCCGCAGCCAGCGACGCAGGTAGGCGTGGCCGAGGCCAGGGAAGATGAACGACAGGAATGCCGCGGCGAAGGCGCTTCGCCTGGGACGCACGGCTACGTCTACTGGGGCCACGTTCGGCATCGTAGCGGCTCTCCTTGAACCTTGCCGGAGATCGACCATGTGGTGCGTTCTGGCACCACCCGGGAGGATATCGCGCTCGGCTAGACTTGGCCGACCGATGACACGAAGCCCTTTCCCGGCTGTCGCAGCGCAGCCTGACCTCGCTGCCCAGGAACACCGCACGCTCGACTTCTGGCGCGAGCGGTCCATCTTCAGCAAGCTCCGCGCGCAGAACGCGGGGGCGCCGCACTGGTCCTTCGTCGACGGACCCATCACGGCCAACAACCCCATGGGCGTGCACCACGCCTGGGGCCGGACGTACAAGGATGCCTTCAACCGCTACCACGCCATGCTGGGGCAGGAGCTGCGCCACCAGCAGGGCTTCGACTGTCAGGGCCTGTGGGTGGAGGTCAACGTCGAGCGTGAGCTGGGCTTCACCAGCAAGAAGGACATCGAGACCTACGGCATCGCCGAGTTCGTGCGCCTGTGCAAGCAGCGCGTCCTGACGTATGCCGCGGTCCAGACCGAGCAGTCGATCCGCCTTGGCTACTGGATGGACTGGAACGATCCCGCGGAGCTCCGCCGCCTGCGCGACCTGCTGGAGGAGGACCCGTCGCAGGTCGTCACGGTGGAGGGACCAGGAGGCCCGGTCACCGACACCGTCGAGATGATCGTGGGGCGCCTGGGCCTGCCGGAGCTCGGCGGCTCGTACTTCACCTTCAGCAACGAGAACAACGACCTCATCTGGGCCTTCCTCGCCGAGTGCGACAAGCGCGGCTGGCTCTACCGAGGCCTCGATTCGATGCCCTGGTGCACGCGCTGCGGCACGGGTATGAGCCAGATGGAGATGAACGAGGGCTACCAGGACCGCGAGGACCCCGGCCTGACCGTGCGCTTCAAGCTCGTCGAACGCCCGGGCGAGTCCTTGCTGGTGTGGACCACCACGCCCTGGACGATGATCGCCAACGTCGCCGCTGCCGTGCACCCGGACCTCGACTACGTGCTCGTGGACCAGGGCGGCGACGAGCGCTTCTGGGTCGGCAAGGCCGCGCTCAAGACGGCCGTGCAGGGTGACTTCAAGATCGTCGACGAGCGACCCGGGTCATTCCTGCTGGGCCTGCACTACACCTTCGCCTTCGATGACCTGCCGGTCGTGCAGGAGGCTTTCGCCGCCGGCGTCGATGAGCAGGGTAGGTCGCCCTATGTCCACCGCGTCATCGAGTGGAACGAGGTCGGCGAGGAGGAGGGCACGTCGATCGTGCACATCGCGCCCGGGGGCGGCGCCGAGGACTTCGCCCTGGGCCGGAAGCTGGCGCTGCCCGTGATCGCGCCCCTCGACGAGGCTGGGCACTACCTCGAAGGCTTCGGCAAGTTCGAGGGCATGGACGCGGCGGGCGTGGCGGCCGAGATCATCGAGGAGCTCGAGGCTCTCGGCTTCTACTACCACCTCGAGCCGTATACCCACCGCTACCCGCACTGTTGGCGCTGCGGCACGGCGCTGCTCTTCCGCGTGGTGGACGAGTGGTACATCTCCATGGGCGAGGTCTACGACCAGCCGCGCGAGTCGCTCACGACCGAGCAGGTCGATGCCAGCCTGCGCTACCAGATCATGGAGATCGTCGACCGGATCGACTGGTACCCGGCGTTCGGCCACGACCGTGAGATCGACTGGCTGTACACCATGGGCGACTGGATGATCTCCAAGAAGCGGTACTGGGGCCTGGCCCTGCCCATCTGGGAGTGCACGGCCGAGGACTGCGACGGATACCAGGTCATCGGCGGACGCGAGGAGCTGGGTGAGGCCGCCTCGGCCGGGTTCGAGGCGCTCGACGGCCGCTCGCCCCATCGCCCCTGGGTCGACGAGGTGGTGGTCCCGTGCCGCACCTGTGGGGCCGACTCGCGCCGGATCAAGGACGTGGGCAACCCCTGGCTGGACGCGGGCATCGTGCCCTTCTCCACGCTCCACTACCGCACCGACCGCGAGTACTGGGAGAAGTGGTTCCCGGCTGACTTCGTCAGCGAGTCCTTCCCGGGTCAGTTCCGCAACTGGTTCTACTCGATGCTCGCCATGGGCACGGTGCTGCGGCGTGAGCGGCCCTTCAAGTCCCTTTTCGGCTACGCCACGCTCTACGGCGAGGATGGTCGCCCGATGCACAAGTCGTGGGGCAACGCCATCGAGTTCAACGAGGCCGCCGAGCGCATGGGCGTGGATGTCATGCGCTGGATGTACGCGACCGCGCGCCCGGAGGACAACATCCTCTTCGGCTACCACACCGCCGACGAAGCCCGGCGCGAGCTGCTGGTGCTGTGGAACACGCTGGCCTTCTTCACCACCTACGCGCGGCTGAGCGGCTGGAGCCCCGGCCGGGCCGTCATCGGGGAGCAGGCCGCCGACCCCGACCGCTCGCTCATCGACCGCTGGATCCTCTCGCGCGCGGCGGACATGGCCGCGACCGCGGGCTCGTGCATGGACGTCTACGACACGCGCGGCGCCACCCGGGCCATCAGCCGCTTCGTGGACGACCTCTCGCAGTGGTGGCTGCGCCGCTCGCGCCGCCGGCTCTCGCGCGGGGACGACGACTCGGACCAGGGGGCCGCCTACGGCACCATGCACCTGGCGCTCATGGCCGTGGCTCGCACCGTCGCGCCGCTGCTGCCGTTCCTGGCCGAGGAGTTCCACCAGGTGCTGGTGGCGCCGACCGACGAGGACGCGCCCGAGTCGGTGCACCTGACGGCCTGGCCGGCGGAGGATCTGGCGCCGCTGCGCGACGAGGCCCTCGAAACGGCCATGGCGGACCTGCGACGGGCCGTCGAGCTGGGCCGCACGCTGCGCAGCCAGGCCGGCATCAAGGTGCGCCAGCCGCTGGCCACGCTGTGGCTGGCGATGCCCGCTGACTGGCCGACGGACGAGTCGGCCGACGAGCTGCTGGCCCAGCTGGCCGAGGAGCTCAACGTCAAGACCGTCGAGGTCATCGGAGATGAGTCGGACCTCGTGGACCGGCGTGTGAAGCCGCTGCTGCCGGTCATCGGCAAGAAGTACGGGGCGCAGATCCCGGCCATCATGCGCGCCGCGCGCGCGGACGAGGTCGAGTACCTCGACGACGGTTCGGTCACGCTCGCCGGCCTCACGTTGGCGCCGGACGAGGTCGAGATCCTGGCCACGCCGCGACCCGGCACGGCCGTGGCGCACGATGAGGGCATCGTCGTGGTCATCGACACCGAGCTCACGCCGGCGCTGCTGGCCGAGGGTGACGCGCGTGAGCTGACCCGCGCGGTGCAGGACCTGCGCAAGCAGGCGGAGCTGGCGCTCGACGCGCGGGTCAGGCTGTGGGTCGACGGCCCCGCGGAGGTGGGCGAGCGTCTGGCCCCGTACCTCGATGGCGTGGCCGCGGACGTGCTCGCCGACAGCGTCCACGGCGAGACCGTACCCGAGGGCGCGGCCGCCGTCGACGTGGCGCTGTCCGAGGGCTCGGTGCGCATCGGGCTGCGGGTCATCGGTGGCTGAGGCCCCAGCTTCGCCGGAAGGGGTCGAGGCCCGCGAGACGCCACGGCGCCGGCGCCGGCGCTGGGCGCTCTTCGGTGGTGTCGTGGCCACGATCGTCATCCTCGACCAGCTCACCAAGGCCTGGGTGGACGCCGGCTTCGAGCGCGCCGCCCTCGGTGGCTCGACCGAGCTCATCGGCGACCTCGTGCGCATCTCCAAGGTCTACAACGACGGCGCGATCTTCGGCTTCCTCGATGCCTCGGCCATGCTCATGGCCGTGCTCTCGGTGTTCGTCGTGGTCGGCGTGGTCTGGTACGAGTGGCGCCACGGCGCCGGCCTTGGTCCGCTCGTCACGCTGGGTCTCGGCCTGCTCACCGGAGGCGCCATCGGCAACCTCATCGACCGCGTCCGCTTCGGCTACGTCATCGACTTCGTCGACATGGGCATCGGCGACACTCGCTGGTACGCCTGGAACATCAGTGACGCGGCGGTGTTCCTGGGCATCCTGGCGCTGTTCGCTGCGGCATTGCTGGGTGACCGAGCGCCCGGCCTTCGCCCCAGGGCCACGACGTGAGCGGGATCGTGCGGGTCGAGGTGCCCCCCGGCGCGGACGGCAGCCGTGCCGACCGCTTCGTAGCCGATGCCTCCGGGCTGTCGAGAGCGTACGTCCAGCGGCTCATCTCCGAGGGCCGGCTGACGAGCGCGGGTGAGCGGGTCCGGTCCCGAGACCCTGTCCGACCCGGTCAGCGTCTGGAGCTCGACGTTCCCGAGGTCAGGCCCGACGAGCTGGTGCCGGAGGACATCCCGCTCGAGGTGGTCTATCGCGATGACGACGTCATCGTCATCGACAAGCCCGCCGGGCTGGTGACCCACCCCTCGCCAGGGCACGAACGCGGCACCCTGGTCAACGCGCTGCTGGCGATGGAGGCCGGGCAGGGTGGCCTCGCGACGGTCGCCGGTGTGGAGCGACCGGGCATCGTGCATCGGCTGGACCGCGATACCTCCGGGCTCATCGTGGTCGCGCGCAACGATGCCGCCCAGGTCTCGCTGCAGGCGCAGCTCAAGTCGCGCCGCGTGCGCAAGACGTACCAGGCCCTCGTGGGGGGCGTGGTCAACGCCCAGGTCGGGCGGGTCGAGAAGCCCATCGGCCGCGACCCACGCCACCGCATGCGCCAGGCCGTGACCGCCGAGGGCAAGCCCGCCACCACCGGCTACCGGGTACGGGAGCGCTTCGGCGAGTGGACCCTGCTGGAGCTCGACCTCGTCACCGGCCGCACCCACCAGATCCGGGTCCACCTCGCGTCGATCGGGCACGCCGTCGCGGGCGACCCGGTCTATGCCACCGGTGCGGTGCGGCGTGGCCCCGACCGGCTCGATCGGCTCTTCCTGCACGCCTGGAAGCTGGAGTTCCTGTCACCGGGGTCCGGTCGGCTCGTGCGATGTGAGGCACCATTGCCCAGCGAGCTCGAGTCGGTGCTGGACGGGCTGCGAGCCGGGGACCAGGGGAGGAGTTGACGATTCGCGCGATCGAAGGGCAGCCGGGGGCCCAGGTGGTCATCATCTCCGGCCCGTCCGGCGTGGGCAAGGACACCATCATCGAGGCCATGAAACGGCGCCAGCCCGAGTACCCGCGCCGCTACGTCATCACCGTCACCACCCGCCAGCGACGCGCCTACGAGACCGATGGGGTGCACTATCACTTCTCCTCCGTCGAGGACTACCAGCGGCTGGTGGCCAACGAGGGCCTGCTCGAGGCCAGCCTGGTCCACGACCACTGGTATGGGACACCGCGCGACCAGGTCCAGGCGGCCGTCAGTGCCGGCCACGATGCCATCCTCAAGATCGACGTCCAGGGCGCGGACAAGGTGCGGGCCAGGATCCCCGACGCGCTGCTCATCTTCGTCGTGCCGCCGACCATCGAGGAGCTCGAGCGCCGCCTGCGGGAGCGCCGGTCGGAGACGGCCGAGCAGCTCGAGCTGCGATTGCGCAACGCCAAGATCGAGATGGCCCGAACCGGTGAGTTCGACCACGTCGTGGTCAACGAGACCGACAAGGTCGACGAGACGGCCGAGGCCATCGACGGCATCATCGCCGCCGAGCACCGCAGGTACGCCGACCGGCGCATCCGCGTCTAGCGCCCGATGACGGAGCCGCGCTTCGTCGAGGTCGCCGTCGACGCGCCGGGCGTCCCCGGCGGGCGGACCTTCACCTACAGCGTGCCCGCGAGCCTGTCCGACCTCGAGCTGGGCGAGGCCGCGATGGTCGAGTTCGGACGACGTCGCGCGGTCGGGGTGGTGCTGGCCGAGGGCGCCGAGCCGCCCGTCGAGGTCAAGCCGCTGCTGGCCCGTGTTCGCTCCGAGGGAGCGCTGCTGGGACCGTTGGCGCGACGCCTCGCGCTGTGGGTCTCGGAGCACTACCTCGCGCCGTCAGGGCTGGTGGTGCGGGCGATGCTGCCGCCGGGCACGCTGGAGCGGATCGAGCTCTTCGCGGTCGCGCGTACCTCCGACGACCTGGTGCTGGCACCGGAGCCGCTGCTCGAGGCCGTACGCGCTGGTGGCGCGACCGGCGTGGCCGTGAGCGAGCTGCCGGAGCGTTCGAGCGGGGCCACGCTGCTGCGCGAGCTGCGCGCGCTGGAGGACGAGGGCGCGCTGTGGCTGGAATGGCGCGTGCTGCCCGCGAGCGTGCGTCCCCGGCAGCGGCGTTGGGCGGCCATCAGCCCGGACGGGCGTCGCGCGGCGGCGGCCCTGGCCGCGGGCGAGCGGCCGGAGGGCTCGCGGCTGGGTTCGCGCCAGCGCGCGCTGCTGGCCGAGCTGAGCCAGCCCGGGAGCGAGGGTGCGGATGTCGCGGCGCGCCTGGCTGAGCGCCACGGCTCATCGGCGGTCTCGAGCCTGGCCAAGCGCGGGCTGCTGGAGCTGGAGGTTCGCCTCGAGGAGCGCCGCCCGCTGGCGGGTCGGGCCCAGCCGCGTCGAGGCAGTCGTCCGGCGGGGTCGGCGCTGGACGAGGAGCAGGCGGCGGCCTTCGAGGTCGTGCGGGCGGCCATCGCGGGGGAGCGCCACGAGACGGTCCTGCTCGACGGCGACACAGCCAGCGGCAAGACCGCCGTCTACGCGGAGGCCATCGCGGCCGCCCTCCAGGCCGGTCGGGGCGCTCTCGTGCTGGTGCCGGAGATCGCCCTGGCCACGCCGCTGATCGACCGTCTCCGGCATGACCTCGGTGAGGACGTGGTCATGCTCCACAGCGCCATGTCCGACGGCGAGCGAGCCGACGAATGGCGACGTGTTCGCGCCGGTGAGTCGCGGGTGGTGGTCGGTACCCGAGTCGCCGCGCTCGTGCCGCCGGAGCCGCTGGGGCTGGTCGTGGTCGATGAGGAGCACGACGCGGCCTACAAGTCGGATCGCACACCGCGGTACCAGGCGCGCGACGTGGCCATGGCGCTCGGCGAGCTGGCCGGCGTGCCGGTGATCCTGGGCTCGGCCACGCCGGATATCGTCACGGTCGGTCGCGCGCGCGAGGGCCAGGCGCGGCACCTGCGTCTGCGTGGCCGCAGGTCTGGCGCACCCGTGACGATCGAGATCGCCGATATGCGCGAAGAGTTGGCCGAAGGCAACCGGGGCCTACTCTCGGCCACGCTCGGGGGTGCCCTCGAGACGCTCGACACGGCGGCCGGAGACCGCGCCATCCTGATGATCAACCGCCGGGGCGCCGCGAGTGTGGTCCTCTGCCGCGATTGCGGCTACGTCCAGATCTGCCCCGAGTGCCAGCGACCG
>JBFLKP010000098.1:0-5901 GCA_040883225.1 Candidatus Limnocylindrales bacterium | reverse complement strand
GTGAACTCGCCGGCGATGATGGCCTCGTCGACGATGACGTCGGCATCGACCCTGGCACCGTCCTCCACCCGGATCTGGACGGCCTCGATGCGGCCCTTCACGGAGCCCCTGACCACGACCGTGCCGCGCGAGGTGAACGTGCCCTCGAGGTGATCGTCGACCGCGATGACCGAATCGTCGGGGCCGGGCGCGTCATCTGCGACGACGGGCTCCGGCTCGGAGGTGGGCGCCACGGGGCCACTGGGGGCGTAGCCCGGCATGACCGGCTTGGCCGGCTGCGGCGGCAGCTCGCGCATGCCGGCAGGCGCGTCCGGCTGGTCGGCTGCTGGCTTGTCCGCGGACTGACTGAACATGGTTCCTCCAAGCGATCGGACGACCAAGTGTAGGTCCGCGGTGCGCCGATCCCGGACGGCCGGACGGCCGAGGACCCCCTTCTGTTGCGCGCAGGCCACACTTCTGATCCGTGACGCCACACTGCCACCCCGGACCGCCCAGGCGAATGGGACGAAGGGACCAGGGGTGACCCCGTACCTGCGGCCGAACGGCGGACCGCTCCATCTCGTGCGAAACGGGTGATGTTCTCGAGGCTGCGCGCTGCTACGCTCACGCCCGAGTGGGACGCCAAGACCGGATGACCGTCCGTTCGGCATCGCCGTTCCCGTGAAGCACAGAGGGCAAACATGAAACGACCGATCGGCGTGGTGCTGCTCGCGGCGGGTGCTGCGGTCGCAGCGCTCTACCAGCTCTACCTCATGCTCGTCTATCTCGGGATCCTGAACTTCACCTTCATCGGGCAGGACGTCCAGTTCGACGAGGCGCAGTGGGGCGCGGCGTTGTGGGCGCTCCTGATCGCGGCCATCTGGGCCTGGGTCGCCATCGGCTTCTGGAACCTGCGCGCGTACGCGGTCCAGTTCGGCCTCTTCATCAGCCTCTTCACGCTGATCTGGGGCTTCTTCGCGCTGCTCTTCGGGAACTCCTACGAGGCGCAGACGATCCCATGGCTGCTGGCCGGCGCGATCTACCTCTACCTCAGCTACCCGGGCGTGCAGCAAGCCTTCGTGGAGAACGAGCGCTCGAGGCTGACCCCCGAGCAGATCGCCGCCATCGAGGCCCTCGAGAAGGCCAACGCCGAGGCCAACGCCAAGAAGGCCCCTGGCATGGGCGGAGGCAGCAGCAGCTAGTCCCCGCACCCGCGGCTGTACTCGCCGCACCGCACGCACCGACGCCCGTCGAGACCCTCCCGGTCCGGCGGGCGTCGTCGATTCCGCGCGTTCGAACTCAGCCGCCGCCGGAGCCTCGGTCTGGTCATGCTCCCGCCCCGGCCCGTGGACACCTCCGCCCTGGCCTCAGCCGCCGAGCGCCTTGATCATGACCTCGAGCGGCGCCTTCGCCCCGGTCCAGGCCTCGAAGGCCGCGGCGCCCTGACGGGCCAGCATGCCCAGCCCGTCGAGGGTGCGGTGCCCGCGAGCGGCGGCCAGGCGGAGGAACGCTGACTCCGAGGTCTCGGGGTTGAGGTCGCAGACGACCGTCTCGGCAGCGAGAGCGGAGAGGTCGACGTCGACGTGCGCTTCCGCGGCCGCGCCGCTGCCCATGCCCACCGGCGTGCAGTCGACGAGCACATCGCAGGGTGGCACCGAGAGGGTCCCCTCCCAGGGCAGAGCCACGGCCTCCACGTCGGTCCTGGCGTCGAGGATGCCCACCAGCTCAGCGCGATGCGGCTCGGTCCGGTTGGCGACCGTCACGCGCCTGGCCCCCGCGAGGGCGAGCGAGACCGCCACCGCACGCGCAGCGCCGCCGGCACCGAGGATGACGACGTCGAGGCCAGCCGGCTCGATGCCCTCATCACGGATGGACCAGACGAACCCCGAGCCATCGGTGTTGGAGCCGATGAGCCGGCCGTCCGACTGACGCACGACGGTGTTGCAGGCGCCGCTGATCTCGGCCGAGGGCTCGAGGCCGTCGAGCAGGGGGATGACCGCGATCTTGTGCGGGATCGTGCAGTTGAAGCCGCCGAACTCGAAGAGCCGGGCGGCGTTCACGGCCGCCGGCAGGTCCTCGGTCCGCACGCGGATGTCGAGATAGCGCCAGTCGAGGCCGGCATGCTCGAAGGCCGCGTTCTGCATCGTCGAGGTCGGGTTGCCCTCGACAGGGTCGCCGAAGACGGCGACGTACTGGGTGGTCATTCGGTGCCTTTCCCTCCGTGTGCTGTTCCGGCCCATGATGACGTGGCGGCCTGGTCGCCGGGAGTCAGCCGCCGAGTGACACCACCTGACCGCTGTGGCGTGCCGCCTCCGCCGCCCACACGACCCGGTGCGTGCGCAGACTCTCGTGGGCGTCGGTCCGCAGGCCGGACCAGTCACCGCCGCGGAGTGCGGCGACGAACGCTTGGACCAACGCCGCATCAGCATCGTCGTGGTCGTGTGCCGGCTCCTCGCCGGGTCGGGCGAGACCGGGCATCTCGACGATCGTGGTCGACCCGTCGATGAAGCGGTACAGCTCGACGGCATTGCCCACGATGTCGAGGTGCCCGCGTGTACCGCCGATGTGGGTCTCGCGCCCGGCCCTGGGCGTGAACGCCGAGAGCATGAAGTTGGCTACCGCCCCGGACTGGTACTCGATGGTCACGGCCTGATGGTCGAGGACGTCGTTCCCGCCGCCGTAGACGCAGCGACCGTAGGGCCCGTCCCGGAGCGCGGACTCCAGCGCCTCGCGCGTGTGCACGTCGGTCACGACCGTCAAGGGCCAGGTCCAGGGGTCTGGCCGGTCGAGCGCGCCGAGATAGAGGCGCCGGGCCGAGAAGGCGCACTCGTGCTCGATGGCGCAGTCGAGGCAGCGATCGCCCGCGCCCGCCGGTGCCCGCTCGGGCCGGAACTCGTAGCGGCCGCCGAAGGATGAGACCCGCAACGCCGGAGAGCCGACGATGTGTGAGAGCCAGTCGATGTCGTGGCAGGACTTGGTCAGGAGCACCGGGCCCGAGTCCGCCTCGCTGCGCCAGTTGCCGCGCACGTACGAATGGGTGAAGTGCCAGTCGCCCACCGGCTCGAGGTGCTGGAGCGAGACGATCTCACCGATGCCGTCGTCCCCGAGGAGCGCCTCCACAGCACGGGTGACCGGCGCGTAGCGCAGGACGTGCGCCACGATGAGATGGGAGCCGCTGGCGTCGGCCGCCGCCACGATCCGGCACGCGTCGTCCTCGTGCTGCGCCATGGGCTTCTCCAGCAACACGTCGTAGCCCAGCTCGAGCAGCGCGACGGCCGGCGCCACGTGAAGGTGGTCGGGCGTGGCCACCACGGCGGCGTCGGCGATGCGGTCGAAGGCGGCGAGCTCGGACCAGTCGGCCACGCGCCGCCGTTCGGGGACCCCTGCCAGCTCGCCCAATCGGTCGCGACGCTCCACCACCGGGTCAGCTACGGCCACGATGTGGGCGCCCTCGGCCATGGCCAACTGCGTGTAGCGCATGCCTCGCTGGCCTGCACCCGCGACCACGAGCGAGACCGTCGGATCAGCCGTCATCTGTGCCCCTTGTACCGGCCGCGGCGTCGGAGGCGCGGCGTCGCTGCATCATGCACCCGCGACCACTCGGCTTGGCGCCGCGCTGCCGCTCGAGCCCGCCCGGGCTGCGCGTATCCTCGATCCCATGTCGAACGCACCACTCATCCTGGCCATCGACCAGGGCACCACCAACACCAAGGCCATCCTCGTCGACCACGAGGGCTCGGTCGTCGCGCAAGCCGCGCGGCCGATGGACATCGAGTACCCCCAGCCGGGCTGGGTGCAGCAGGACGCGGCGGCCATCTGGACGGCCGTACGCGAGTGCGTCGACGAGGTCCTGACCGCGACCCGCTCCCCTGCCCTCGCGGGCATCGGCATCTCCAACCAGCGCGAGTCGGGCGTGGCCTGGGACGCGGCCAGCGGCGAGCCGGAGGGGCCGGCCGTGACGTGGCAGTGTCGCCGCTCGGCCGAGATCTGCGACTGGCTGCGCGGAGCCGGGCGCGCCACCGAGATCGGCGAGCGCACGGGTCTGCCGCTGGACCCCGGGTTCACCGCGGGCAAGTGGCGCTGGCTGCTCGACGCGGCGGCCGATGGGGCCGCTCGCGCGGCCCAGGCGGAGATCCTGCTGGGCACCGTCGACAGCTGGCTGCTGTGGAACCTCACCGCGGGCGCCGTGCACGCCACCGACGTCAGCAACGCCTCGCGCACGCAGCTGATGGACCTCGCGGCCGTCGCCTGGGACCCGTGGCTGGCGGAGGCTTTCGGGGTGCCGCTCGCGGCGCTGCCCCAGATCCGCCCGTCGGGCTCCATCTTCGGTGAGACCGTGGCCACCGGCTCGCTCCCGGCGGGGATCCCGGTGGCCGCCCTCATCGGCGATTCGCACGCGGCGCTCTTCGGCCACGCCGGCTTCGAGCCCGGCGCCATCAAGGCCACGTATGGCACCGGCTCGTCGCTGATGATGCCCACGCCCACGATGCTGCGGCCCGCTGCCGGCCTGGCCGCGACCGTGGCCTGGGGACTCGGATCGACCACCTACGCGTTGGAGGGCAACATCAACGTCACCGGCGCGGCGGTCCAGTGGCTCTCCGACTTCATCGGCCTCGAGGGCCCATCCGCCGTGGCCCAGCTGGCACAGCGCGTCGAGTCGACCGATGGGGTCTACCTGGTCCCGGCCTTCACTGGGCTCGGAGCGCCACACTGGGACGATCAGGCGCGCGGGCTGATCAGCGGCCTCACTCGCGGCTCGACCCTGGCGCAGCTGGCGCGGGCCACGATCGAGTCGGTCGCCTACCAGGTGCGGGATGTCTTCGAGGCCATGCAGGCATCGGCGGACGGGTCGCTGAGCGTGCTCATGGCCGATGGCGGCGTCACCCGCAACGAGCAGCTCATGCAGTTCCAGGCCGATGTCCTGGGTGTGCCCGTCCAGCGCAACAACACCGCCGAGCTCTCGGCCATGGGTGCGGCCTACCTGGCCGGCCTGGCCACAGGCGTGTGGGCCTCGACCGATGAGATCGCGGCACTGCCACGCGCGGTCGACCGCTTCGAACCGGCGATGTCTGAGGCCGATCGAGCCCGCCTGGTCGCCGGCTGGGAAGAGGCCGTCACGAGGACGACCCTGCACCCATAGCCTTGCCGCCGCGTGCGTCTGCTCAGTCCGTTCCGAACCCGGTTCCGATGCCTGAGGAGCGCTCAGAGATCTAGTCGGGCTCGTGGCCGAGCGCGATCTGCCCGAGTCGAGACGGCTCCGCATTGGGGAACTCCGCGATGCGGACTCGGGTGGAGCCGTAGGGCGCCAGCGGGCCGCACAGGTCGGGCTCGGTGATCCCTTGCTAGAGCGGCGGTGGCGGCGGCACATCGTCCTCGACCAGTCGCCAGCCGCGGACCCGGCGGCTCGGCAGCCAGACCCGCAGCTACACGTCCTCGAGCTCGAGGGGTGGAGCACCGGTGGTGAGCCCCCACGGTGGCGAGCCGACACCGAGACGCTCGACCATCGATACAGCCGCGACGGTCTCCGGCTGGGCGGCAAGACCCATGTTCCAGCCACGGCGCGGCCACACCTGGAGGTCGCCCATGCCGGGCGAGTCCGGCAGCCGCGTCCAGATCTCCCCGGAGCTCATCGACCTGTGGGTGATGACCATCGAGCCGCCGGAGCTCGCCGAACCGCCGTACTACCGATACCTTCACTACCGATACCCTCGCAACGTGCAGGATCAGGTCACCCCTGTCGTAAGCGTCGAGCTGCCCGGCCGGCCATACCTCGCACTTCGCGTGCGCTGGAGATAGGAGATCACGGCTGGAGGTACGCTCGAACAACAGCTGATATGGAGAGGGTTGGTCAAGGGTCGGGCACGGTGGCCCGGTGGCAGGTGGTCGTGACTGGACGGCGGGACGGACAGGTGGCAACGGCGT